>NZ_BTGP01000005.1:0-278094 GCF_042854385.1 Erythrobacter sp. MTPC3
TGTCGGCGATAACGGTCGGCGAATCCATCTCAAGCGATCTCCTGCCCCACCTAGACCGCTCACTCAGTCGACCTCGACGAGTTTCCGATCAAGTGATGGGACTCTGATTTCTGGTACTATCACTTTGCCGCAGTTCGGCGGACAAACAGCTGGAATTGTCATGGTTCGCGGGCGCGGTTGTGCGGTAGGGCTCAATGGAAAAGCGCGCTTCTTTGCGCAATACGGCATCGCAGTTCTCACTTATGACAAACGCGGCGCGGGCAACTCTGAAGGCAATTGCGAGACTTTCACTTTTGGACAACTTACTGACGATGCGATCGCGGCTCATGCCCATCTCGCATCACAGTCCAAAGTGGACAATCAGCGGGTCGGGTTCATGGGCGAATCCGCTGGGGCTTGGACGATTCAGGCGGCCACCGAAAAACTAAAGTTAGATCCTAATGCCTCGCAAGCTGCCTTTCTTGTTACGTGGATCGGGCCTTCGACCTCGATTATTCAGCAACAAATCAGTTCTGCTGCGACGTATGGCGAGTCTATTGGATTTCCTAAAGAACGACAGAGAATCCTTGCTGAAGTATCGGAGATTATTACCGACTCCTCACTCTCGGACGATGAGGCATTTGCGAAACTCGATGCCATCAGAAGACTTGCCGAGGCCGAGGGATGGCTAGATGAAGGGTTTGGCCCGGACGATATTCCTCGCGCGAGGGAAGAATTGTCGACCCTATGGCTGCGGCGTTTCGAGTATGATCCAGCAGACTTTCTGAGGAACCTCGGTTCCCTGCCGTACCTCATGGTGTTCGGTGCAAAAGACCCCATAGTCCCACTGGCGGAAAACATTGAAGCGCTTCGAGACACAGGCACAGACGTAGAAATCGTCGTGCTCGAAGAAAGCGGTCACGGATATGATTTTGACGAGAGTGAGCTGGAGCTACCAAGCGGCCGGGCTTTCTGGTTGTTCGAGGGACCAGATACCGGATTCGCAACAAGCACGCTCGAGTTCTTGAGAGCGAGGGGTTTCGTTTCGCAGTAGCATCATCCGAAGACAGAGGACCTAGGGTGCTAGAAAACTGAGAGCCGCGGCAAGATCGTGTGACGCTGAACGCTACCACACCCGTTCGCTCCCACTCCCAATAACCGACGCTCATCTAGCCTATCGCTAAGCATATTTGCCGAACGTCAGCTATTGTGCCGTTGCGGCGATGAAGCGGCCTTTCGGCTTGCGAAGCGATTGGTGCTATTCTCGCTTTGTCCTCTCGGAGCTAACAGCGATCGAATTGCACGGCTTTGCTAATGTCGAACCAAGATTGAGGTGTCGGGATTGAGGTCATTATTGGGATCGGTCAGAATTCCTGCAGGAAACGTAACCGATATCGGCTTATCCTGTGTGTCCAGACACAGCACGTGATTATTGTCCCCGTCGCCCAGATCGGCAAGGGCTACCGGCACAACCTCGCGACGCTCTCCTTCTGCATTCTGTACAGTCAATTTGTAAAGTTTGCGTTCCTTGTCGCCGGGTTCATCACCGTTCTCCAGAGTTACGCCCCCCGCCCAGACAACCCGCACTTTTTGGCCGATTCCTTGTGCGGGGCATACGCTTCCCTTGGTGCGTGGCAGGCCCAGCCCCATGTCTTCTTCATCATCCGAAACGATTTGAGCCAGGACAAGCGTTGGACCCGGCTCAAGAGGCGTTACTTCGATGCTTGCCCCCTTTAAGTCGAGTTTACCGTTAATCGACTCCAGATGACCAATAATCTCGACGCTTGCGGGAGGATCATCATTCGCGTTCCCGAACTCACCCACAAGGAGCACGGTGCGCAGTTCTCCTGCATGGGTTGCGGGAAGCAACGAGACGCAGTGAACCACACCTGTTTTGCCTGAACGGGTCGTAACCTTGAAATCTCCCGCCTGCATCGTTGTGTGGTCGATCTCGGTCGAAAAGATGACCGGCATGCCGTCTTTGCCAGGAGCGCCTGTGCATATGAGATTGGCAAGCGGAGGGAGAGTGTTATCGAGCCCGAAAAACGCTGAAAGAAGTTCAGCGCGCTGGCCTTCGGCCTCGCGCGGGAGTTTCCTGTCTGCGGTAGTGTCGGTCTGCTCGTCATTGGTGACCCCGGACGCGCATCCGGTGAGCGCGGCGAATGCGGCAACAATTCCAAAGAGCCTTTCGCGAGAAATCATCCAGTTGGTCCTTGTAGTCGCAATGCAGAGCGAATTATGATCTGCGAGCCCCAGAGCGGCCCAATCAATTCAAAATGCAGCCGGTCCGTCGGACAGTTTTTCCAATACAGTTTCGCTGGCGCCGCTGAAACTCTGAAGTGCCGTTTCGGCCAAAATCCATTCAATTTTGACCTGATTGCGGCTATAAGCATGATGAAGGCACATCGTTGATCCTATGCCGGGTCTAACTGTCTTTGATGGTGGTGGGCCTGCCCGGTTTTTCGGGTGCGGGATGGTCATGCACATGGTCTTTGCCCGCGCTTGGCGTTCGGACGAGGCGGCGCAATCCGAGAAAGGGCGAAGGCGCGCTATGAAACACAGGACGTTCACGCCCGAAAACCGAGCCCTCCCGATGCATTATCCCGGCTTCATCTTTCGCACATTGTGTGAAGATGGGTATTCTGCCAGCGCACTGCTTGCCGGAACCGGTCTTACGAAGGCTAGTCTTACCGATCCGGATTTCCGGTGCGGCTTGGCCAGTTTGCAGAAGTTTTATAGAAACGTGATCAGTCTGAGCGGTGATCCTCATATCGGATTAAGGCTCGCTTTGCGGTTCGAGCCGACAACTGCAGGTTTACCGCTCTTGGCGGCTATGAATGCGGCATCTCTAGGCGAAGCATTGCGTGTCTTTAGCCGTTACGCCTTTCTCACTTACCCTGTGGTCGAGTTCACCCTGCTTGATCGTCTGCACAGCAAGGATCCGACGGAATCCGCGCTGTGTATCCGTATGCGGATACCGCTTGGGGACATATCCTATTTCTCGGCAGGCAGTGCGCTTTTGGCCAGCGACGTGTTAATGCGGGCGATCGTGCGCCGAGAGCAGGTGTCCCATCGAGCAAAGATTGCGGTCGAGGCTCCCCCGGATTGGCACAGGATCGCTGAAGAAATACCTTTTCCGATGCAGTTCGGCGCGGGTGAGAATCGGCTGATCTTCCCCGCAAAACTGCTCGATGCGCCGCTGCCCGGCAGCGATCCGCTCAACCATCGCCACCTTGTATCGCTCTGCGAAAGCATGGCGCAGCAAGCGAGCTACAACAACACGCTGGCGCATATCGTTTCGCAATTCCTCGAGGGCGAGGGCAATCTTGGCGCCACGCTTGCCGAAACAGCGAACGCACTTGGTGTATCGCAACGAAGCCTCCGCCGCCAGCTTGAACAGACCGGGACATCCTTTCGCAAGCTGGTGAGAGACAGGCGTGAGCGCCATGCGCGCAAGCAACTCGCGCAAGGCAAGAAGCCAATCCAGACGATCGCATTCGAACTCGGCTTTGACACAGCATCCAATTTTTCGCGCAGCTTCAAGCAATGGACTGGTGTTTCGCCCAGCGCGTTCAGGGCACGTCAGACCTAACGCAACCCGGCCGGTCAAAATTGAATACTTTTTGGCCAGAACTGAACTTCAACTTCTTCGCAGTTGCAGCATTTTGTACGCGATCAGGCGAAAAGTCGCGCCCCTCACGAATCGCTTCCGGCGCGGCCAAACCGTCACTTACACAGGGACGCTGCGTTGAAGACCCTCTCATATTTTGCCGTAAGCTTGGCTGCAGTCGCGCTTTGGACGGGATCGGCAGACGCCCAAGAGGCTACTGAAACCAGGAACGCGCGGCCCAACATCTTGCTGATCCTGTTCGATGATGTCGGCTTCATGGATTTCGGCGTCTATGGCAGTAATTCGCGTACACCCAACATCGACCGGGTCGCTGCCAACGGCACCATGCTCTCGCGCTATTACACCTCGCCTTTCTGCGGGCCGAGCCGTGCCATGCTCATGACCGGGATGGACAATCACCAGGTCGGCATGGGGACGCTGGTCGAGACCCTGAGCCCGGAAATGGAGGGCCTGCCGGGCTACTCGATGTCCTGGAGTGCGAACCAGCAGACGATGGGCACGCTGTTTTCGGCCGCAGGCTATCAGACATATGTGACCGGCAAGTGGGGCATTGGCGAGGTCGGAGCCAATCTGCCCCATGCCTTCGGCTTTGATCGTTCGTTCGTCATGGATGCCACCGGTGGCAGCAATTACGACAAGTCATCCTACCTGCCAGCGCACGAAAAGAGCGCATGGTTCGAAGATGGGAAACCTACCGAACTGCCTGACGATTACTATTCGTCGCGCTCGCTCGTCGACAAGATGATCGAGTATATTGACGCTGGTGACAGCGAGAAGCCGTTCCTTGGCTTTCTTTCGCTGCAGGCGGTTCACATCCCAGTTCAGGCTCCGGTGTCTTACATCGACGGTTATAACGGGACTTTCGACGCCGGATGGGACGTGATGCGCGAGCAAGGTTACCGGCGCGCTCTTGAACTGGGGATCGTTCCGCCAAGCACCAAACTTCAGGCAGCCCCTGACGGGCACCGCGCTTGGGACGTTCTTACTGCCGAAGAAAAGGCAATCGCCTCGCGCGAGATGCAGGTCAATGCGGGCATGATGGAAGCGGCGGACTTCCACATCGGCCGCCTGATGAAACACCTTGATGATGCAGGCAAACTTGAGAACACCATCGTCGTCATAACGTCAGACAATGGTCCGGAATCCGGAGTGACCCGGTTCGAGGGTCTGACCGGCTATGCAGTCGACCTCGTCAACTGGATGGAGGGGCGCAACACCGCGCCTGAGAACATGGGGCAGCCGGGCAGCCTGACGGCAATCGGTCCTGAATGGGCTTCTGTCTCAGCAGCCCCGTTCAACCTGTACAAGTTCTACGCCAGCGAAGGCGGCCTGCGCGTTCCGCTGGTGGTTGCCGGGCCGGGAATCGGCGAGCAGGGAATTGTGGACGCGCCGGTCCACGTCGCTGATCTAGTGCCGACGCTACTGGAGGCTGCTGATGTCGAATATGATCCGACCAGCTTCTACGGAAAGAGCGCGTTCCCAATGCTCTCGGGCGAAACCGACGAGACTTACGGAGATGATGAGAGTTTCGGCATCGAAGTCAGTGGCAATGCAGCCCTTTATCGCGGGAACTGGAAAATCACCCGCAATTTCCCACCGCGCGGCGATGGCGAGTGGCGGCTGTTCGATATCTCGGTCGATCCGGGCGAAACGACGGACCTCTCCGCGGAAAATGCCGACCTGTTTGAAAGCATGAAGGCCGAATATGCCGCCTATTCGCAAGAGGTTGGCGTGGTCGAACTCGATTAGAGCGACTCAGCCATGAAGCAACTTACGAACAAGCTGGTTTCCGGCGTTATTGAGAAATACTGGCCCCTCTTGCTCGGCCTTGTTTTGGGCTTTGCTGGGCTTCTCTACCTCGCGTTCCGCGTCCTTCGAAAAGCCTTCTCGAGGCAGACCGCCTAACACCCGACAATCCCAGCCGAATCCATTTTTCTACGGAGTGAATCATGACCGGGCTCATCATCGCTTTAACCATTGTTTTCCTTTTGGTCGCGATTGCGATTGTCAATCTCCCTGCGATTCTCAGGGTCATGGGCTACACCGCCACTACCAAATTCCCGAATTCGATCTGAACGGGAAGCGGGCTCTGGTCGTGTGCACAAGTCACGACAAACTCGATCCGACCGGCAAAGACACCGGCGCCTTCGGTTCGGAATTCACCGTGCCCTATTATGCCTTCATCAATGCCGGACTGGATGTCGACATGGCCTCGATCAAGGGCGGCGAGATCCCGATCCAGCCCCGCTCTTGGTCATGGCCGGTCGCGTCTCACGACGACAAACGCTTCATGTCCGACCCGGACGCGATGGGTAAGCTGAAGAACTCGATCCCCATCGCCGACATCAATCCTGACGACTATGACGTGATCTTCATGGCGGGCGGCTGGGGCGCGGCCTATGACCTGATGCAAAGCGATGTGCTGGCCGATATCGTCACCCGCGCCAACGCTCAGGGCAAGATCCTTGGCTCGGTGTGTCACGGCGCGCTCGGCCTGTGCAGCGCGAAAGGGATCGACGGCGAATTGCTGGTGAAGGGGCGGCGCGTCACTGGCGTTACGAATGGCCAGATCAACACGTTTGGCATCGCCGTGACCCCCAAGCACCCGGAAGAGGAGCTGCGTAAGGCGGGCGCGATCTATGAATGCCAGCACGCTTTTCGTGATCCCTTCGCCACGCACACGACGATCGACGGCAATTTGATCACGGGGCAGAACCAGAACAGCGGATACGAAACCTCGCACCGCATTCTGGAGAAACTTGCGACCGCACATAACCGGTAATCCTGTAGCAAGGGCCCTTTTTGAACCCCATGCTGGCAAAGTTCCACCATCCGCACCTAGAATGGCGACCGCTGGAAAGGGTTGCATTCGGGCTGATCTATGGCGCTATCCTGGTGCTCAGCTTGCTGATGGCGGCTGGCGAGAGCACGGACATGACGTTCAAGACGGCGTTGGTCCTGTTCGGTTCCGTACTGGCGGTCGCGCTGGCGAAGGGGTTTGCCGAGCTGGTGGCGCACGCGATTGAAACGGGCGAACGAATGCTGACGAAGCGCGCACTGTGCTCCGCGTGGAACGGCAGCCACCCAACGCTGGCCGTCGTCGTGCTGCCAACTGCGCTGTTCCTTGCTGCCGGTCTTGGGCTCTGCTCCTCAGGGATCGCGACTGTGCTCTCGCAAGCATACTGCCTCGCCATTCTTGTGCTGTTCGGGGCCCGCGTGGGCTGGGTCATCGGCCATGGCCCTTGGCTCAGCATCTCAGGCGCCCTGTTCGCAGGCGGCATTGGCAGCGCGCTTGCCGCCATGAAATACGTTCTTCATTAGTGGATCGGTGGCGATGAATTATCCTCTAGGTATTGCGGTGTTTGCTGTCGCGTGCGGCGGTGCCATCATACTGGCCGATTCCTTCGTAAAGACGCAGCCTGAAAGCGTTTCTTGCGCATTGGAGAAGGACGATCTGGGTGCGTTTGTCGATATCCCGGGCGGTGGTTTCGTACAGGGAGACAGCGCGCGTTACCCCGAAGAAGGGCCGGCAAGAAAGGTATTCGTCTCTCCGTTCCGCATAGTGGCGCACGAGATCACGAACAGCCAATTCGCTGCGTTCGTCGCCGAAACCGGATATGTCACCGATGCCGAACGCGGCGAAGGCTCGGCCCGTTTCGAAGCAAGCGACACGCCCGAGGTGCCTATGTCATGGTGGTCGCTCGACCCCGGTTCGACCTGGCGCACTCCCAACGGCAAAGGCTCCGATCTCATTGGACGGGAATTGCATCCTGTAATCCATGTCACGCTTAACGATGCCCGCGCCTATGCCCGATGGGCGGGCGGACGCATTCCTACCGAAGTGGAATGGGAATACGCGGCAAGTTTGGGGCTGTTCGATTCCAACAATCCCGAATCCGGAATGCGCAGCCCCGATGGCGAAGCTCGCGCAAATGTCTGGAACGGCCCGTTCCCCGCGCTTGACCTCGGTAAAGACGGGTTCAGCGGTTTGGCACCCGTCGGCTGTTACGAGCCGGGGCTGACGGGCGCCTACGACATGATCGGAAATGTCTGGGAATGGACTGAAAGTCCGTTCGGCTCGTCCGAGCCTCGCTTCACGATCAAGGGCGGCTCTTTCCTTTGCAGCGACAGCTATTGCCGCAGATACCGCGCCGCCGCGCGGCAGGGCATGGAAGGCGATTTTAGTTCGTCTCATGTCGGTTTTCGAATTGTCAAAAGCGCTGACACCCCCGCCGAGTGAATAGCGGGCGATTTCAAATATCCCATGAGGCTTGCGGGGCTGGGATGTTAGTCGCCCCAGACCATTCTCTTTGGCCCCAATGTCCGTTTTCGGGACCTAAGATCTCGGATGGCTATCTCTGGGACTGGGGCGCTTTTCAGACATTCACCCTCTTACTGTCCACCATTTGGGCCAAGCCACTTTTTGAGGCGTGCGGGTGCAGTTCCGAACCTCACGTTGCTCATCCCCGGTGAGTTGGCGATTTCCTAGCCTCGCGAGCGCAGCTTGAACTACCCATGGATTGATTTCCCATCGAACCCTCTGTTCATCCATCCGGTATTTCTTGATGGCCATGCCGAGCCTTCGAAGCACGCACTCAATCTGCATCGGAACCAGCACGATGCTTGAAGCAACGCTATCCTGCGCATCCGAGGTCTTTGCCCGTGCAGCTTCGATGGCTGTAAGCGAAGAACGCGCGGCCGCGCTGTCACCGGCAAGCCCTTTCTGTGTGAGTTGAAGAAGAAACGCTTCGGCCGCAGTCAGGCGAACTGGCAGACGACCTCGTCCAGCATCTTGATGAAGGTGAACGGATCATCCATTCATCAGGCAATATCTGCCAGATTAAACTGTCCGTCAGATTGCCTCTCCGAGGCGGACAGCGTCTAATCATCGCCAGCGGCAAGCCTGATATTCGGCCAGATCTCACATTGATCAGCGAGCTTCGCCGCACGCATTCGATGCTGGAGCGCGATCGCAATGGAATGCCTCTGATCCAGACCGCGCCATCTTCGCCTTATATCCGGAAATTGCTGAGGCTCGCTTTTCTTGCGCCGGACATCCAGCGTGATATTCTCGAAGGCTGCCAGCCTGGCACACTCAACCTCCAGCAGCTCATCAAAATGCACATCCCGCTCTGCTGGAATGAGCAACGCGAAGTGCTATTTTGGCCCGTCGCAAACTAGCCTGTTTCGGCAAAGAACAGAGCCTGTACTGGCGATAAAGGCCCCTGTTATGCGTGAAAAAATACCCTGTTATGTCGAATAACAGGAAAACCCCCTTTTCGAGCGCGTAACCCGCGGTAATCACGATATATTATTTGGACCGGACTTAGCATCTTGTGCCGGAACCACCTGTTTTGAGGCCAAAACGAACATTTTTCCCTGTTTTCTCCCTGTTAAACAAGGAGACCGAACCGATTGCGATCGGCGCAGAGACTGACCGCGCAAATCCCGCCTGAAACGAACAGAGACCGCGCTCATGGATTGGGCAAAGGACGGTTTGACCTGTTGAAGCCCGCTCAACCCGCGGCTTTGCGCGTGCGCCCTGCAAGCAGAGACTGGTGCTGGGGGTGAATGGCGGAGAGACAGGGATTCGAACCCTGGGTACCCGTAAGGGCACAGTAGTTTTCGAGACTACCCCGTTCGACCACTCCGGCATCTCTCCGCATTCAAGGCCGCCGGTCCGCGTGGACTTGGCGAGGCTTTGGTCCCTTGACCACCAGAAAGCCGGTCGATGGCTGATGTCACTGGCTCGGGAAGAGCGCCCGTTAGCGCAGCGCACCACGCTTGCCAAGACCCGATGCGGCACAAAAGTGGGGCATATCTGCAGGGTCCACCACATGCAGCGCTTGTTTTGCGAGTGCGAAGGTCCATATTCTTCGGACTATGGAACGATCAGAGTTCTTTTCAACACAGGCAGGGCGGCTGATAAACGCCCCTCGGCAGACCCGCACCCGCTTTGGCATCGGTGATGTGGTCCGGCACCGGCTGTTCGATTTCCGCGGCGTTGTTTTCGATATCGACCCGGTCTTCGCCAATAGCGAGGAGTGGTATCAGTCCATTCCAGAAGACATCCGCCCTATGCGCGACCAGCCGTTCTATCATCTCCTCGCGGAGAATGAGGATGAAAGCTATGTCGCCTATGTCAGTCAGGGCAATTTGCTGTCCGATGCGGAAAGCGGCCCCGTCGATCATCCGACCGTTTCGCAGCTGTTCGGCCAGTTTAAAGATGGCCGCTACCGGATGCGCCGTTCGCTGACGCATTGATTGCGGAGCGCCGCTTTCGGTCGCGCTAGCTTTTGAGCTTCCATCCCGATTTCAGCACGAAATACACGGCCAGCGCGATAGCAATGTTGAATACGCCCAGCCCTATAGCGGCATAGGCCACATCATTTGCCCCGCCGATATCGCTCTCACCCAGAAAGCCATAGCGGAAGCCCGAAATTACATAGAAAAACGGGTTTGCCCGGCTGATCGTCTGGAATGCAGGCGCCAGATTGTCGATAACGTAAAACGTTCCCGACAACAGTGATAGCGGCGCGATAATGAAATTGGTAATCGCAGCGTTGTGATCGAATTTTTCTGACCAGATGGACGTCGCAAGCCCCAAGAGCGCCAGCATCACCGCCCCCATCAGCCCAAACCAGACGACTGCCCATACGTGCTCGACACGCAGCGATACGTCGGGCCACAGCGCCATTGCCAGCGCGACCGCACAGCCGACGGCAATCGCCCGCGTTACGGCAGCCATCACAATTCCGCTCATGAGCTCGCCCGGCGACAGTGGCGGCATCAGCAGATCGATAATGGTGCCCTGGATTTTGCCGGAGAGCAGCGAGAATGAGGAATTGGCAAACGCATTCTGCATCATGCCCATCACGATCAGCCCCGGAGCGACGAAGCTGGCAAAAGGCACGCCCAGCACTTCGCGCCCTCCCCGGCCCAATGCGACCGTGAAAATCACGAGAAACAGCAGGGTCGTGACCGCAGGAGCCCAAATCGTTTGCGTCTGCACCTTGAGAAACCGCCGCACCTCCTTCATATAGAGGGCGAACAGGCCGATACGGTTGATCCCGGTAATAACCGGTTCACCGCGCGGCGGAAACCGGTGCCTCCCGCCGGTTGCAGTTTCATCGGGAGCGGTGTCCGAAACGGAGCCTGCCACAGGATCGGGAGAAACTTGCTTTTGCATGGTTTCGCCGACTAGGGCTTGCTTTGGAAACTGACAAGCCGGACATGCGCAGAGAATTTAGAACGGAAAGACATCTATGAGTTGGACTGACGAGCGTATCGGAACGCTCAAGAAGATGTGGGAGGGCGGATCGACCGCCAGCCAGATCGCCGAAGAACTGGGCGGTGTGAGCCGCAATGCCGTGATTGGCAAGGCGCACCGGCTTGGCCTGAAATCACGCCCCTCTCCGGTGAAAGCCAACGAGAAAAAGAAAGCGGCGAAAAAAGCCTCGGCCAAACCGGCAGCATCTGCGAAAAAGCCGGCAGCATCCGCGCCGAAACCGGCGGCGAAGGCTGCTGCGCCCGCGAAAGCTGCTCCGGCTGCACCAACGGCAGACGCTCCGGCAAAGGCCGATGGGTCGCCGTCTCAGCCAGTTCCCAATCCGACACCAAACCTGCCAAAAATTGTCTCGGTCGGGCCGGGCGGATTCCTGCGTCAGGGTCCGGGCGATCAACAGCCTCCGATTCCGCCTGCGCCGCCTCGCCGGCTTGTCCCTGCCAAGCCAAGCCCGGAAATTGCCGATAAAACCAGTCTGCTTGATCTGTCGGACAAGGTTTGCCGTTGGCCGATGGGCCATCCGGGCGAGCCGGACTTTCATTTCTGCGGAGAAACGGTGAACCCCGGTTTCCCTTATTGCGTTGAACATTGCGGCCGCGCCTATCAGGCACAGCTTCCGCGCGGCGCCCGCCGACCCCCTCCCCCGCTTCCGTTTGGCGGCCCGCGGGTCCGCTGAACCAAATTCGGTTTACATCGCAAGGCCTGCCGGTTTTCATCGGCAGGCCTTTTGCGTAGTGCATATATGAAACTAACCACATCCTGAAAGACCCAGCCCATGCCGCTATCGCTTCACGCCGCTTACATCCCGAGTGCCCTGCAGATGCTCGGCACGGCCGATCACCTGATGAACAAGGCGGAGCAGTGGTGCACCGATCATGAGAAAAACCCGTCCGAGATCATCGGCGCGCGCCTGATCGAAGACATGCTGCCCTTCACATACCAGATCAAAAGCGTGGCGGAACACACCGCCGGATCACTGGAAGCGGTAAGAGAAGGCATCTACAGCCCCGATCTTAACCCGCCGCCCGCCACGTTTGCAGAACTGCGCACGAAAATTGCCGATGCCCGCACCTTGCTGAAAACCATCGGTGAAGACGAGATGGAAAGCTGGATCGGGCGTGACATGCGTTTTGAATTTAAAGAGCGCGGGATGGATTTCACGGTTGAGGATTTCCTCCTAAGTTTCAGCCAGCCGAATCTCTATTTTCACGCCAGCGCCGCCTACTCCATCCTTAGGATGCTGGGTGTGCCGATTGGCAAGATGGATTTCATGGGCGCAGTCCGGATTAAGGGGCGCTGATATAATGGGAGGGACCATGCAAATACGCACCGCCCTCGCCGCGGTCGCCGCCTTGCTTGCGATCGCGCCAACAGCCGCCATGGCCGATATACCCGGGCCTGTGCGCGCCATGATCGATGCCGCGCTTGAGACAGGCGACGAAGCAAAGGTTCGCACCGTGCTGGACCTGGCGCGCCAAACCAATCCCGATGATGCGCAAGAGATCGATGCGATCCTTGAGCAGTTCGAGACCGACCTCGCGGTGAAGGCCGAAGCTGCAGCAGAGGCCAGACAGCTTGAGATCAAAAACGCCGGAATATTTGAAAACTGGGGCGGCAAAGGCGAGCTGGGCGCGTTCCGCGCAACCGGCAATTCATCGAATACCGGCGCCACGGCCAGCATCTCTCTCAACCGTGAAGGCATCAATTGGACGCACAAGATCCGCGGACGAGCCGATTACCAGCGCAACAACGGCGTGACCTCGCGCGAGCAATATTCGCTCTCATACGAGCCAAATATCAGCGTCTCCGATCGCCTGTTCCTTTACGGGCTTGCTCAATACGAACGCGACCGTTTTCAGGGGTTTTCCGGCAGGTATTCGTTTTCGGGCGGGGTTGGCTACCAGATTGTCGACCGACCCGACCTGAAACTGTCAGCGAAAATCGGCCCCGCCTATCGCATCACGGAATTCGTAGCAGGCGGCAGCGAAGCGCGCATCGCGGGGCTGCTCGGCGTCGATTTCGACTGGGATATAACCGACCGGCTGACGCTTACGCAGGACACCAATGCGGTCGCGGAAACAGGGGGTTCTGCCACGCTGATCGTGGATGCGAACAACACCAGCCTCAACCTTGTCACAGGCCTGAACGCCAAGATTAGCGATAGCCTGACGACCCGCTTTTCCTATGCGGTCGAGTATGACAGCAATCCGCCTGACGGAGCGGTTGGCACGGATACGCTCAGCCGGGTGACGCTGATTTACGGTTTTTGATTTTCAGGACTTGCGCGCAAACCAGATCGTATGGCGCGGGCCTTTATTATTGGGCCGGGCGCGGACCTCTCGCACCTCCACATCGAACCCTGCATCCATCAGCCTGCGCGTAAATCTGTGATCGGGCGCTGCGGACCAAATCGATAATAGCCCGCGATCGTTCAGCGCCTCACGCGCCTTTGCCAAACCTGTGCGAGTATAAAGCCGGTCATTGGGATCGCGCACGACGCCATCTGGACCGTTATCGACATCAAGTAGAATCGCATCGTATTTCGCGCAGGTCCCGTCATTGGCATCGTCGATCAGGGCACCGACATCGCATAAAACGATATCGCCGCGCGGGTCGGTCATGCTTTCGCCGGTCAAATGCGCAAGCGGCCCCTGCGCCCATTCCAGAATTTCCGGCACAATTTCGGCGACGCGCACCTCTGCCCTAGCAGGCAGTGCGGCAAGAGCGGCTCGATAGGTGAAGCCCATGCCATAGCCGCCAATGAGGATACGGGGCGTTTTCGCGTCGAGCTCTGCGATGGTTAGATCGGCAAGCTGCTCTTCCGAAAACTGCATCCGCGTGCCCATCAATTCGTCCCGGCCCAGCATGATGACGAAATCCCTGCCGTGGCTGACGAGGGTGAGTTCTTTTTCGCCGCCGGGGATCGAGGCACTGGCGATTTGAATACGCTGCAACATGCAGCCCCTTTGCCGGAACATGCGGGATTTGCCCAGCATCATGTCCGCACCATCAGCCCATTAATGGCCGGCTGAACGATTTAGTGGTTCGACAACCGCAAGGTTCGAAATGGGGAGCTCCAAAAGAAAGGGCCGCCCGGATTGCTCCGAGCGGCCCTGATCTTTTGGGTTTGAAAGATTAATCCTTCAGGAAGTCCGGCATGGATGCTGGGCCGTCATTGCCGCCCCCATCATTGCCGCCTTTATCGCCGCCGCCGCGCGGACCGCGACCACGGCCGCCGCCGCCGCCGCGACGATCACCGCCCCGGCCACCGCGATCACCGCGAGGTTTGTTTTCACGAGGTGGACGTGTGTCTTCCAGCTCTTCGCCGGTTTCCTGATCAACCACCCGCATCGACAGACGGACTTTGCCGCGCTGGTCGATTTCGAGAACCTTGACCTTCACTTCCTGACCTTCAGAAACGACGTCCGTCGGCTTTTCTACGCGCTCGTTCTTCATTTCGGACACGTGGACGAGGCCGTCCTTGCCGCCCATGAAGTTCACGAATGCACCGAAATCGACGATGTTGACGACCTTGCCTTCGTAGATCTTGCCGACTTCGGCTTCTTCGACGATGCCTTCGATCCATGCCTTCGCCGCTGCAATTTCATCAGCGTTGGAGGACGAAATCTTGATGGTGCCTTCGTCGTCGATATCGACCTTGGCGCCGGTTTCAGCGACGATTTCACGAATGACCTTGCCGCCAGTGCCGATGATGTCACGGATCTTCGACTTGTCGATCTGCATCGTTTCGATACGCGGAGCGTGCTTGGAAACTTCACCGCGTGAGCTGCTGAGAGCTTCAGTCATTTTGCCGAGGATATGCGCGCGGCCGGCTTTCGCTTGCTCAAGCGCCTTGGTCATGATTTCCTGCGTGATGCCGGCAACCTTAATATCCATCTGGAGCGACGTGATGCCGTTTTCCGAACCAGCCACCTTGAAGTCCATGTCGCCAAGGTGATCTTCATCACCAAGGATGTCAGACAGGACGGTGAAATCGTCACCTTCAAGGATGAGGCCCATGGCAATACCCGAAACCGGACGCTTCAGCGGAACGCCTGCATCCATCATCGAGAGGCTGCCGCCGCAAACCGTCGCCATCGATGACGAGCCGTTGGACTCGGTGATGTCGGACAGAACGCGGATCGTATACGGGAATTCTTCCGTATCAGGCAGAACCGGACGCAGCGCACGGAATGCGAGCTTGCCGTGGCCGGTTTCGCGGCGGCTGGTAAAGCCGAACCGGCCCACTTCGCCAACCGAATACGGCGGGAAGTTATAGTGCAGCATGAAATTGCTGTACGAAAGGCCTTCCAGACCGTCGATCATCTGCTCTGCATCTTTCGTGCCGAGCGTGGTGGTGCAGATCGCCTGTGTTTCACCGCGGGTGAACAGCGCCGAACCGTGCGTACGCGGAAGCAGGCCAACCATCGCCTCAATCGGGCGAACTTCGTCGGTCTTGCGACCATCGATGCGCTGCCCATCCTTGAGGATCGCCTTGCGAACGATGTCGCTTTCCAGCTTCTTCACAAGCTTGAGGCGGCCCATATACTCCGCCGGATCGCTCTCTGCGAGGCCGGCGTAGTGATCGCGTGCCTTTTCACGGGCAGCGTTCACAGCGTCCTGACGGGCCGATTTATCTGTGATCTTGTAGGCTGCAGCCAGATCGTCGCCGATAACGCCGCGCAGCTCTTCGAGAGTGGCGGATTTGTCTTCGACCGGTGCCAGTTCCCACGGATCTTTCGCAGCCTGTTCAGCCAGATCGATGATCGCGCCGATAACCTTGCGGCTTTCTTCGTGAGCGAACATCACTGCACCGAGCATCTGCTCTTCGGTGAGTTCTTTCGCTTCGGATTCGACCATCATCACAGCGTCTTGCGTCGCAGCGACCACCAGATCGAGGTTGCCGTCTTCACCCAGTGCGTCGGAGACTGTCGGGTTGAGGATATATTCGCCGTCATTATCGAAACCGACACGCGCTGCGCCAATCGGGCCCATGAACGGGAGACCGGAAATAGTCAGCGCCGCAGAAGCTGCGATCATCGCAACAATATCAGGCTCGCTCTCGCCATCGTAGGAGAGAACCTGACAGATGACGTTGATTTCGTTGTAGAAGCCTTCTGGGAACAGCGGGCGGCACGGACGGTCGATGAGACGCGATGTCAGCGTCTCTTTTTCGGTCGCGCGGCCTTCACGCTTGAAGAAGCCACCCGGAATGCGGCCAGCTGCGGAGAATTTTTCCTGATAGTGAACGGTGAGCGGGAAGAAATCCTGCCCTTCCTTCACGGATTTGGCGGCGGTGACTGCGCACAGCACCACGGTTTCGCCATAGGTGGCCAGAACGGCGCCGTCTGCCTGACGGGCGATCTGACCGGTTTCGAGGGTGAGGGTCTTTCCGCCCCACTCCAGCGATACGGTTTTCTTGTCGAACATGTATTTTCCTTTTGAACCCGCCCGGCCTTATTGCGCGCGCGGGGCCTACTTGTTCCGGGTGTGCCGGCCCGGTCCGGTGCGGGGCATCTGTCGGCCCCCAGAACACGCAGACCGGATGTCTGCGCGCCTAATGCGAAAAAGGCGGCCCGCCCATTTCAAGAGGGGGGAGCCGCCTTTCACGAAACTCTTATTTACGCAGACCCAGTTTCTGGATCAGTGCGTTGTAACGCTCGACATCTTTCTTTTTTAGATAGGCGAGCAGGTTACGGCGCTTGTTGACCATCATCAGAAGGCCGCGGCGTGAATGGTTGTCTTTATGATTGCCTTTGAAATGGCCGGTCAGGTTTTTGATACGCTCTGTAAGGATCGCAACCTGGACTTCGGGGCTGCCCGTATCGCCATCGGCCTGGGCATTGTCTTTGATAATTTCTTGCTTACGCTCGGGTGAAACCGACATACATTTCTCTCTTACTCAGCGACATCGGGAAGGTTGAAACCTCGCACGACTTTCGAAGTGCCATCCGTAACTTGAACCAGCGCCACCGGCACATTGTCCAGCATCGCACAGTATAGCCCGGATGGTTGGGGCAGTTCAGACAGGACCCGGCCCTGACGGACCGCCTGCGCGCTTGTCTGATTGAGGTGAAGGGCCGGGATGTCGTCCAGCCCCGCCTCTAACGGCAGGAGGAGATCTTCAAGGCTCGCGCCCTTACCGATTCCGTTGAGATTGTCCAGCGAAATCGCCTGTTCCTGGTGGAATGGGCCAGCCTTTATCCGTCTTAAATAGGTAACGTGGCCGCATGTTCCAAGTGCGCGGGCGATGTCCCGTGCAAGAGAGCGGATGTAAGTGCCCTTTGACACATGGGCTACCAGCGTCACGCTTTGCGCCATAACGAGCGGTGCGCTGGGATCATATGGATCAGGCCGGCCAGCGGTTTCTGAGAAGGCCGAGCGCAGTTCATCATCACTTTCATAACCGGAGGCGAGGGTCAGCGAATGGATCGTGACGCTGCGCGTTTCGAGTTCGACGTCCTCACCCGCCCTGGCAAGGTCATAGGCGCGCTTGCCATCCACTTTCAGCGCGGAATAGGCGGGCGGCACCTGATCGATCGGTCCAGTGAAGTGGCTGAGGATCGCTGCCACCGCGGCAAGCGGCGGCGTATGGCTGGATCGTTCAATCACCGCGCCTTCTGTATCCAGCGTGTCGGTTTCCTCGCCTAACGCAATCGTGAACTCGTAGATTTTACTGGCATCCAGCATGCGTCCGGCCAGCTTGGTCGCCTCGCCCAGCGCAATCGGCAGCACACCTTCGGCGAGTGGATCGAGAGTGCCGCCATGCCCAACCTTTGTCTTGGCATAGCCGCCCTCGCGCAGGTTGCGTTTTACCGCTGCAACCGCCTGCGTAGAGCCCAGCCCACGCGGTTTATCGAGGATGATCCAACCATGCGGGGGCGGTTTGCGTTCAGTCATGCCGCTGAAGATTGGGGAGCGCGGGTTCCGATCGCAAGCTCTGCCCGCTTTCCGTATACGATCAGGTTCGCGAGCAGAGATGTAGCGACCGCTAGCACCAGCGTGACCGCCATGCCGTGAATGTAATGCGCAGGCTCCCACCACATGCTCCAGAACGCATAGAACGCCACCCCGGCAACCACTCCGATCATCGCCGCACCTGCCTCCACATTGCGGAAGGCGAGGCCGACCACGAACGCAGAAAGAATTGGCATGGATAGTAGGCCGTAAAGCTGCTGGACGGTGTCGATGAGGCTTTCCTGCGTCGCGAAGAACGGAACCAGCGCCAGTGCAAGGACGCTCATGACAACCGACACGATAGCGCCGAGGCGTCCGATCCGTTTCTCGCCTTTCACATAAGCTTCATGAATGTCGCAGACATACAGCGCCGCGGAGGCGTTCAGGATCGAATTGAAGCTGGTGAGGATCGCAGCGACGATTGCCGCAGCAAAAGCGCCCGAAAGCCATACGGGCATCACCTCGGCGACGATCATTCCGTACGCGCCGTCGGATGGGACATCGCCGAACAGCTTGTACGACACGATGCCCGGCACGACTACGATCAGCGGCACGATTAGCAGACGGATACCAGCCGCAGCGAGCACCCCCTTCTGCGCCTCGCGGATCGTGGGCGATGCCATGGCGCGCTGTGTAATTGTCTGGTTGGTCGACCAGTAAAATGTCTGGATGAAAATCATGCCCGTTAGCAGCGTGTGCCACGGGATGCTGGAATCATCATCGCCTATCAGCGTCAGCCGCTCTGCCGGGATGCCTGACAGATCGAAATCAATCGCAGCAAGCGCCAGATAAACCACCAGGGTAGCCAGACCCAGCACCAGCACGCCCGAATATGTGTCGGACACCGCCACCGCCCTTAGGCCGCCGAAAATCGCGTAAGCCGCACCGATGCTCGCCAAAATAACCGACGAGATCATGAGGTTTTCTATGCCGCCATCATAGCCGAGCATCGACAGGAAGAAACGCGATCCGCCATACAGGATTGCAGGCAGAAAAATGAACAAATTGCCCGCAAGAAACAGCACGGAAATCAGCGCGCGGATGTTCTTGTCGCCGAACTTTTTCTGAAGCAGCTCGGTCGTGGTCGTGCAATTGTTGCGGTAGTAAACCGGCAAGAACACGAACGCCAAGATGAACAAACCGGCGACGGCGGCGAATTCCCACCACGCGACGAGCAGCATCTGGTTGCCATTCATGCTGACAAGCTGATCGGTCGACAGATTGGTCAGCGTAATCGACCCTGCGACAAAATACCAATTGAGCGATCCTCCGGCGAGGAAGTATTCGCGCTCATCCTGCGGCCCCGTTCCGCGCGTCCCGCGAACATGCATGTAAGTGGCAAAGGCGATCAGCGCCGTAATGATTGCAAACACGGCGACCTGAATTGTGCTCAACATCTCACTCCCCTCACGCCCGCCTCTTACGGCGATTTTTCGTTGTCCTAGGGCAAGGAGTGCCGCATGGCGACAGGCGATGGACACGCCCGCAACCGCCCTCCCCCGCTATTTCGCCCTGCGAGGAGGCGGGACGCTGATCGCGGTGGAAGCCGCGCAGGGCGGGCGGCCTGCGATCATCTATGCCGGATGCGATATTCCGGGCGTAGAGGTCAGTGAACTCGCCCTACTCGCGGTCCGTCAGCACGCAGCAGGTGGACCGGCAGCGCCGCTGCGCGCTTCGCTGCTCAATGAAATTGGCACTGGCCTTGGCAGCGCGGCCGGCCTGTTGGCGCATAGGCGCGGCGCCGACTGGGCAATCGATCTTAGAACTGTCGATGCAGGTTTTGACGGGACGTCCAAACTTACCCTGACGCTCAAAGATGAAGCCGCCGGTATTGCCGCGCAGCATCATCTGGCGGTCCATCAAACTACGGGAATGCTGACCGCCAGCACCGTGATCGAGAACACGGGAGAGGCTGGCTTAAGCGTTGATTGGTGCGCTGCGCTGTGCCTGCCCTTTGATCCGCGACTTACGACATTCATGAACTTTACCGGCAAATGGGCGCATGAATTCGCGATTGAAGAAGTCGATTGCTTTCATGGCGGCATCCTGCGCGAAAACGCCTCTGGCAGGACCAGCCACAGCAGCTTCCCCGGCGGTATATTGAAAGCGCCCGAAACCACCGAAACGGCGGGGCCAGCGGCAGGCTTTCACCTTGCCTGGAGCGGCAATCATCGCCTGCGCATCGACCGCGCTGGCGAGGGGCAGCTGCAGCTACTCGCCGGAGAGTTGCTTTTGTCCGGAGAGATCCTCCTGGCGGCAGGGGAACAATACGCCACCCCCGATCTGATCGCCTGCTTTACCGAAAGCGGTCTAAATGCGGTTTCAAATACGTTTCACCGTCATTTGACGGAAGAAGTGATGCAACAGCGCAGCTTCGCAAAACCTCGCCCGATCCATTACAACACCTGGGAGGCGGTGTATTTCGCCCATGACGAGGCGGTGCTGACCGATCTGGCCCAGCGCGCGGCGGATGTCGGGGCTGAACGGTTTGTGCTGGACGATGGCTGGTTCGGCGCGCGCCGTAATGACCGCGCCGGGCTTGGCGATTGGTTTGTTTCAAGCGCCGCCTATCCCAACGGTCTTGGCCCGCTGGTCCAGAAGGTGAAAAGTCTGGGCATGGAATTCGGGCTTTGGTTTGAACCTGAAATGGTCAATCCCGACAGCGAACTATACCGCAGCCACCCTGACTGGGCGCTGGAAACCGGGGGCGCGGAACCTGTTGCATCCCGCAATCAATTGACGCTCAACCTCACGAAACCTGAAGTTTGCGAATATCTGTTCGACCGGATGACGGCGCTGATTTGCGAGCTCGAAATCGATTACATCAAATTGGATATGAACCGCGACACGCATTTCCCTGAAAGCGGGGGCAGAGCTGTGATGAGCGCGCAGACCCGCGCGGTCTATGCGCTCATCGATAGGCTGCGCGATGCACATCCCGCGCTGGAAATCGAAAGCTGTTCGTCCGGCGGTGCGCGGGCCGATTTCGGCGTTATGCGCCGTGCTGACAGGATCTGGACTTCGGATAACAATGATGCGCGCCAGCGGCACCGGATCATGCGCGGGGCGAGCCATTTCTTTCCGCTGCGGGTGCTCGGCAATCATGTCGGGCCAGAACGGTGTCATATTACGGGGCGCCGTTTCGACATGGCGTTCCGCGTGGGCAGCGCAATGCTTGGCCATATGGGCATGGAACTGGACCTGCGGGCGGAGACACAAACCGACCTGAAAACGCTCAAAGCCGGTCTAGACCTGCACAAACGCCACCGAAGCCTGATCCACGGGGGAGAATTCCTGCGCCTCACATCATCCGGCCCCACCAACCTTGTCGGCTGTGTCGATGCGTCCAGATCGGAGGCGCTGTTTTCCTACGCCATGCTCGACACGCAGCTGGACACCTTGCCTTCCCGCATCGTTTTTGGCGGGCTGGACCCGTCATCGCATTACCGGGTCAAACTTGTCTGGCCGCAGCACAATCCCTCGCTCAGCTTCCCCTCAATCATTGATGCCGCCCAGCTTATCGGGGATGGCCAAGTATTTTCAGGTGCGGCCCTGATGCGCCATGGTATGCAGCCGCCGCTGACCTATCCTGACACCTGCCTGATCTATCATTTGAAAGCCGAGACATGACCCCGACTTACGATCTGCTGGTAATCGGCGGCGGCATCAACGGCGCGGGCATTGCGCGCGATGCGGCGGGCCGGGGGCTGAGCGTGTTGCTGGTCGAGAAAGACGATCTGGCCAGCCACACCTCCAGCGCATCGACAAAACTTGTGCATGGCGGCCTGCGTTATCTAGAGCACATGGAATTTCGGCTTGTGCGCGAAAGTCTGATCGAGCGGGAAAGGCTGCTCAATATCGCTCCCCATATCATCTGGCCGCTGCGGTTTGTCCTGCCGCACGACAAGGGACTGCGCCCCAAATGGATGCTTAGGCTAGGATTGTTTCTGTATGACAATCTGGGCGGGCGAAAACTGCTTCCCCCCACCCGCACTGTCGATCTGCGCGCGCCGCCTCATGCAAACGTGCTGGAGGATCGTCTGACATCGGGGTTTGAATATTCGGATTGCTGGGTGGAGGATTCGCGGCTGGTCGTGCTGAACTGTCTGGACGCAAAGGAGCGCGGCGCCGACATTCGCACCCGCACCGAATGCGTGGCTCTGGATCGGCGCAAGGATGAATGGATCGCCGATCTGCGCACGTCCGATGGCAAGGTTGAACGTGTCAGCGCCCGGCGCGTGGTCAATGCCGCGGGTCCGTGGGTCGATGCGGTTCTAGGCCGAGCGATCCCCGGCGAAGGGCACGCCAACTTACGGCTTGTAAAGGGGAGCCACCTGATCTTCCCGCGCCTGTTCCAGGGCGATCATTGCTACATCTTCCAGAACAAGGATGACCGGATCATCTTCGCCATCCCCTACGAGCACGATTTTACGCTGGTTGGAACAACCGATCAGGGGTTTGAAGGCGACCCGTCCGACATCGATATTTCCGCCGAAGAAGCGCGGTATATCTGCGACGCAGCGAATGAATATCTACGCGCTGATATTACGCCGGATCAGGCCGTGTCGAGCTATGCTGGTGTGCGCCCGCTCTATGATGACAAATCCGCCGACAATTCAACCGTGACGCGTGATTACGTGTTTGAGCTCGATAATGGCAGCGGCGAAAGCGCGCCGCCGATCCTTTCGATATTTGGCGGCAAGATCACAACCTATCGCAAGCTGGCGGAACATGCCGCTGAAAATCTGGAACTGCCCGGAGAGGCATGGACCGCTAACAGCGCCCTTCCCGGAGGCGATTTTCCGGTCGAAGAATTCGAAGCGCGGCTCGCGCAGCTAATCCGGCAGTTTGACTGGTTTCCCGCCTATGGGATGCGCCGCCTGTTCCGCGCCTATGGAACGCGCGTGCCTGCGCTGATCGGCGATGCGCGCGGCCTGAATGATCTGGGTCAGCATATGGGCGGTGACCTATACGAGCGCGAGCTGGAATATCTGGCAACCCACGAATTTGCCCGAACCGCGAAAGACGTGCTGTGGCGGCGCAGCAAACTGGAACTGCATCTGGATCAAGAGGCAAAAGCGCGCGTGGACCGGTGGTTCAACGCGCGGCAGGCGGCGGCGTGACTTCCCCAATCTCGCTCCCGCGCTCTTTCGGCGGAAAGCCGACATTTCGCCGCGACTTTCGCAAGGCCGATGGCCGGATGCTGCATCTGTATGGCCGCACGCCGCATGACCTTTCGCCGCAGCAGGAGGAGGTGAATGAAATCGCACAGGGCGGCGAGATTCGCCGCCATCCCCTGCGCGCGGAATGGAATGTTTACGCCGCCCACCGGCAGAACCGCACGTTCAAACCGTCTACGGCCCAAGATCCGCTTTCCCCGACCCTGCCGGATGGTCCCGCAACAGAGATACCGTTTGCAGATTTCGAGCTTGCGATTTTCGAGAACAAATTTGCCGCATTTCACGCAGGCGCATCCGATTGCGCAGACCTGTCAGGCATTGCCGTTGAACCGGCAAAGGGCGCCTGCGATGTTGTCGTCTATGGCCCGCAGGCAAGCGGCAATCTGCATTCCATCGGCGCAGACCGCAGGCAGGTACTGATTGCCGCGTTGATCGACCGGTATGACACGCTGTTTTCGGCTGGCTGCCAATATGTCCTGCCATTTGAAAACCGCGGAGACGAAGTCGGCGTCACGCTGCATCACCCACACGGCCAGATTTACGGATTCAACCGCATTCCGCAGATCCAGCAAACCGCGATTGATGCGTTTGCCGACGGGTATGACCTTGCCAGCGAAATCGGCGCCGCAATGCCCGATTACGGTATTGGCGAGACGGGCGGCGTCGCCGCTTTCGTGCCGCGCTTTGCCCGGTTTCCCTACGAAGTCTGGTTAGCCCCGCGCATCCGGCGCGAGGGGCCGTGGGATTGCCGGGATGAAGAGCTGGAGGCGCTAGCAAACTGGATGGGCGAAATCACGCGCCGTTATGACCAACTGTTTCAGCAACCCGCCGCCACCATGATGGCATTTCACGCAGCTCCGGCTGGGGGGAGCGCGAACTACCATTTCACGGTCCAATTCTACCCGCTTTTGCGCGCGCCGGGCCGGATGAAATACCTTGCCTCTGTCGAACAGCACAGCGGCACTTTCACCGTCGATGTGATGCCGGAAACTGCGGCTGCCGCGATCAGGGATGCCGCGCAGTGAACGATGTGGTCAGCGCATCGGCACCGGGACGCGTCAACCTGATCGGGGAGCACACCGATTACAATGGCGGGATGGTCCTGCCCGCCGCGCTGAATATTGGGCTGGAGGTTTCGCTGATACCGCGCAGCGACAGCGCCGTCGCGGTCAGCTCTGACGGGTATGACGCGCCCGCCATCCGCGATGTGGCCGACGATGCCGTGGGCGGATGGTCAGACCCGTGTGTCGGCGCGATACGGGAGGCAAACAGGCTTGGCCTGCTGGATGCAGGGGTGACGCTGGATCTGGTTTCGTCCATTCCGGCAGGTTCGGGGCTGTCATCGTCTGCCGCGCTGATCGTGGCCATATTAAAAGCGGCGCGGACATATGCAGGCGCTGATCTGACGGACATAGACATCGCGATTGCCGCGCGCCGGGTCGAGAACGATTACATGGGCGTGCCATGCGGGATCATGGACCAGATGACAGTCGCCCTCGCCTCCCCCGGCAGCGCAATGGCGCTGGATACCAAAAGGATGGAATACGCGCTGATCCCGCTGCCTGCCTCGCATGACATGGTCGTCCTGCATTCGGGCATCACCCGCAAACTGACAGATGGTCGGTATGCCGCGCGCAAACAGGAATGCGACGCGGCGAAACGGTTTTTCGGGACGGAAGACCTATGCCTGATCGAAGAGGAGACAGTGCGCGGGTCTGATCTGGCCGACGTTCCCAAACGGCGCGCGCTTCACTGTGTCTCAGAAAATGCGCGCGTCCACAGCGCCATTGCTGCGCTGGATGCAGGCGACATCGGCGAGTTCGGGGCGGTGATGAACGAAAGCCATGCCTCGATGCGGGACCTGTTTGAAATGTCGCTGCCCGCCATTGACGCTCTGGTAAATGATGCCGTCCAGATCGGCGCGGTCGGCGCGCGGCTGACGGGCGGCGGATTTGGCGGCTGCATTGTCGCCTGCATTGCTAAGGAAGAGCGTGAGGGCTGGCTTGGCGAAGTGCTTTCGCGGCATCCCGATGCGCGGTTTATCGACGCGGTTAGCGGCGCTTAAAAACCGCCGACCCACTGGGCGATGTCGAGATAGTGGCCCATCATCCATTCCACTGGCGGCATTACGATCTGCGCGATCCAGCCGGTGCCGAATGCCCAGCTTCCGGCAATCACCGCTATCAGCAGGAACATACCGACCTGCTGCAATTTGCGCCATTGCGCACGCAGCGCCTTTGGCAGCAATCCGCCGACAATATGCGACCCATCAAACGGCGGGATCGGCGGCAGGTTGAACAGGCCGAGGAAAATATTGATGAGGATCGAAAAGAACAGCATCGTCGACAACGGCCTGACATCGCCGCCACTATCGGTCAGCAACATGGTCTCACCCGTGCCAAAGCTAAGGTCGGCAGGCGCGATGAGGCCATACAAGACCACCGCAAACAGCGCGATGACGAAATTGATCCCCGGACCAGCCGCCGCGACTGCCATCATCCCATAGCGCGGATTGTTGAGGCGCAGCTGATTGACCGGCACCGGCTTTGCCCAGCCGAAGATCGGTCCGCCAAACAGCGCCATCGCGCCCGGCACTAGCAAGGTGCCGATGGGATCGACATGCGGGATGGGATTGAGCGTCAGCCGCCCGCGTGCGCTGGCCGTATCATCGCCAAGCCATTTCGCCATTTAGCCATGCGCTACCTCGTGAAAGACAATAGCAATGACCAGGCAAGGGATCAGGATCAGCGCGAATGTGAGAGTTTCCATCATGTGCCTAGATAGGGAGCAAGCAGGCCGCCAACCAGTGCGCGCGCATCACCGATGCCCGAATATTCGCAGCGTCCGCTCCTGTTGCGCCAGTGTCAGCCGCCCGTGTCAGCCGCCCCTGTCAGCCGCACCTGTCAGCCGCCCTCGCCCAGCGCCTCGCTGAAATGTTTGCGGCACAGCGCGAGATAGCGGTCATTGCCGCCGATTTCCGTCTGCGCCCCCTCGGCAACCGGTTTGCCGTCCGCATCGACGCGCAAATTCATCGATGCCTTGCGCCCGCAATGGCACACCGCCTTTAGCTCGACGAGAGCATCTGCGATGCCGAGCAGCGCGGCAGAACCGGGGAACAGCTCGCCCTGAAAATCGGTGCGGATGCCATAGCAAAGGATCGGGATGCCCGCCGTATCCGCCAGCCGGGCGAGCTGCCACACCTGCTCTTTGGTCAGAAATTGCGCTTCGTCGAGGAGCACGCAATCGAGCGGGGCTTCGGCATGAGCTGCACTGATGGCGGACCAAAGGTCGGTGTTCGGGGAATACAGGTGAGCCTGCGCCTCAAGCCCGATCCGGCTGCGCACCATCCCCTGTGATCGGGTGTCCAGTTCAGCCGTCCACAGCATGGTGCGCATCCCGCGCTCACGGTAGTTGAAATCGGCCTGCAGCATCGTGGTCGATTTGCCGGCATTCATGCTCGAATAATAGAAATACAGCTTGGCCATGCACGGCAGACTTACACCGCGCACCTGCGGCGGCAAGCTCCGCGCGGCGCGTGTCCACGAACCATCAACACCTCGCATCATTCAGAAGGCAGACAGCCTGCCCGCGCAATGCTAGCCACCGCTAAACGCAAGAAAAGACTACGGGGATCAATTCATGGCAAGCGCGGCTGCGGCTGATAGCGAACGACAGGGCATGTCCGGCATTCTGGGCTGGATTGAGCGAAGCGGCAATAAACTGCCCGACCCCGTATTCCTGTTTTTCGGCCTGATCTTTGCCCTGATACTCATCTCCGTCATCGCCAGCCTGGCAGGCGTGTCGGCGCTGCATCCAACGCAGGTCGATCCCGATACCGGCGCAGCGGCGGTTATCACAGCGGCCAGCCTGCTAAATGCCGAGAACATTGCGCGGCTGTGGGTCGATATGCCGACCACATTCACGCACTTTCACCCGCTTGGCTATGTGCTTGTCGTCATGCTCGGCGCGGGCGTGGCGGAGCGGTCCGGCCTGTTCGGTACCGCGATGCGGGCCGGTGTGCGCGATGCTCCGAAATTCCTTCTGACCCCGATTGTCGTGCTGGTCGGAATGCTGGGCAATCTGGCGGCGGATGCGGCCTATGTGGTGTTGATCCCGCTGGCGGGGATAATCTTCCACGCCGCCGGACGCCATCCGATCGCGGGCATCGCTGCCGCGTTTGCCGGTGTTTCGGGCGGCTTTTCCGCTAACCTGCTGCCCGGCCAACTCGATGCGCTGCTGTTCGGCATTACCGAGGCAAGCGTGGGCACCGTCTTTGCCGGCTACACCGCGAATATCGTCGGCAACTGGTATTTCATCATGGCGATGACGTTCGTTTTTCTGCCGGTGATCTGGTTCGTGACAGACAAGATGATCGAGCCGCGTCTCGGCAGCTTCGTCGCGGCGCGCGCATCGAATGTGGATGATGAGGACACGGACCGCCCGCTAACCGCACCGGAGAAACAAGGGCTGCTCTACGCCCTGTTCGCCATGCTGTTTGTGGTCGTGTTGTGGGTGGGCTTTACCTTTGGCCCCGGCACTCCGCTTATCGATGAAACGGCCAGCGCCGAGGCGCAGATGAACCCGTTTTACAAAAGCCTGGTGGCTGCGTTCTTCCTGCTTTTCCTGCTTGCCGGGTGGGCTTACGGCAAGGGCGCAGGCACGATTGAAAATCACCGCGATCTTGTGAAGATGATGACGGGCGCGATGGAGGATTTGGCCTATTACCTCGTCCTTGCATTCGCCGCAGCGCACTTTGTTGCGATGTTTGCATGGTCCAATCTCGGCCTGATCCTCGCCGTGCATGGAGCAGACTTCCTCGGCAGCACCGATATGCCGCCGTGGCTGCTGCTGACCTCGATCATTCTGGTTTCAGGCCTGCTAAACCTGTTTGTCGGGTCTGCCAGCGCGAAATGGGCGCTGATTTCGCCGGTCATGGTCCCGATGCTCATCTTGCTCGGCATCTCGCCTGAGATGGCGACTGCCGCCTACCGCGTAGGCGATGGTGCGACCAACATCATCACTCCGTTGATGGTGTATTTCCCGCTGATTCTGATCTTCTGCCAACGCTGGGACAAGGAATTCGGGCTGGGTTCACTTGCGGCGGTTATGCTGCCGTTTTCCATCGGCCTGCTTCTGTCGGGCCTTGCGCTTACCATTGGCTGGGTCGTGCTCGACCTGCCGCTTGGTCCGGGCGCAAGCGTCTGTATCGAAGTGCCCGATGCAAGCACGGTGATAGAGGGATCGTTCCCCTCACGCGACTGCTGATAGCGCCCGCGAAACCAATCAGGGTGCCGGGACGTAGTCATAGGATAGAAGGAACCGTTTTATGCTGCCCCGTCCCCTGACCCTCGCGCCAGTTCTGGCCCCTGTATTTGCCGCATTGCTGCTCGCAAACGTTGGCGCACCGCGCAATTACGCGCTCGATGCCGGGGCAAGCGAGGTTACCGCGAAGGTGCCATTCTTCGGATTGTCGAGCAAATCGATGAAATTTCCCGAAATGTCGGGAAAGGTCAGGATCGTGCCGGGTTCACCGGAGGCTGCGACAATCGACGTGACTTTCGATGCGACAGCCCTTGAGGCACCGGATGAAACAACGCTGCGCCGATTGCGCGGGGACAAGTTTTTCTGGGTCGAGAAATATCCGACCGTCCGGTTCGTGGGAAAATCGCTGAAGCTGAAATCGCCGACGCGCGGAACGCTTGCAGGCGATTTGACAGCGCGCGGCGTCACGAAACCGCAAACGCTCGACGTCAGCTTTGATGTCGATCCTGTGAAATCGTCTCCGGGACGAGCGGTCCGTTTCACCGCGACGACGACTATCGACCGGCGCGAATACGGGATGAAAAGCTATCAGATGATCGTGGGAAACAAGGTCGATATCACCATGCGGGCGCGGATGGTCCCGAACTGAAGATTGGACCGAAGCGTCCTCGCACCGGTCTATTCCTGCGCGTCATCGTCTTCCAGATCGCGCGCGACTTTCGGGTCGCGTAGCAATTCCTCGATACGGTCGGCCTCGGCAAAGCTTTCGTCCTTGCGGAATTTGAGCTTGGGCGCGAACTTCAGGTCGAGCCGCTTGGCTACCTCACGTTGGAGGAAAGCCGTGTTCTGCCGCAGCGCGTGGACGATATCGTCTTCGCCTGCTCCCAGCAGCGGTTTGACATAGGCGGTCGCGTTGCGAAGGTCGGGCGTCATACGAACTTCCGTCACCGCGATATTGGCGGCGCTTACCACATCGTCGTGCACTTCCTGCCGGGCGAGCAGCTCGGACAGGATATGCCGCACACGCTCGCCCACTTTCAGGACGCGAACCGATTGCTGTTCGGCGGTAAAAGGATCTTTGCGGGCCATCGGGTTTCTCTTTTAACCTAATTCATTTTCGAAAGAATATTTTTCAGCGAATTCATATTGCGCGCCGTGCCTTTGCAGCCAAGCTTACGCTCAAGCAATCGATTGGTCAGCTTTGAAGTGCCCACGCCGTCCACATAATCGAGGAAGAGCATCCGGTCACCCAATGCCAGCCTTTCCGGCCCATCATGATCGCTGATAAGATCATGAAATGCGTCCCTGTCCGCCGGCTGGCTAAGGAACACGGTGTGGACCATTTTATCCGAGCCATGCCGCGCCTCTGTCCCGTGAAATGGATTTCCGTCTATCGCGGTTCGGACTTCATCGGCTGTTCGGATCATCGTGCAGGACTGGAACTCAAACCGCTGTTCAATGATGCTTTCAAACTGGATTTCCAGCAAAGCCGGGTCGCGCTCATCGCTGAAAACAACGTTACCGCTGGCAGCAATGGTGGTGATGTCCTGAAAGCCTGCATCTGCCAGCGCCGCTTTCAGATCGGCCATCTTGATCCGGTTGCTCCTGACATTGATGCTTCCCAGCAGCGCCAGATAGCGCGCCATCAGCCCATACCTGTGGTGTCTGGCGAAGGCCGGGGCGTAGGCAGCGCGGTAGAGGTCGCGCGGGCCATGACCGTCCCGTCTTCGGCCAGCAATTCCCCTTCAAGAAAAACCACGCGGCGACCGGATTTGACCACCCGCCCCTTGCCGATCAGCGGGCCTTCGGGGATCAGCCGCAGCAGCGTCATCGAAATTTCCAGATTGAGCGGGGCCATCTCGCCATCCGTCGCAAGGACAAAGGCATAGCCCATAACATCATCGAGATAACCCGCGACCAGACCGCCCTGAACCCCACCGCGCCATGTCGTCATTTCACGTTTGACCGTAAAACGCATGGTCGCAGTTTGCGTCGCCTCATCGAAACTGACGAACCGCGAACCGAGCAGATCAGCGTGCGGTGAACCGGCAGCATCGGCTGAGAATGGATCTTCCATGACCGCTTCCCCCTTCGCGCTAAAGCAGGTTTCGGCCCGTAAAGCTGCACACATTGGCCGCGCGGCGGATAATGCCGCGCGGGCTAATGTGTATGGTGCGTGTCAGACCGAATGCCGCCCCCACTAGTATTCCAGCGTGCGTTCGCGTTCCTCGACTTCGAAGACTTCGAGCTGGTCACCCGGCTTGATGTCGTTCGTGTCTTCGAGAACCACGCCGCATTCGAGGCCCGAGCGGACCTCATCCACGTCGTCCTTGAACCGCCGCAGCGATGCGATGGTGGTCGCCGACACGATAACGTCTTCGCGGGTAAGACGGGCAAACAGCCCTTTGCGGATAACACCGTCCTCGACGAGGAGGCCAGCGGCCTTGTCCCTCTTGCCGGACTTGAAGACCTCCTTGACCTGCGCGCGGCCAACGACGGTTTCGATCCGCTCTGGGCCAAGCTCGCCGGCCATCTCCTTGGCGACTTCTTCGGTGAGGTGATAGATCACATCGTAATACATCATCCGCACGCCATCGCGCTTCACCAGCTCGCGTGCTTTCGCATTCGGGCGAACGTTGAAGCCAATGATCGGCGCGTTCGATGCAGCGGCCAGCGTTACATCGCTTTCTGTGATCGCACCGACGCCTGCGTGCAGGACGCGGACCTTGATGTCATCGGTTGAGATGTTGTGCAGTGCGCTGACAATCGCCTCGACAGAACCCTGCACGTCGCCTTTGACCAGAACCGGCCACTCGATGACATCCGATGCCAGATTGTTGAACATCGTGTCGAAATTGGTCGGAGCAAGCGCGGTGCGTTTCTCGGTCGCTTTTTCTTGACGATACTGCGCGACTTCGCGGGCGCGCTGTTCGTTTTCAACCACGGTCAGCTGATCGCCGGCCGACGGCACGCCGCCAAGGCCCAAGACCTCGACCGGCATGGACGGACCGGCCTCCTTGATCTGCTTGCCCGCATCATTGACAACCGCGCGGACGCGGCCACTTTCGGTGCCGACAACAAATGTGTCCCCGCGCCGCAATGTGCCGCGTGTGACGATTACAGTCGCGACAGGACCGCGGCCCTTGTCGAGCTGCGCTTCGATCACGGTTGCTTCGGCATCGCGATCAGGGCGCGCTTTCAGTTCAAGCAATTCGGCCTGCAGCTGGATTTTCTCGATCAGTTCATCGAGGCCCGTGCCCTTGACTGCCGAAATCTCGACATCCTGCACATCGCCCGACATCGCCTCGACGATGACTTCGTGTTCGAGCAGACGGCTGCGGATGTTGTTCGGATCGGCTTCGGGCTTGTCCATCTTGTTGATCGCGACGATCATCGGGACGCCCGCAGCCTTCGTGTGATTGATGGCCTCAATCGTCTGCGGCATGATGCCGTCATCCGCTGCCACGACAAGCACCACGATATCGGTCACATTCGCACCGCGCTGGCGCATTTCGGAAAATGCAGCGTGGCCCGGCGTGTCGAGAAACGTGATCTTCGCCTTGTCCTTGGTCGTGATCTGATAGCTGCCGATGTGCTGGGTGATGCCGCCGGCCTCGCCTTTGGTCACATTGGCGCCGCGCAGGGCGTCCAGCAGGCTGGTCTTGCCGTGATCGACATGGCCCATGATGGTGACGACCGGTGGACGCGGTTTCAGCGTTTCTTCCGGATCGACATCCTTTTCACTGACAATATCGACGTCGGCTTCTGACACCTTCTCGATATTGTGGCCGAATTGTTCGACCAGCAGCTCTGCGGTTTCCTGATCGATGGTCTGGTTGACGGTGACCATCATGTCCAGATTGAACAGTTCTTTAACGAGATCCGCGCCTTTTTCGCCCATCCGCTTGGCGAGTTCGCCCACGGTAATGGCTTCTGGCACGATGACGTCGCGAACCTGCTTTTCACGTGGTTTGGACGGGCCGCCCTGGGCACGGCGTTCTTTTTCGCGGGCGCGTTTCAGCGCGGCGAGCGAACGGGCACGGCGGCCTTCGTCTTCATTGAGAGCCTTGGTAACGGTCAGCTTGCCACCGCGGCGTTTGTCTTTGCCGCCGCCCGCATCCTTGGCGGGACGCTTGTCGTCTTTCTTTTTCTTTTCGGGACGCTTCGGCTCTGGCCGCGCGACCGGAGTGAATTTGCGCGCGGCAGGTGCAGACGCGCTTTTCGGCTCGGCGCTGGCGTCCGCTTTCGCTGTTTCAGCCTCTGCCTCGGCGGTTTCGGCGGCCTGTGTTTCTTCGGCAGATTGTTTTTCGGCCTGCTCTTCAGCCTTGCGGTTGTCTTCGCGCTGGCGAGCCTCTTCCTCGCCCCGTTTGCGTGCCTGTTCCTCTTCGCGCTTGCGATCCGAGGCAAGCTGGGAAAGGCGCTGCTCTTCTGCTTCGAGCTGGAGGCGCTTTACGCGTTCCTGCGCGGTTTCGCCTGCCGGAGCTTTCTTCGCAGGTTTGGCAGGGGCAGCTTTCTTGGCTGCGGGAGCGGGCGCGGGCGCTGTTGCTGGCGCAGGTTCGGGGGCCGGCGCCGGTGCGGGCGCAGCCTCGGGCGGCGGTGTTTCGCCGGGTTTCAGGAGCTTGCGGCGGCGCTTCACCTCGACCGCAACCTTGTTGGTGCGGCCGTGGCTAAAGGTCTGCTTGACCTCGCCAGCATCGACCGCCCTTTTAAGGCCTAGCGGTTTGCGGGTGCGTTTTTCTGGTTCGTCGCTCATTCTAGCTCGTTAATCCTTCACGTATCAATTCTGTCGTCGCCGTTCGTATCGGCGGGCTGGTTACCCGCTTCGCGATCGACCGGCTGGTCACAAGAGGCTGAAATGCCACTCACAAAACTTGTAAGGCGATTTACCGCCTGCGCGACGCGGAATGCCGCGCGCGTCTGGTTTGCCGCGCTGGCATCGCCGGGTCGCCCCGAAACACCCAGGTGGACGACATTGTCGCGGCCCAATGCCACAGACAGCACGCTGCGGTCCAGTGGTAAGACCTCGCCGCGCGCGCCCGATCCTTCGATCTCGCCCCCGACGCGCCACGCCTGATCCAGCTTTTTGCGTCCATCATCGCTGCTGTCGCTGGCGTGGAGCAACAGGCCAAGCCTGGCCTGACGCGCCTGCTCCTCGATCCGGCTGGACCCTAAAACGATGTTTCCGCCCCTCAGCTCAAGGCCGAGGCGGTCGGTGAGATTGCGCGTCAGAGCCATTTCGATCTGCTGCGGCAAATCGTCCGAGTAGGAAAGCGTCGTGCGTTTTCCGTCCTCATCCGCCGGCCCGCCCTTGTACGCGCGCATCAGTGCCCGTTTGAAATGGCCATCGGCGATGCTCTGTTCAAGTGCGGCGCGGTTTGGCGCTATCCATGCCCCGCGCCCGGGCGCCTTTGCCGCGGGATCGGGCAAAACCACTCCATCGGGCGAGATCGCCAGACGCACCAATGTCTCTCGCGGGAATGTTTCACCTGAAAGGATGCAGCGCCGTTCGCTCCCGGAAGCCTTGGCGGCTTTCGGGAAACGGGGCTCTTCAGCGTTGTCTGAACTTACGCGCTCATTGTGTGGAGTCCGCATCGGCGGCCTCCTGAGTTTCGGGTTCGGAAGCCGAAGCGCTGTCGTCTTCGTCTTCGAACCAGTGCGCGCGGGCAGCCATGATGATTTCGTTGCCTTGCTCTTCGGTCAGGCCGTATTCGCCCAGAACACCGCCCTTGTCCTGGTCACGCTGCGGACGGCGCATCGGCGGTCCATCAGCGTTGTTGCGGCGACGCGGTGCTTCACGCTTTTTCGCGATCAGTTCGTCGGTCGCAAGGTCGGCCAGATCATCAAGCGTCTTGATGCCGCCCTTGCCCAGCGTGACGAGCATCGCCTCGGACAGATGCGGGATTTCGGCCAGAGCATCTTCGACGCCCAATTCGCGCCGAGCGGTGCGGTGCACCTCTTCTTGACGTTCGAGAGCTTCGATTGCGCGGCTTTGCAGCTCCTCTGCCAGCTCTTCGTCGAAACCTTCGATGGCAGCGAGTTCAGCTTTGTCCACGTAGGCGACTTCTTCGAGCATCGCGAAACCTTCCGCGACGAGCAGCTGTGACAGCGTTTCGTCGACGTCCAGCTCTTCTTCAAACATTTTTGAACGTTCGGCGAATTCCTTGGAACGCTTCTCCGAAGCCTCTTCCTCAGTCATGATGTCGATCTGGTGGCCTGTCAGCTGGCTGGCGAGACGCACGTTCTGACCGCGCCGACCGATGGCCAGCGAAAGCTGATCGTCAGGCACGACGACTTCGATGCGGCCATCTTCCTCGTCGAGAACGACGCGGGCGACGGTCGCAGGCTGAAGGCCGTTGACGACGAATGTCGCGGTGTCTTCCGACCACGGGATGATGTCGATCTTTTCGCCCTGCAATTCCTGCACGACGGCCTGAACGCGGCTGCCTTTCATACCAACGCAGGCGCCGACCGGATCGATGCTGCTGTCGTGGCTGATGACACCAATCTTCGCGCGCGAACCCGGATCGCGGGCAGCGGCTTTAATCTCGATGATGCCATCATAAATTTCGGGCACTTCCTGTGCGAACAGCTTGCGCATGAAATCGGGCGCAGCGCGGCTAAGGAAGATTTGCGGACCGCGATTGTTGCGCTCCACCTTCGTGATGAGCGCGCGGACACGCTCGCCGACACGCGCAGCTTCGCGCGGGATTTGCTGGTCGCGGCGGATCACACCTTCGGCGCGGCCGAGGTTGACGATCACGTGGCCGAACTCGACCGATTTGATCACGCCGGTGATGACTTCGCCTGCGCGGTCCTTGAACTCTTCAAACTGACGTTCCCGTTCGGCATCGCGGACCTTTTGAAAGATCACCTGCTTTGCGCTCTGCGCGTCGATACGGCCCAGATCGACCGGCGGCAGCGGATCGACGATGAAGTCACCAATGGCTGCGCCATCCTGCAGTTTCTGCGCCTGTTTCAGATCGACCTGTTTAAAATAATCCTCGACCTCTTCGACAACCTCGACAACGCGCCACAGCGTCAAATCGCCGGTCTGCGGGTCAAGTTTTGCACGAATGTCGTTTTCAGCACCGTAACGGTTACGGGCCGATTTCTGAATCGCTTCTTCCATCGCTTCGATAACGATCGACTTGTCGATCATCTTTTCGGAAGCAACCGCGTTTGCAATCGCGAGGAGTTCTGCCTTGTTGGCGGAAATGGCACTGGCCATCAGTTGTCTGCCTTTTCTTCTGAGTCGTCTTCGACAATATCTTCGGCACCGCTCGTATCAAGCGGCTGGGTGGCGGCGATCAGCTCGTCGGTGAGGACGAGTTTTGCCGAGTGAATATCTGCGCGGGGAAGGAAATGCGTCACCCCGTTCTTGTCCGTAAGGTGGACGAAATCGGTGCCCTTTTCGGCCTTCATCCCTTCCAGAATACCCTTGTAATTGCGCTGGCCTTCATACCCTTTGACCATCGAAATCTTGGCCTCATGTCCGGCCCAGTTTTCAAAATCTTTTTCGCGGGTCAGCGGGCGGTCGATGCCTGGCGATGACACTTCGAGGTGGTATGCACCATCGATCAGCACGTCGCCTGCCTCTTCGCGGGCATCGATCATTTCGGATACACGGCGTGACAGCTGCGCGCATTGTTCGATCACAAGCTGACCCGTCGCAGGGTCTTCTGCCATGATCTGCAACGCTTCGCCGCCATCTCCTGCCTCCGATGGCATCATCTTCACGCGCACCAGATCAAATCCCAACGCTTTCGCTTCGGGTTCTATCAGGTCGGTAAGGCGCTTAATGTCAGTCATCGAGGTCCGTTTAGCATTTCTATATGACAATGGCGGTTCGGGCCGGCCCCTTGCGGCGCCAGCATCCAAACTTTGATCGACAATGTCGGGATGTGTCGCAGTTAGGCCCGCGCACCCGGATTGGCAAGGGTCAAGACGGTTCTACACACAAAAAAGGGGCCCGCATCGCTGCGAGCCCCGTTCTTTTCATTGGCGAATGCGCATCACTGGACGATGCGGATTACGTCCGGGTTGCTGTCGCGATCGCCGCTGACGGTGCCGTCATTGGTCGATGCACCCTGCAGCAGAATGCCTGCAAAGTGCGGAGCAGCCATCGAGGTACCGGAAATGGTGTTGTAGCCACCGCTTTTCCAAGTCGATGTCACCGCCACGCCGGGCGAAGCGTAATCCACCGGCGGATTGCCGAAGTTGGAGAAGCTTGCAAACGTATCACCCTGTGAAAATGCCGAGATCGTGTAAATGTTGTTGCCATTCACGCGCGCTGGCGAGCTGAGGTTTGCATCGCGGCTTTCGTTGCCGGCCGCCAGAACGAACCGAACCCCGCTGGATGCAGCAGCGTTAGCCACAGCCTGATCAAGCGCGGTGCTGATCCCGCCGCCAAGGCTCATATTTGCGACATCGCCCGAGCTGCCGTTTGCGGCAACATAGTCCACTCCGGCGATTACGCCCGACGTGGAGCCCGAACCGCGGCGGTCGAGAACACGAACCGACACCACCGGAGCGCCAGGGGCAACACCGATCACGCCGATTGTGTTGTCGATTGCGGCCACTGTGCCTGCGACGTGCGTGCCGTGACCGTTCTCGTCATCGGCGTTGCGACCGACAGCAAAGAAAGAACGGGACGTATCTACATTGAGGTCAGGGTGATCGAGGTCGATGCCGCTGTCGATGATCCATGCGGTTGCAAAGTTGCCAGCCGCGCCGCCATTGACGCGGGTGATACCCCACGGCGTTGCCTGCGTCGAAACTCCGTCACCGCCGCCAGTGTCATCTTTCGGTTTTTTGCCTCCGCCACGGCCCTGCTGGGTGGTGACGACCTGATCCTGTTCACAAAACGCGATGTTCGGCGATACGCGCTGCATCTGTTCGGCTGCAACCGCGCTCATATTGGTGGAAAATCCGCGGATCGCGTTGGTGTAAACGCGTTTCAGTTGGCCGCCATTGGCGTTGGCCAGCCGCGCAGCCTCTGAACGGGCATTGCCGCGCGATACGTCCTGCTTGTTAAACACGCAGATATAGCTGTTGGCGATTTTATCGCCGGCTTTCGGGCTGTTTCCCTGAGCGTGTGCCGGTGTTGAAAGTGCAATTCCCATGCCCCCGAGTGCGACCCCAAGTGCAAGCAGTTTTTTGGTATTCAGTCCCAAGACTTGTCTCCTCCATATCGGAGGGCAATCGCCAATCCCCCGGCTATGCCCCCTCGGCACAAAATCGCCGTATGCCAAGGTCTAAGGTCACGAGAAAAAAGCACAAGTGGGATGGGTAAAGATTGCCCGTATTCCGATCAAAAGACACTCCGCTGCGATAATCGGGTCAGGTATCTGTCTCTTCCATCAGGCCGTGTTTCTTGATGCAGTGGCGCAGCTGATCATAACTTAGGCCCAGCGCTTTTGCGGTCTGACGCTGGTTCCAGCGATGCTTGCCCAGCGCGTGCTGCACGATTGCCCGTTCATGCTCGTCCACTGCGGAGCGCAGATCATCAACATGCTCGAAATCGACACCCACGGGGACGCTGCCCGGAGCTGGCAAAGCAGCCGCTGGTTGCTGATCGGGCACGGACGATTGACGATGAGAGGGCGCCGCCGGTTTCCACGGACTGTCGAAAGGATCGAATTGGACATGCGCGATTGCGGTTTCGGGATCATCCCAGCGGTAAACCGCCCGCTCCACGACATTGCGAAGCTCGCGGACGTTGCCGGGCCATGCATAATCCTCAAGCCCCTGCATCACATGCGGCGCAAACCCCGGCCATTTATGCCAGTCCAGTTCCGCCGCCATGCGCCGCGCGAAATATTCGGCCAGCACGCCTACATCCCCTTCGCGCACACGCAGCGGCGGCAGGGTGATCACTTCGAAACTTAACCGGTCAAGCAAATCAGCCCGGAACTCACCGCTTTCGGCAAGTGCGGGCAGATCATCGTTCGTCGCAGCCACAATCCGCACGTCAACGCGGATCGGGCGCGATGCGCCGATACGCGTTACCTCGCCATATTCAACCGCCCTCAGCAGCCGTTCTTGCGCGCCCATCGACAGCGTGCCCAGTTCGTCGAGAAATAACGTGCCCTTGTCGGCTTCTTCGAACCTTCCTGCCCTCGCTTTGGTAGCACCGGTAAAAGCACCCGCTTCGTGCCCGAAAAGCTCGGCCTCGATCAGGGTTTCGGGAAGCGCCGCGCAGTTCATTGTGACAAGCGGTTCGTCCCAGCGGGTGGAAAGCCGGTGAAGCCGCTCGGCGATCAATTCCTTGCCCGTGCCGCGCTCACCAATGACGAGCACGGGGCGGCTCATCGGGGCGGCACGCGATGCCCGCTCCACCGCATCTAGGAATGCCCCGGATTGCCCGATAAACTGATTATCCCGCTCCATGGCCAATCTATAGTGAAATTTCCCAATGCTTGGCAATAGAAACCAACACAGGTTGGATTGGAATCTCCAAAATTGGCGGTTTTCTGCGCCTTTTCAGGTTTGGCACGCCGGTTGCAAATACTTTGGCAACAACAGCGAGCTGCCGGGTTCAACCCCGCCTCACTGGGACAGAAAGGAACTGAAGAGATGTATAAGAGCCTGTTTTTCGCCAAAAGCTTTTGGACAAGCAAACTCGGCCAGGCCGCTCTCGCCAGCATCGCAGCGATGACTGCGATGGTGATTTTCACCAGCCATTTCGATGGCGGTGAGGCGCACGCAGCCACTTTCGCACAGCCCCATGCGGCTATCATGATTGCCGAGCTTGGTTGAGCCAATCGGTGAGCAATAACGAAACCAATAACCTTGGGCCGGAGCGGAAAAAGTCCCCCGCAAAGCCTGCTGCCCGCGCTGCATCCCCCGCTCGCGCTGATCGCAGCAGCACCGTTTCGGCCCGCCCTTCTTCCGGCGCGGTTGCACGCCAGGGAAATCTCTCGCGCCTCGATGCCGAAATCGAAGCCTTGCGCAGGAGCCCTACCCCGACGCAATCTCGTGACAACAGTCGCGATGCCGATTCGAAGAAGAGCGCGACAAACCCTTTTCTTGATGGAGTAGCCTTCATGGGTATTTTTAGCCGCACCCGCGATATTGTCGCGGCCAATTTCAACGACATGCTCGACAAGGCGGATGATCCGACAAAGATGATCCGCATGATCATCCTCGAAATGGAGGAAACACTGGTCGAAGTTCGGGCGAGTGCGGCGCGCACGATTGCCGATCAGAAAGAAATGCACCGCCACGTCGTGAAACTTGACCGGTTGCAGGCCGATTGGAGCGACAAGGCCCAGCTCGCGCTTAGCAAGGACCGCGAAGATCTGGCGCGTGCCGCGTTGGTCGAGAAGAAAAAAGCGGTCAGCATGGCCGACCAGCTAAAGGCGGAAATCGCCGTGCTGGACGATGCACTGCGCGCTTACGAAGACGACATTCAGAAATTGCAGCACCGACTGCGCGAAGCGCGCAGCCGTCAGACCGCCATCGCGGCACGGCTGGAAAGCGCGGAAAACCGTGTGAAGCTGCGCACTCTGATGAGCACCGAGCGGACCGACGAGGCGCTGTCGCGTTTCGACCAGCTCGAACGCCGCGTCGATTACGCTGAAGGCCGCGCCGATGCGCTGTCAATCGCAGAAGACGGCGGCACACCATCGCTTTCGGATGAGATCGCCGCGCTGGAAGGCGCCGATGCGATCGACGACGAACTGGCTGAAATGAAAAAGGCGCTCGGCAAACCCGATGACGCCAAAAAAGGGGAATAGATCATGGACGGCGAATTCATAATTGTCGCAGCAGTGTTGATCGCAATCCCGTGGATCATCCTGCATTATGTTACCAAGTGGAAGACCGCAGCGACCATCACGAATGATGACGAGGTGCTTCTCGAAGAGCTCTACAACCTCGCCAAACGTCTTGATGAACGCATGGACACAGTCGAGCGCCTCGTCGCTTCCGACGATCCCTCATTCTCCCCGGTCAAACGCCTGATGGCCGACCAGGACACCGATAATCAGCAGCTGCGTGAACTCGAACAGCTGATCGCCGAAAAGAAAGGAACCAAGGCATGAATAGCCCCCGCACCACCCTTTACCGCGACAAGGTCAATGGCAAGCTGATGGGCGTTTGCGCCGGGATTGCCGATTACACCGGTGTCGAAGCCATCTGGGTCCGTCTTGGCCTCATCGTGCTCACTCTTTCTGGTCTCGGAGCAGTCACTGTCCCCGCCTATTTCATCGCAGGTCTCCTTCTGAACAAGAAGCCGCCGCATCTGTACCGCGATGTACAGGAACAAAAATACTGGCAGCGCGTGCGGCAAAGCCCGCGCCGCACAGCCCGCGAAATCCGCTCAAACTTTCGCGACATCGACCGCCGGCTTGCCGCGGTGGAAACCCACTATGTCAGCAGCAATCCGCGCCTGACCGCCGAAATCGAGCGCCTGCGGTAATCTGAAGCAATCAAGACAGGGAGGCGCATATGCCTGGGGAACTGATACCGATACTTGCGATCATTTTTGGCTGCTCGATCCCGATGGTCGCAATCTGGGCCAAGCATAAGCAGAAGATCGCCGAAATGCAGGTCGATACGACGGCGCAGGCAACCGCTGAAAAAGCGGCACAGTATACAGGCCAAATCGCCAAGCTCGAAGACCAAGTGCAAGTGCTGGAACGCATTGTCACGGATCGCGGATACGACATCGCCACCCAGATTGAGGCGCTGCGTGACACCGTAGAAGTGGAGCAAGGCAGCAGCGGTGTCCCGCTGGAAATCAACAAGCAGGAGCGTGTGTAATGGACTGGGTGGTTGCAATCGTCGTCGTCTCGACACTTGGCTGGCTCGCCAACAACTGGATCCGCGCCAAGCACGGATACGAGCTGGAAGATGAGTGGGGCGGCAAGACCGCGAAAAAGACCGACACTGCCGAAACCAATCGGCTCAAATCCGAAAACCGCGAGCTGAATGAAAAGCTGGACGCCATGCAGGACCGCATGATCGTGCTCGAAAAAATCGTCACGGACCGCGGATACTCGCTGGCCGACGAGATCGAAGCCCTGCGCGATGTTCCGCAAAACTCTGCAACCGGCAGCGGCGTCCCTCTCAACATCGACACGAAAGCAAAAGCATGAGCATCGACGCAGCAACCATGATCGTCCCTCACCTTCCCTGGATCATCGGCGGCGGCCTCGTGCTGGGTGCCGCAGGCGTTGCAGGCTGGATCCATACAACCCGGCTTAAGATCAAGCACGGCTACCCTCTCGAAGGGATGTGGGGCCAGTCCTTGCGCCCCAGCAGCGATAACGAGGCAAAGCAGCGCGTCACCCTGCTCACGCAGGAGAATGCCGAGCTGCGGGCGGAACTGGGTGCGGTCAAAGACCGGCTGGTCAATGTAGAGCGGATCGTGACCGATAGCGGCTATCAACTCGGCAGCGAAATCGACCGGCTGCGGGAACGTTCGCTGGAGCACCGTTCGGACGAAGGGAGCGCATAATGTTTGGCGCGGACACCCCTCTTGTGATGGACGCCCTGCAAATTGCGGCATTGGCTGCCGCGCTGGGCGGCGGTGCCATCTACCTGCTGGTGCGCCGTGGGCGGCAGGCCGCGACAGACGATACCGTGTCTTCTCGCCCGGCGGATCTGGAAGAGCGCGTGCAGGTGCTGGAACGCATTGCAACCGACCAATCATTAGTGTTGGCCGATGAAATCGAGGCTCTGCGCACTTCTGCAAAGGCGGAGAATGCGGGCTAATGAATTGGCTAACCATCGCCTTGATCGTGTTCATCTGTCTGTGGGTTTACGAACGCGGACGGCTCACCCGGCTGCGCAAGCATAACCGGCAGTTAGAGGATCGGCTGAGCAATCTGGAGGGCGCCGGCCAACCAGCCGCCGGCGATGACCGCGATCAAAGCGATATCGACACGGCAGAATTGAACGAGCTGCGCGAACGGGTCCAGGTGCTCGAACGCATTGCGACCGATGAAAACAGTTCCGAAGCGCGCAAGGCGCAGCGGATTGCACGAGAGATCGAGAGCCTGCGCGGCGATATCGCGCGGCGCTCTTCGAGGACGACGGAGGATATAGAAGAGTGATGGATCCCGTTTTCGTAATCGCCGCCACATGTCTGGTCGGTATCGGTGTAGTCGCCCTCGCCCTGTTAAAGGCATGGCAAGGCTGGCTTGAGTTAAAGCGACAGGAACTTGATCGCACTGGAAGCGCCCTGACGGCGGGCCGGGGCGAGGAGATCGAAGGCGGCGCAGGCGTTGGTGCCGCGCGCATCGAGATGGCCGACCTGAAAGAGCGGATCAAAAAGCTCGAAGCGATCGCCAGCGGCGTCGAATTGTAATCGCGCTGCGAGTTCTAACCGGTGGACTTCGCGCCGCCCGCCTCTAAATAGCGCGTCATGCGCACATTATCCGACATTCACGAAGAATATGATTTCCTCGAAGGCGATGAACGCTATCGCCTGCTGATCGAGCTTGGCCGCGAGCTTGATGACATGCCCGACGCGCTGAAAACCGACGCCACGCTGGTGCGCGGATGTTCGGCTTCGGTGTGGGTCTATCCGACCGAGCAGACCGACACCTTGCACTTCCTTGCCGACAGCAATGCCGCGATCACCAAAGGTATCGTCGCGCTGGTCATCTCAGCGGTTCAGGACAAACCTGCCGAAGAAGTTGCAGAGATGGACGTGGTGGCCGCGCTCGAACCGTTCGATCTTAAAAACCAGCTGTCTTCGAACCGCACTCAAGGTGTGCCGAACATGATCGCATTGGTGAAAGAGCACGCAGCGCGCATTGCTGCGGCGTAACGCCTTGATTGCCGGGGCGCGTTAAACCTGCGCGTCGCGAACAACAGCCGTGCCGGCCTCGCGCTGGGCTTTCAAATCGGCTTTCAGCTTTTGCGGATCGCGGGCGAACACAAACCCGAAACTGACACCGCCTTCTTTGCCGATGGTGGCATGGTGCAGCTTGTGCGCCTGCACCAGCCGCTTCGCATATCCCTTTTTCGGGACCCAACGGAAAAACCTTTGGTGCACCAGTCCGTCATGGATGAAGGCATAGATCACGCCGTAAAGGTTCACGCCCAGCGCAGCCCACCACAGCGCATCCCAATACAGCGCGCCGAAAATATACATGGCGGCATTGATGGTGCCGAATACGACCGCAAACAGGTCATTCTTCTCAAACATGTTGTCATGCGGTTCGTGATGGTCGCGGTGCCAGCCCCATCCCCAGCCGTGCATGATATATTTGTGCGCATACCAGGCGAAGAGCTCCATCCCGATCAGCGCGGCCAATGTGACGCCAATGGCTTCGAGCCAGGTCATGCGGTGAACTCCTTAGTCGCTTTCGCTTTGCCAATCCCGGCGCGCTTTGCACCGGGCAGCGCCCACCACGGCACATCCGGCCTACGGTGGTGTTCCAGATGATAGCCGAAATGAAAACAGGTTGCGAGACTGGTCAGGACGCCAAATTCATCGCTGCGGGTGTTGTGCGTATCGGCAAAGCCGGGTGCGTTCTCTGCGGCATGATGCCGGTGCGGGCGAAAGGTGCCGAAATAGAAAAGCTGCAATGACGAAGCAAGTGCGGGCAGTCCGTACAACAGCACGATCTGCACCATCGGAATGCCGATCACGAGCCAATAAATGCCGACGACCGTGTGCACGTATAACAGCGACTGCCAGCCGAAATATCGTTCGAAGAATGTCCCGTACCACTTGAAAAAGCTGGCCGGATTATTCTCATCGAAATCAGGATCGCCTTCGCGCCCGGACATCTTGTGATGGGTGAAATGGGCATCGCGCAGATTGCGCCAGCCAAACCCTGCATAAAGGAACAGCAGCACCGTGCCGATGGCCGAGTTGGCGCGCGGGCTGCCCGGAACAAGGCTGCCGTGCATCGCGTCGTGGCACACGATGAACACGCCAACAGACAGCCAGCATTGCACCGCCGCCATCGCGAGTGCGAAAGGCAGGTTCGCCCATGTCAGCTCAAACACGAACATCGCATAGGCATGAATGCCAAGCCACGATCCCGCAATCAGCGCGGCAAGCGCCAAGCCGATAGCGCCCTGCGCTTGGCGGCCAGGTAGGGAAAAACGCTGTTCCATTCTAAGGTGATACGCGCGCGCGGCTCATTCGGCTTCGCATAAAGCGATAATCCGGCTCTGCAAATTGCGAAGTGCCGAAGCCGTGTTCAGCTGGGATCATCATCCGCAAAGAAAAATTCGCGCATGTGATCACCGATGCGCGCAGGGCGCAGCGTTTCGGAATCGATGCAGCACCAGCTCGACTTCACCTCGGCCAGCACGTCTTCGCCGCGCTGGATTACCGTGTGATAGAAAGCGCGCGCGCCCTTGAAATGTTCAAGCACCGTGTTCGCCGTCACATCGTCTTCGAGAAAAGCGGGTTTGCGGTAGGTAATCTCATGCTTGAGAGCGACCCACGCTTTCGACGCGACTTCCTCTGCCGGGGCAAGTTTGTTCCAGTGCGCGAGCACCGCATCCTGAACCCAATTGAGATAACGCGCGTTGTTCACATGCCCCATGAAATCAATATCCTCGGGAAGGACTTTGATTGGAAAGGCGAAGGGCGATGCGGGAGTGGTTGCTGACATGAGTGTTAGTTAGTCGCCAAATGCTTTCAATACCATGACAATCTGCGAACTCTCGGTCGGTTTGGGCATCGCGGCTCAATGAAACGGGCGAATAGTGACAATAATCCGGCAGCAATCGCTCCAATCGCGGTGACTGGTCAGCCTGAATTCGCGGATCAATTCGCTAAAAGTGGATATCCGCCGTCAGGCGACCGATGGAAACCGCCGCCGTCGCTGATCCGGACAAGGCAAACATCTGTTTGATCTCTTGTCAGCAGGGGTCGGTCAGCCTAGCTGTTTTGCATGGCCAGCCGACCCCGCACTTTGTACGAAAAGATCTGGGACGATCACGTGGTGGAAACCCGCGATGATGGAACCGCGATCATCTATATCGACCGTCATCTAGTTCATGAGGTGACAAGTCCGCAAGCCTTTGAGGCGCTGCGAATTTCCGGGCGGCCCGTGCGGCGGCCCGAACTCACCCTTGCAGTGCCGGACCATAACCTTCCCACAACTCCGCGGCGCGATGCGAATGGTGCCAAAGTGCCCATTGCCGACCCGCAAAGCGCAGCCCAGTTGGAGGCGCTTGAGAAAAACGCACCCGATTTCGGCATCCGTTATATCGGAGATGCGGATTTGCAGCAGGGCATTGTTCACGTCGTCGGCCCGGAGCAGGGATTTTCGCTGCCCGGCACGACTATTGTCTGTGGAGATTCGCATACTGCAAGCCACGGCGGGCTGGGTGCGCTGGCATTCGGTATCGGGACGAGCGAGGTCGAACATGTGCTCGCCACCCAAACGCTGTTGTTGCAGCAATCCAAATCCATGGAAGTTCGCGTCGATGGCGTACTGCCGGACGGGGTGACGGCCAAGGATTTGATCATGCATATCATCGGTGTGATCGGCGCGGCTGGCGGTTCGGGCTATGTCATCGAATATCGCGGCGCCGTGTTCGAGGGCATGAGCGTCGAGCAACGCCTGACTGTGTGCAATATGAGTATTGAGGCTGGAGCGCGTGCAGGCTTGATCGCGCCGGACCAGACCGTGTTCGATTATCTTGAGGGCAAACCGATGGCGCCCAAGGGGGCGGATTGGGACGATGCGGTCAGTTACTGGCGCACCTTGCATACTGATCCGGATGCAAAATTCGATAAATCGGTGGTGATCGACGCGGCAAATGTGCAGCCGACCGTGACATGGGGCACCAGCCCCGAAGACGTCGTTGCAATCGGAGGTACCGTCCCCTCTCCGACAAGTTTTGCCGACGAAAGCAAGCGGGCCGCAGCACAGAAAAGCCTCGATTACATGGGCCTGACACCAGGTATGAAGATGACCGATGTGCCGGTCGAAAACATCTTCATCGGATCATGCACCAACAGCAGGATCGAGGACCTGCGCGCTGCTGCCAGCGTTCTGAAAGGTCGCAAAAAGGCAGAAAATGTGCGCTGGGCAATCGTCGTTCCCGGCTCCGGCCTAGTCAAACAGCAGGCCGAGAGCGAGGGGCTGGACAAGATTTTTGTAGACGCCGGATTTGAATGGCGTGAACCGGGATGCTCCGCGTGTCTTGGCATGAACCCGGATAAGGTTCCGCCGGGTGAACGCTGCGCCTCGACATCAAACCGCAATTTCGTAGGACGGCAAGGTCCGGGCGCGCGCACCCATCTTGTTTCGCCCGCAATGGCGGCAGCGGCGGCGGTCGCCGGGCGGCTTGCCGATGTGCGTGACTTCGACTGAACAAATGTGCCGGCCTGACGGGCCGTCTTCTGCTTGCCCCGTCATGCCGCGCCAGCCATAAAGATCATCATGACAGAAAAATCCCCCCCAGATTCTTCAAAGAACAACTCGGCCCGCAATGCCGCCATCGGCGCGGCAGCCACCATCGGCTCGGCTGCGGTCGCCGCCGCGCTGCTTTATGCTGGCAAAAGGTTCCGCAAAAAACCCGAAGACAGCGCCATCGGCGCGGGTCAATCGGGCAAGACTCCCTCTGGCGAGCCACCTGAAACCGATTGAGGGAGCTGGCACATGGATGCGTTATCGCGGATCGAAGGCCGGGCCATCCCGTTCGGCGCCAAGAATGTCGACACCGACATCATCATTCCGGCCAAATGGCTGAAAACCATCACACGTGAAGGTCTGGGCGCAGGCGCATTCGAAAGCATCCGCGCACAGCCGGGCAATCTGTTCGACGATCCAGCCAATGCCGGTGCTCCGATCCTGATCGCGGGCGACAATTTTGGCTGCGGGTCCAGCCGCGAACATGCCGCCTGGGCGATCCTGGACCTGGGCATCCGCGCGGTAATCGCGCCGAGTTATTCCGACATATTTTCGGGCAATGCAGTCAAGAACGGCATCCTGCCGGTGGTTTTGCCGCAGGACGCGATTGACCGCCTGATGGACGTCGCGAAAGACGGGCACGAAATCACAGTCGATCTGGAAACGCAGACCGTAACCACACCGTTTCAGGACCGTTTCGAATTCGACATCGACCCGTTTCGCAAACACTGCCTGCTTCACGGGCTGGACGAGGTGGCACTGACACTGGAACGTCAGGCGGTCATCGGACAATACGAGAGCAAACGCGCCGGAGCGCGCGACTGGCTCATCAAAGGCACAGGGATCTAGGGAGAGAATTCCAATGAAAGCACTTCGCAGCCATGAAACCGGCGGCCCCGAGACACTAAAGCTCGACGAGATCGAAACGCCCACGCCCGGCAAAGGCGAGGTGCTGGTCGCAGTAAAAGCCTGCGCGATCAATTATCCCGACACTCTGATCATCCGCGATCTGTATCAGTTCAAGCCAGAGCGCCCCTTCGCGCCGGGCGGCGAACTCGCCGGAGTGGTCGAGGCAGTTGGCGAAGGCGTCGACAATTTCTCCGTCGGTGACCGAGTAATGGCCGGGATTGGCAATGGCGGACTTGCGGAAAAAGTGATCGTGCCGGCGGGCCGAATGTTCCCTGTCCCTGATGGCGTTCCCTTTGAAAAAGCGGCCTCGCTGCTCATGACTTACGGCACGACTATTCACGGCCTGAAAGATCGCGGCCACATCAAAGAAGGTGACACCGTTCTGATCCTGGGCGCGGCTGGCGGTGTCGGCCTGTCGGCTGTTGAGCTCGCCAAGGCATTCGGTGCGCGCGTCGTCGCCGCTGTTTCGAGCGAAGCAAAGGGTGAAGTGGCAAAGCAGGCCGGCGCTGACGAGGTCGTGATTTACCCGCGCGAAGAGATGGACAAGGCCGCTTCGAAAGAACTGGCCAACGCTTTTAAAGCGGCCTGCGGTCCCGAAGGCGCGAATATCGTCTATGATATCGTCGGCGGCCAGTATTCCGAGCCCGCGCTGCGATCCATTGCGTGGGAGGGGCGTTTTCTGGTCGTCGGTTTCCCCGCAGGGATCGCCAAAATGCCGCTCAATCTGACGCTGCTCAAATCCTGCGACATTTGCGGAGTGTTCTGGGGCGCATTCACCGCCCGCGAACCGGTGAAGTTCATGGAGCAGGTGAAAGAGCTGTTTGCGCTTATGAAAGCAGGCAAGATCGACCCGCTCGTCTCCGAGACATTCCCGCTGGAAAGGGCCGGCGATGCGATCGCCAAACTTGAAAACCGCGAGGCTGTCGGGAAACTGGTCGTCACCATTTGATCAGGCGTTTACGCTCACGCTTGTGAGGCGCGGGCCTGACCCCTATTTTAGCTGTTACCGAACACCGGAGGGTATCCCATGACTGATTTCAAAGATCGCGAACGCGCCGAAGAAGCGAAATTCGCAATGGACGAAGAAACCGCGTTCAAACTGGCCGCACGCCGCAATCGCCTTTTGGGCGAATGGGCCGCTGGCAAGATGAACCTCACCGCCGAAGAAACCGATTCTTACAAGAAAGCGGTCATGCAGGCCGATTTTGAAGAAGCCGGCGACGAAGATGTCATTCGCAAACTGCTGGGCGACCTGACCGCGGCAGACACCAACATCAGCGAAGCCGATATCCGCGTGAAACTCGAAGAGATGACCATCGAGGCAAAGCGTCAATTGATGGGCGGTAGCTGAACCGATGCCCATGCCCGGACCAGCCATCGAAGCGGCAATCGTAGCCGCCCTTCCCGGCGCGAGCGTAGAGTTGACCGATCTTGCCGGAGATGACGATCATTGGGCTGTGAAAGTCATCGCGCCGCAATTCGCTGGCAAGAACCGCGTGCAGCAGCACAAGCTGGTCTACGAGGCGCTTGGCGGCAGGATGGGGGGCGAACTGCACGCCTTGCAAGTCACGACGGTTGTCCCCACGTAACGTTCACGCAAACGCGCATCAGAAACATAAATCAGAGGCCGCAAAATCATGGCTGATACAAACACCCGCATCTCTTCGCTCGTCGGCGAAAACGACGTCGTCCTGTTCATGAAGGGCACGCCCCTATTCCCGCAATGCGGCTTTTCCAGCCGCGCTGTCGCGATCCTTGACCATTGCGGCGTCGCTTATGAAAGCGTCGACGTGCTTCAGGACATGGAAGTCCGGCAGGGCATCAAATCGTTTTCCGACTGGCCGACCATTCCGCAGCTTTACGTCAAAGGTGAATTTCTTGGCGGTAGCGATATCATGATGGAAATGTTCGAAGCTGGCGAGTTGCAGCAAATGATGGACGAAAAAGGCGTTGCCAAAGCGGAAAGCTGATCCGCCACTCGCGCGTCATCGATCTGGCACAAAAAGAAACCGCCCTGCTGACCAAAGCAGAGCGGTTCTTTTTTTAATTCGGGGAGATCTGACCTAGAGACCAGAAAAGGTCGACCTCGTTTTCGAAGACCACTTGGGCTGCCCCTTCCTTTGCACCGGGCGTGCCAAAATCGCGGAAGCCAGCAAAACAGCGCGGTGTGATAGTAAACAAATTTTTACCAGCGGGCCATTTGTAAAGTTTCCCGACTCCGCTGCTCCCTTCATTTTGGATCAAGTACTTTTGCCCCGTCCCTCTTGGCAATCGGTCGCCAAAGCGGCATCACTTGCACATGTCCGAAACCCAGACCGCCGAAGCCATTCCCGCCGCAACAATCGTTATATTCCGCAAGGCCGCCGGCGGCGGCGCGCCCGAACTGCTGATGACGGTGCGTTCACGCAATATGGCGTTCGCTGGCGGCATGGCTGTATTTCCGGGCGGGCGAGTAGATCAGGCCGATTTCGACTTGGCGCAGGCTGTATCGGCGGGAAACGGTCTTGCGATAGACGAAGCCGCGCACCAGATCGCTGCGATCCGCGAAACGCTGGAGGAAACAGGCCTCGCACTGGGGCTGTCGGGCGATCTTTCGGGCGAAAAGGCGGCGGCGGCCCGCACGATGCTGGAACAGGACGGCGCGCTCGCTGGCATTTTGAAGGCGTTCGACTGGACGCTCGATTTCGACCAGATCGTGCCTTTCGCGCGCTGGTATCCCAAGAACGAGAACCTCAGCCGCGTGTACGACACCCGGTTTTACCTCGCCGACTTAGGCACGGGCGCGGTCGATGTTTCTATCGACAATTCGGAAAACACCCGGCTGTTCTGGGTCAGCGCACAGGGCGCGCTGGACGCGGCGGAGCGCGGCGAGATCAAGCTGATCTTCCCCACCCGCAGGAACCTGGAACGCCTCGCCCTGTTTGACAGCTTTGCAGCAGCGCGTGCGCAGGCAGAGGATATTCCGGTCAAGACAATCATCCCCAAAGTGGACACGAGCACCGGCACGCCCATGCTCACCATCCTTGAAAATGCCGGTTACCCCGTCACCTCCGAATTGCTCGAAAGCGTCGCCCGCGGATAGACGGGCGCACCTGGCGCTCCGCATCCATCGTCCACCAAACTGATTTCCAAGGGAAAGTATGGCGCGCCCTGCAGGAGTCGAACCTGCGACCTCAGGATTAGAAGTCCCGCGCTCTATCCAGCTGAGCTAAGGGCGCGCACGAGGCCCCAATAGCGCGGTTTGCCACGCTTTCAAATCACGCTAGACGATGGGGATATGGATAACACCGACCCAGCGGCCATTTTTGATCGCGATCCGGCCGACGGGATCGCTGCGACGAGCAAGGCCCCCGTCACGTTCCGGCATTACGATCTGGTCATGGCGGCCTTTGTCGCGATCCTGTTGCTGTCCAATATTATCGGGGCGGCAAAGCTGACTTTCCTCGAAGTCGGCTGGTGGCCGGACGGCTGGTGGCCTGCTGCCGACGGAGTTTTCATATACGGCGCGGGCATCCTGTTCTTCCCGCTCGGCTATGTCATCGGCGACATCCTGACAGAAATATACGGATTCGCGCGCGCGCGCCGGGTTATCTGGACCGGCTTTGCCGCCATGATCTTTCTCGCCTTCATGAGCTTTGTGGTGGTCAGCCTGCCTGCCTTTGATCAATGGACCTGCGCTGCATCCGGCACGCTTTCGATGAACGATAATCCAGCCAGCGTGCCCGGTTCGATCTGCCAGCAAACCTATGAAAGCGTGTTTGGCAGCACGTGGCGAATTGTCGCTGCCTCCATCCTCGCATTCTGGGCGGGCGAGTTCGTCAATTCATACGTCATGGCCAAGATGAAGGTCTGGACAAAGGGTAAGGCGCTGTGGACGCGGACTATCGGATCGACGGTTGTGGGTCAGGGCGTGGACAGCCTGATCTTCTACCCGATCGCATTCTGGGGCATCTGGACGACCGAAGCTGTTGTGACGGTCATGATCACCAACTGGCTGCTGAAAGTTTTGTGGGAGGCAGCGCTTACACCCCTCACATATGCTGTGGTGGGCCGTCTGAAAAAGGCAGAAGGGGTCGATCTGTTCGACATGGATACCGATTTCTCGCCGTTCTCAAGCAAGGAGCATAGGAAACCCGGCGCCGCCGCCTAGGGCTATTTACCCTCGATAAATGCTGCGTCATCGGCGCGGGTATGAAGCTCTCCGTCAGCGACGATTTCGACGCTGGAATCCATCCCCAACCTTCCGCTGAGCAGTTTGAGGTCTTTTTCGGTTGGGATGCCGAACAGCGCCGCGTGGCTCTGCTCCAGCCGCAGGACAAGTTCGCCTTCGCGCACGATCAGGCGGCTGACCTGCAACGACCGGCGAGATCCCGCGCCCAGTCTGCGCGCCAACCGCGTGGCGAGGCCCCAGCAAATCGCCTCCTCCAGCGCTTCATCATTCGCAAGATCGGTAACCATCGAGGGAAGATCGAGGTTATTGCCATTGGCAGCAATCGCCGCCGCCAGCATCGCGCGTTCCTGTGTCGAAACCGCGATCCAGCGTTTGTGCAAAGCCCATTCCACCGCCTGAGGGTGGCGAATATTCGGCTCGATCTGCATTGATGCGAGCGACAACATCGTGGCAGCCAGCCGCAAACGTTCGCTGCCAAATTCTTTCGACGGCGCGGCATCCACTGTCCACCCAGCGATCTGCGCAGCCAGCGTGGCGGGCGCACCGCGCAGCGCCGCAAACACTCCGATCCCTGCGAGCAGCGGATCCTGCTTTTTCCCGTGCGCGGGAAGTTTGTCATAAATCAGCCCTTCGCGAATGCCCCAGGATGAAAAGACAAGGCCGCTCGGTTCGATCTGCGACATCAGCGCCTGCAACAGCACCGCTGCGTCGGGCAATTTTTCTGCGCGCATGGACGATATGCGGTCCCGTTCTTTCAGTTTATCCGGGTTTTCTTCCGCCAGCGTTTTGGCCAGCGCCAGCGCATCCTTGGCGGTCAATTCAAACCCGTGCGGATCGGACAGCGGGTGCCCCGCTTCCTGCATCGCGTAAACTGCCATGCAGCGCCAGGTTCCGCCCACCAGATAAAGCGGCTGACCTTTGCCGATCGAGCTGCCAAATTCGCCTGCGCCTTTCTTCACCGCCTTTTCTAGCGATTTGCGCATCGCGGTATCGGATGAAGCGTCCGCGCGGTAATCAATCAGCCGCAGCGTGCCCAGCGGCAGGGAGACTGCTAGCCCCGGCTCACCCTGATCGACGCCGACCAGTTCCAGACTGCCCCCGCCGAGATCGGCGACTGTTCCGGTTGCACCCGGGAATGCGCCGGCCACCCCGCAGGCGCTGAGGCATGCCTCTTCCTCGCCAGACAAGACGCGCGGTTCAAAGCCGAGTTTGCGCAAGCTCTCGACAAATTCTTTCCCATTGCTGGCATCGCGCACGGCAGCGGTGGCGACCATCTCCACGTCTTCCACACCCAGATCGTCAAGCAAGAGCGCAAACCGCTCCAGCCCGCGCATGGCCAGCTTCACCGCCTCGTCCGCCAGTTTGCCTTCACTGGCGATATCGCGGCCCAGCTTTGCCGTGACCTTCTCATTCAGCAGCACTGTGGGCGCGCGCATCGTGCCGCCATAAACCACAAGGCGAACCGTGTTCGATCCGATATCAAGGATCGCGCGCTGCGGAATGCTTCCCGAAAACGTGCCATCACGATTTGCGCGCTTGGTGCGGAAACTCAACGCGAGCGTCCCTTGCGCAGCGAAAGTTTCGGGACAGCACCCGATTCAAGCGCGCCGCCGCGTCCTGATAGCGACGGATTGGTCATGAAATAGCGGTGGCAATTGAACGGTTTTCCGTCCGTTTCCACGCGCGAATAGGAACCATCGGAATTCAGCCACCAGCTTTGATCGGTGTCCAGCATGTTGGCGAGCAGCACCTGCTGCAAGATCTGGTCATGCACAGTCCGGTTCAGGATCGGGATCAGGCTTTCCACCCGGCGATCAAGGTTGCGGCCCATAAGGTCGGCAGAGGATATGAAAAGCGCGGCATTCGGCCCCGGCATCGGCGTGCCATTGGCAAAGGCATAGATGCGGCTGTGTTCAAGAAACCGGCCAATGATCGATTTGACGCGAATGTTCTCGCTCATCCCGACAACGCCGGGGCGCAAGCAGCAAATGCCGCGCACAACCAGTTCGACCTGCACGCCTGCATCGCTGGCGGCATACAGCCGGTCGATCACGCCTTGATCGGTAATCTGGTTGCATTTCATCCAGATCCCGGCGGGCTTTCCAGCCACCGCATTGGAAATTTCGGCGTCGATCCGGCGATACAATTCCTCACGCAGGTCCAGCGGCGCGATGGAGATCAGCTCCAGCGCATTCGGTTCGACATAGCCGGTCACGAAATTCATCATCTTGGCCGCATCCCGGCACAATTTCGGGTCGGCGGTGAAGAACGAAAGGTCAGTGTAAACCTTCGCGGTGACCGGGTGGTAATTACCGGTCCCGAAATGGCAATAGGTCCGAAATCCATCATCCTCGCGGCGCACCACCATCGCGATTTTGGCGTGGGTTTTCCAGTCGGTGAAACCATAGATGACTTGCACCCCGGCGCGTTCCAGCTTGGCCGCCCAGGTCAGGTTCTGTTCTTCGTCAAAGCGCGCTTTCAGCTCGACCACGGCGGTCACCGATTTGCCCTGTTCGGCCGCATCGATCAGCGCGTTGATGACCGCTGATTGCGATCCTGCGCGGTATAGCGTTTGTTTGATCGCGACGACATCGGGGTCTTCGGCGGCCTGCCGGATGAAATCGACCACCACTTCAAAACTTTCGTAAGGGTGATGGATGATGATGTCTTTTTCACGGATGGCAGAAAAGGCATCGCCATCATGCTCGCGAATACGCTCTGGATAGCGCGGCGAATAGGCATCGAATTTAAGGTCGGGCCGGTCTTCGGACACAATTTCCGACAGACCGTCGATCCCGATCATTCCGTCGGTTTTGATCACAGCCGCCTGATGCACGCCTAATTGGTCGAGCAAGATAGCTTCGCCCTTAGGATCGAAATCTTCTTCGAGTTCCAGCTGGATGACCTGCCCACGCCGCCTGCGCTGAATTGCGCTGCGGAACGTGCGAACGAGGTCTTCGGCCTCTTCCTCGATCTCGATATCGCTATCGCGCAGAACCCGGAACAGACCGTCGCCCTCGATAGTGAAACCGGGGAACAGGTTATGCGCGTATCGCTGAATCAGGCTGGCGATGGAGATATACAGCGCCTCGCCCTCTACCACGTGCGCCGCCGGAACGCGCACAAATCGCGGCAGCGCGCTCGGAATCAGGATCATCTCGATGATCTGTTCCTGATCGGCATCGCGGGTTAGCGTGAACAGCAGGCCCATCCCCTCGTTCTGGACAAAGGGGAAAGGATGCGCCGGGTCCAGCGCCTGCGGGGTGATGACGGGCAGGATCTCGTCAAGAAAGAACGACTTGAGCCATTCATGCGCTTCGGGATTGACGCGGTGTTCGTCGGCCACGTGGATGCCAGCCTCGCCCAGGCTGTCATGCAGGTCGCGCCAGATATTTTGCTGCCAGCTGGAAAGCACAGCCAGCTTTTCGCGGATGGCTTTTAACTGCTGGGTAGGAGAGCGTCCGTCGATCGCCTGCTTGTCGATGCCGCGCTGCGCCTGACCCACCAGCCCGGCGACGCGGATCATCATAAATTCGTCGAGATTGCTTCCCGAAATCGAGAGAAACCGTAACCTCTCGAGCAAAGGGTATCGGACATTATCCGCCTCGGCGAGGACCCGTTCGTTGAAGGACAGCCATGAAAGCTCGCGGTTGAAATAGGCGACATCGTCGGCACTGCTGGCATCAGGCTGCGTCGATCCGCTGCCCTGTCCGGCTCGCATTTCAGCGCGTTCTTCAGTGATCGGCGTACTGCTCATCGCTACGGCCTTGAATCCTATCCGCTGTTGACTGCAATCTGGTTAGCCCTGCCATGAAGCGCAAGTGCCCAAAATCGCAAGCAAGCGCAGCTTCGTCGTTCAGCCGTTGTTACAGCAAAGAACCGCTGTCGGATATCTGGGTGATGCCGCGCTTTCCGTTTGCATCTCGGCCCAGCTGGACGATCACATCGATAACGCTCGCGGAATAGGCGATCGTATCCGACCGGGTCAGCCCGATTCCTGTCTGCATGACCATGAGCGACAATTGCTCGAGCGCGCCGCGCAGCGAGTTGGCGTGGATCGTGGAAAAGCTGCCCGGGTGTCCGGTGTTGATAGCGCGCAAGAAAGACACGCTTTCCGCGCCGCGCAGTTCGCCCAGAACGATGCGATCGGGACGCAGGCGGAGTGCGGCCTGAAGCAATTCGTTTGCGGTCACCTTCGCCTCGCCTAACTCGCCCTTCACCGCGACCAAGCCAACCGAGTTTTCGCCCGGGAATTTGAGCTCCGGTGTATCCTCGACCAGCACAACGCGTTCCTGCTGCGGTATTTCGCCCAGCATTGCGTTCAGGAATGTCGTTTTGCCGGTGCTGGTGCCGCCGGAAATGAGGATGGTGCGGCGATTGCGGATGGCTTTGCGCAGATAGGCGATCGGCTCCATCTGGGCATCCGGCATGATGACTTCGGCCTCACTTGAAAGCGGGCCGTTGTCATATGCGTCGAGTGGCAGGTCAAGCCGACGGTGGCGGCGGATCGCCATCACCCAATGCTTTCGGCTGGCAGGCGGCCCGCAAAACTGGATACGCGCGCCGTCAGGCAGCGTCGCGCCCAGCAACGGATGCTCGCGGTTGATCCCCTGGTGGGAAACGCGTGCGACCTGTTCTGCGAGGCGCTGAACCAACCGGTCATCGATTTCGGGCGTCACAATCCGCTTGATGCCGGGATCGGAGGCATCCTCGACCCACACCTCGCCGGGCTGGTTGACCATGATCTCTGTCACGGTGTCCCGGTCAAGCCAGCGCCGGAACGGCTCCAGATACGCGTCGAGATAGACGCTGCGTTCCGTGGCTGTGATCGGCGCGATTTCTGGCGCAGCATCTGCGGCGGCGCCTGAACCCGTGCCCGATGACAAAGGGTGGATATCGGCGCTCATCTGCGCTGCGCCATCACTGCGAGACGGTCGTAAAATCGAGGTCGCGTGCGGCAAAAACGCGGATCGGCTCCCCCGGACGCACCCGGATGGTTGGACCGATCTGGCCGTCTTGCTGCAAGGCGGTGCTGGCCGCGCTGGACCCGCCGCCGACAACCAGCGACGCACCGCCCGATGCAACCGCAGCGATGCCGTCAATTGCAGACAGCAGCAGCGCCGAACCGAACCGCTGGAAGAACCGGCTATCGACCTCCCCTTCCAGCCCGGTGGTCCCGTCAAACGCGACCGCTGGCGATGCAATATTGACTGAGGCGCCGTCCGGCCGGATCAGGCGCTGCCACACGACATAAGCGCGTTTCTGGCCGTTCTCGACCCCGGCCTGATATTGTCCGATCAGCCGCGAAGAGCGCGGGACAAGCACACGCGTGCCGTCAAAACTGCGCACATCCTGGCTGACAACAGCGCGGACATAGCCGGGCACATCGGTGTTGATCGCAGTTTCAAGGATGGCGGGGATCAGCGTCCCTTGTGTTACCGTGGTTGACGGGTTTGTCATTGCGCGGGCCTGCGCCGGTGCGCCGCCTACTCCGCCAATGCGGCTGGCGAAGGCGGCAGCAGCGCCCTGCCCGCTTGCATCGCCCGTGCTTGGCCCGGTTGCAGCTTCGCCTGCGGGCGCTTCGGCCAGCCGATTACCGCGCGCCGCTGTCGTCGCATCATAGACCATGGTCGGGCTGGCATACGGATTGGTCGCAGGCGCGTTTCCGACGCCGGGATTGGCCGCGAGAATCGGTGCGGGTGCGGGATCGGGACGCGGCGTTACCTCTTGCGGCGGAGCGACCGGTTCGGCGACCGGGACTGGCGCCGCGACCTGCGCGGGGGGCGGAAGATTGGGATTGCCGATTGGCTCCGGCTCATTGACCTGCGCGGAATTCATCGCCCAGAACGTGACCGCGCCCAACAGTCCGACAATCGCAACCCCTGCGGCGAGGCCAAGCCCGTCAGATTTCGCTTTCCGATCAGTGACCGCTGGGAAGCCGTTGCGACTTGCCAGATCGATGATCTCTGCAGATTCGCTCTCACGCGGATCGCCTTCGCCGGCGGGCGTGTCCGCGCCTTTTTTAGGCGGAAGTCGCATAGCCAAACGCATCACTTCATCTCCATCGTGTGCAGTGCGCCGCGCATCATGGCGCAGGTGCCGAGTTGCCGGAACCGTTCGCCGATGTGCGCACCGGTCCGGTGTTGGTCAGGGTCGCGCTTTCGCCGCCAGCGCGCAGAATTATCTGCGCAGGCACTGTGTCGATCACCACGGTTTCGCCCCGAACGGTAAAATTGACCGGCCCTTCATCGCCGTCATCATTCGTGACAAGGATTGCCGGGATCGGGGTGCCCGCAGGCCACGTCAGAAATACCGCGTCACCATCATCATATGCTTCGGATGGGTGAAGATTGCTTTCACCCGCTGCCGCCCATTCGTAATTGAGGTTGGCCGGGTCCAGCACCGCATAAGGATCGCTGGCCATTGCCATTTCCGATGCGGATGCAGTCTCGCGTTCGGCCTCTCTGGCCAGCGCCAGCCGCGCCTCTTCTTCGGCCCGTTCCAGCTCAGGATAGCGGAATTTGAGGATATACAGCGGGGAATTGCGTGGGCTGGCGACCAGATCGAACAGATAGGTCCGTTTGTTCGTCACGACGGTCATATTGGTGGCGGCGTTCGCTGCCAGCGGCTTTACGAACAGCAGCGATTGCGCCTTGTTCGGCTGCACCTGCCATGCCTGGCTATCGCCGATGGCGACGTTTTCAATCGCTTCATCGGGGGCGAACTGGATGGTCGTCTGAACCTTTGCCTTGCCGCTGATCTTTACGACCGCAGCATCGTCATACACCAACGTTTGCAGGCGTGGATCCTGCGCTGCCGCTGGGCTCGCCAAGGCAAGGATTGCGGCCGGTATCAGGCCGGAAAACAAAGAGGGCCGAAAGGTGCCGGCGCGGGTCATTGTGGTTTCTCCGAAGGGGAACGGTTCGATTGGTTGAGCGCGCGCGGCGCAGCTGACCGGAAACGGTTGCCGATGCCGCGCGTGCGCGAATTGGATGGATTAAGCGGGGTAGCCTGACCGCCGCCTGAAGATGTCGCGAACACTCTGGTTTCCCGCACACTGGTGGTTCCGCCGGCTCCGGTGTCGTTTGCAGCTATCACAGCGGCCTGCGGAGCAATATTGGTCCGCGCCCGAGCTGTGCCGGTGACAGGTGCAGCCTGGGCGGCCTGCTGGCCAGGGCTCGCAGCCGCAGCTGCGGGAGGCGCTGCGCGAAGCATTTCGTCAGAGCGGCGCTCTTGGCTGGACGGGACAAGGCCAAAGACCTGCCAGCCGGAAACCATCGTTCCCGCGACTTTCAACGTCATGGCCATGAGCGCGACATGGACCGCGCCTACCAGGAAAAATGCCATTGCAGCCTGTTGATCGATCTGGCCCGGAACCGCCACCAGCGCGGCAAGAATTGGCACAGCCATCTCTAGCATGATCGAACCACCCAGCACCGCAAACAGCGGCGCAATCGCAAGCATCGTCACACCTTTGAGCCAGCCTGTGAATAGGCCGCGCGTCCCGTTGAACAGCGCAAGAACTACGAAGATAGGCCCAATCGCGAGCAGCAGCGCAAGTCCGATCCGCGCTGTCACCAGCAATCCAACCGTGCCCAGCAGCAGCAACATCGCGCCGAACCACATCATCCCCTGCGGCGAGAACATGCTGATATCGGTGGTGTCTCCGCCGGCCTCTTGCACGGCGAGGAACACGATATCGAGCTTGGTCGCAAAAGTAGCCGTGGCCGACCCCTCGGTCCCGGTCAGGATGCGCGCAATCTGGTCAGGTCCGCCGATGAAAATGTTATAGAAAATGGACGAGAACGCCGCGAAACTCGTCGCAAAAGTCAGCACCAGCCCAAGCGTCATCAAACGCGGGACAAGCGCGCGCACCGACAGGTTCGACCGGCCAAGCATCAGGCTGATGCCGAAAAACGCAACGTAAAGGATCAGCAGCAGCGTCAAAGCAAAGGCAAGCTGACCGTCCGTGCCGAACAGCCGGCCAAACGCCTGCTCGCTAACCTGCGAGGCAATGCAATCGACCGCAGCCAGCGCCGCTGCGACGCCCGTGCCCATCTCCTGAGCGACAAGATCGCACGAAGTCGTCATTCGGCGGCCTGCCAGATCGGATTGCCCTCTGCATCCATTTCGCCCGTGCCATCGGGCCATGCGTGTCCAGTCAGCGCCGGATACCATTGCGCCGGATCATCGCCTACCGCTTCCCGCAGCAGATCGAGCCTGCGGACAGCGGATTCGCGGCCTGAAAGCACGGTGAGCACTTCCGGGGCGCCTGACAGGTCCAGACGCACCACGACGCTCGCATCGGGTTGGCGAACGAGGAAGCATCGCGAATGCGCCGGGAGGGAACGGATCAGCTCAAATTCGTGATCGGTCAGGCCAAAGCCGTCGCAGTAATCTTCGGGCCGCGCACGGCTGTTGGGCATGAACACCATGGTCGCGGTCTGCTCTACCAGCGCGGTCGAGATGCGGCTGTCGAGCGCATCGCGCGCGGATTGCGTCGCGAAGCCGACCAGCGCGTTGCGTTTCCGCAAGGTTTTCAGCCAATCGCGGATGCGCGCGGCGAACACCTCGTCGTCCAGCGCCTTCCACCCCTCATCGATCAGGATCATGGTCGGTTGCCCGTCAAGCCGTTCATCAATGCGGTGGAACAGATACATCATGACAGGGGTGCGAAGGCGCGGGTTTTCCAGCAGCGCCGTCATATCGAAACCGAGCACGCGCTTGTCCAGATCAAGAGCGTCGGTTTCATTGTCGAACAGCCACGCATGTTCACCGCCATCACCGGCAACCGATCCGATCCACGCGCCCAGCCGGTCTGCCAAATCGCCCGGTTCAGGACGCCGCGCCCCGGCCAGCAATTCCTTGAAATGCCGCAATCGGCGCAGGCTCGCATCGTTCTGATACGCGGCATCGACTGCCGAGCTGATCAGCGCTAATTCCTGAGGCCCGTCCGCTTTCAGCAGGACCGATAGCCAGTCGCGCAAAAACGCCTTGTTCGATGGCGTGTCCGGCAGCGCCAGCGGGTTGAAACCGGTCGGCTCGCCCGGATTGATGCGGTCATAACGTCCACCAATTCCGCGCACGAACAGCTCCGCCCCGCGATCCTTGTCGAACAGGATCGTGCGTGGACTGAATTTCTGCGCCTGCGCGGCAAGGAAGTTCATAACCACGGTTTTACCCGAGCCAGATGGCCCGATGACCGAGAAATTGCCCAGATCGCCGTGGTGAAAATTGAAGAAGAACGGCGTGGCGCTGGTTGTTTCCAGCAGCGTCACCGCTTCGCCCCAATGGTTGCCGTTCGCCTGTCCCAGAGCAAATCCGTGGAAGCTGCCGAAACTCGCCATGTTGGCAGAGGAAATCAATGCGCGGCGCACGATGTAATCCTCGTTACCCGGGAACTGCGCCCAGAACGACGGCTCAAGATTGGTGTCCTCACGCGCGGCAATAGCGCCGGTATCAGCCAATGCCGCAGCGCAGGCCGCAGTGGCATCATCGAGCCGGTCCAGCGTGCTTTCGCGCACCATCACGGTGAGGTGGTGATCGCCAAAGCCCACACCGCCATTGCCCAGCGCATCGCGCGCAGCCATCATGTCGGCGCGCTCTGCAGCGGCCTCTTCATCGACCGAACGCGAACGGCGCAGCGCCAGATCGATCCGTTCGCGCGCCGTCGTGCGCTCATTGGGCGCATAGCTCTCCGTGACGATCATCTCGTAAGGGAGCCGCAGCAGCGGATCGAGCAGGCCGGGCGATGTCGCCTCCGGGTAATCTTTAAGGCCAAGGATCGACGCAAATTCTGGGTTGCCAGACCCGCGCAGCTCCATTGCATCCAGACCAAAACTCGCGCGGCGATACGGCAGCATCTGGCCGATATCCGTGTCGTCATTGGGCCGCCGCACAGGGCGCATCTCGCCGTTGTAAATGGCCGAGAGCAATTCGAGCATTTCGGAATTGGTGCCGCCATCCACGCCTGAATAATTGCCCAGCACGCTCGCGCCGTAGGCGGAAAGCGATGCGACCAGCCCCGTCGCGGCCGCTTTCAGGCTGCGCAAATCCTTGGGATCGGCCTGCAATTCCTCTTTGCCGCGGCGCTGCCAGAATTTGCCAAAGCGTTCGGGAAGGCCCGTCTTGCCGCGTGCGGGACGGCGGATTAGGGTTACGAACTGGTCGTTGATAAACAGCGATCCGCCAGCCAGCCGCTCTTTCCAGCGATCATCGATATGCCGCGAAAGCGCGTCATCGAACTCGGCATCCAGCTCCACCTCTACCCGGCGGCGGATTACGTGATGATAAAGCACGAACCGCGCATCCAGCGTCGAACGCAGCATCACCTCGCGCGTGGCGGCGTGGGAATTGAGTGCGCCGGAATCCTCGGTCTCGAACAACAGGCCCGGCACCTGGATCGCCGTCATCACGGACCCATCGCGCAGCAGCACGGTGCTTTCATCAACCAGCCGTTCGTACGGCAGGCGATCGCCAGCGCGCGCTTCTTTCGCGCTCCACGACGCGGCTCCGATCCATTTTAACATAGCGAACGGCCCTCCTTCAGATGGCCATCAATTCCAGTTTACGGCGTGTAGCTGTTGCAGCCCCACCGTTTGTAATTCGGTACGCGCGGGCATTTCGAAACCTTGGTAATCCAGAGGTCGAAGATACGCGGTTCGCGCAGCGATGCAAAATATCCGATCACGTGCATCACTGCGGGCACGGGAATGATCCAGAAACTTTTCAGGACCAGGAAAGCGATTGTCGTCACCATCAGGTTGATGATGAAAAAATTCATCGTCACGCCCAGAAACATCTGCGGACGGGTGAGTGCGCGGTGCACCGGGTGACGGGTCAGATCGTTCATACCGCGCCCTACCCTGCCGCTGCCTGAATGCCTGCAACGATGGTCGTCGCGCCAAACAGGATGAACACGCCGATGATGACCGTAGCGCCAAACCGCCAGTTCATCCGGCCTGTCAGCATCATAAAGCCAATCGCGGCGACGGCCATTACAGCCACCGTTGTCGCAACAGTGCCCAGCAACGTGCCTTGCAGCCAAAGCAGGGCATTGTTGATCGGGCCAGAGCCAGCCGGATCCGTGCCTTGCGCAAAGGCGGCGCCGGGCGTCAGGATCATCGCAAGAAAGGCGGTCAAGCGGGCGGGAATACTAAACAGCGACACAATTTTGTTTTTCATAAATCTCGATACTTTTTCGGGTTCTGTCTTTTTCGCGTCACTGATCGGCGGGACGCGAATGGTTGGCCAACCGCCCCATAATGGCAGCAACATATTGCTTCGTCTCGTAAATATTGGGGATACCCCCGGCGCGGATAACGCGGCCTGGCCCGGCATTGTAGGCGGCCAGCGCCTTTTCCAGATCACCGTCGAACCGGTCCAGTTGTTCGCGAAGATAGCGCGCGCCGCCTTCGAGGTTTTGCAGCGGATCGTCGGGATCAACGCCAAGTTCCGCCGCAGTTCCGGGCATCAATTGGGCAAGCCCGCGCGCGCCTGCATGGGAAACCGCGTTCTCGCGCCAGCGGCTTTCTTGCCAGACAACCGCCTCCAGCAGGCTGGGAGACAGGTCGAAACGTTCGGCCAGCGTGTGGACAGCGCCTTTATATATATCGGGTATGGCGGCGGAGTTGCGCGCGGCAGATGCCAGCGCCTCGCCCGGCACCAAAGATGATGCAGGCTCAGCCTCCAGATCAGCCGCTACGGCAAGCACAGCAAAATTGCCGGCAACCCAGCGGGCGCCGTTTGCGTCGATCTCAAGTACATCGGCCTGTGCTTGCACCGCAATCAGCGCAAACGAGGCGGCGATGCAATATTTGCTCGCCCGTGCGAGAATCATGTCTAGCCCTCCAGCCACAGCCTCTTTTGTCTATCGTAAATGACAGGCAGGTGACAAATATGAAGCCGTCGGTGAGTGCAGCATGAGCGCCTTGGACGAAATAGGGCCCTCCACCCGGCATGGTGAAGAGCCCCATTGATCTAACTCGGAGACGTCCCTGTGGACGCTGACGCGCTGCCTATTGGCGCAGCGCAGTCCGGCTGGCGATGCGCAGATCGCCTGATTCCAGCATTTTGAGAGCCTTGCGGGCGAGGCGCCTCGAATCGGTAAGGCTGCCATTGGCCGTTTCCAGCTCAAGCGGCTCAGGGCTGGTCAGCGCAGCGTTGAAGAACGCCCGCGCTTTAACGTCATCCCCGCGATGCGCATGGGCGATGCCCAGATTGATAAGCACAGCCGGATCACGCGGATTCTCTGCAAGCTGGTCTTCGAGCACGCGAATCGCTTCGACCCCGCGTCCTTCGGCTAGCGGCGCTGCGCCCAGTTTTGCGTCAGGTTCTGCGGCGAGTTGCGATGTAATCGGCGCGCCCTGAACTGGGCTGGCTGCGGCGATGGCAATTGCGATGGCTGTAAGTGTCATATCGATGCTTCCTCTGTGTATGACATTTATATGAAACACTTTTCATAAAAATGCAACACGATTGAAACATTGTCTTTTTTGAGTCTTCTTCACTATGAAAGCATTGAATTTTCAGCTTAATTTAGCGCACCTTCGCAGCCTCTCCCCAAATATGGATGACTTTATTTTGTCATTTGTGACGCTCGTTCGTCATAAAAAGCGGGAAGTTTTCCACATTGCCACATTGCCGTCATGCTGAAAGAATTCTGTCACGAGCCAGCCGTAGCGGTCTCCTCGCGAACTCAATCGCAACATCCGATTCTTGGTTTTCAGGGGACCGCAAGCTGTGAAAAATCTTCAACGTACACTCATTCTCGGTGTCAGCATCGTAGCTCTCGCAGGTTGCGGCGCAGACGAAATCGTCTCGCCGGGAACAAGCGGCGACATCATCATCAATAATCCGACGCCAAGCCCGACACCGACGCCAACCGGCGGCCCGACGGTGACCGCTGCGGCTGGTTGTCCCACAATCGCGTCGACCGGCGGCCTTACAGATGCAGGCACGATCGATAACACCCCGACCGGCAGTTACCGCGTTTGCCAGCTGCCTACGACGTTCAATGTCGATGACACCCTGCCTTACATAGCTGGTCTGCTTTACGAGATCCGGGACCGCGTAAACGTCGGCACCGATCAGGGCTTCAACAGCACCGGCACAGACGTCACCCTGACAATTGAACCGGGCGCGATCCTGTTCGCACAGGGCGAATCGTTCTTCGTGGTGAACCGCGGCAACGAAATTCAGGCAAACGGCACCGCAACCCGTCCAATCATCTGGACCAGCCGTGACAACGTACTCGGCGTTGCAAGCGATTCAAGCCAGGCACAGTGGGGCGGCGTCGTTCTTCTCGGCCGTGCACCGGTGTCGGATTGCTCGGACCAGACATTCAACACTGCGGCTGCGCCAAACGCCAACCCGCAGTGCGAACAGCAGCTTGAAGGTACAACCGTTGCGACGCCATTCGGCGGCACCGACAGCGCCGACAGCTCCGGTTCGTTCACCTACAACCAGATCCGTTTCTCCGGTTTTGAGCTTCAGCAGTCGAACGAGCTTCAGTCGCTGACCACAGGCGGCACCGGTTCGGGCACGGTTATCGAGAACCTGCTTTCGTTCAACAGCTCGGATGACGGCGTCGAATTCTTCGGCGGTTCGGTCAATGTCCGTGACCTCGCGGTTATCGGCGCATCGGACGATTCGCTGGACGTTGACTCGGGCGCTCAGGCCAATGTTGAAAACGTGCTGGTCGTTCAGCGCAGCGGCACTGGTGACAGCCTTATCGAATTCGACTCGCCAGACGATCTGGCCGACGGGACACCTGGCAACGCCCTTCCGCAGAGCCAGCTTCAGGTGAACGGTTTTACCTTCATCCAGCGTTCGTCCTCGTCTTCGCAGGTCGTCCGCGCTCGCGGTGGTCCAGCTCTTGCTCTGACCAACGGCGTTATCGATCTTGATAGCGCGGATGATGTTTGCATCCGTATCGACGAACAGATCACTCTGAACGCGATCATCGGGTTCGACTCGGTTCTCTGCGACGGCGTAAATCGCCCAGTTCGCGGTTCGTCGGGCGTGACCGATGCAGAGGTTCAAGCGGTCGTCGATGCGGGCACCAACAACAACCTCGTGGGCACTCTGACGCTGACGGACACGTTCATCAACGGTTCCAACGAAACCGCAGTGGCCACGTTTGATGCGACTGCATTGTCGAGCTTCTTCACGGCGCGCACCGCAATCGGCGTGACCGATGTGTTCGGCGATTGGACCTGCAACTCTTCGATCATCGACTTCGGCAGTGCGACCGGTGATTGTACCTCGCTGCCGGTCTACTGATCCGGGCTTTCGATTAGTCGGGAGGCGCTGCAATTTCGCGGCGCCCCCCGACCCGCATCAATTATCGCAGGCCGCATCATTCTCGGCCGCACCAAGACCTAGCGATGAAGGGGTCTCTCACTATGTCGACCGGCACGCGCCTCGCAGCCATCCTCCTCCTGAGCACATCGCTCACCTTTCCAACCGCGCTTTACGCCCAATCCGCCGAACAGCCGCCTGCTGAGGAAGCAGGGGATGATCCGGAGATCGAAGGCGAGCAAACCGAAGAGGAACTGGAACAGCCAGAAGTCTCCGTCCCGGGTGGCGGCATCATCGTCACTGGTCGGCGCAACCGCGACCCCGAACGCAATTCGACACAGGTTCTCAGCGTCCTCTCCGAGGCAGACATTGCCCGCACCGGCGAAAGCGACATTGCAGGCGCGCTGGGCCGTGTGACCGGCCTTTCGGTCGTCGGCGATGGCCGCGTGTTCGTGCGCGGTCTGGGCGACCGGTATTCGCTGGCGCTTCTCAACGGCCTGCCGCTTCCCAGCCCCGAACCGCTGAGCCGCGTTGTTCCGCTCGATATCTTTCCGACCAACGTCATCGCCTCCTCGCTGGTGCAGAAGACTTATTCTGCAAACTTTCCCGGCGAATTCGGCGGCGGCGTAATCAACCTCACCACAAAAGCGGTACCAGTCGAAGACTTCCTTTCGATCAGCGTTTCGGCGAGCGGCGATACCGAGACGACGTTCTCTAACGGCCTCACCTATTTCGGTTCCGACCTCGATTTCGCAGGCTTCGATGATGGTGCCCGCGACATCCCGCCGAACCTGCAGGCTTTCCTCGACAGCGGAGAACGCATCGGCAGTGTCCCGCTCAACATCAGCGAAGGCATCGCGTCAGAGCTGTTCCCGGTCAATTTCGTGACCCTGCAAAAGGTCGGCTCGCAGCGCCCCAATTTCTCCGGGTCGCTTACCGGCGGCGCTTCTTTTGAATTGGGCGATGACACCTATCTGGGTGTGATCGCAACTGCGTCGCTGAAGAACAGCCTGCGCAATCGCACCGTGATCAGCCAGGGCGGCAGCTCGGATTTGTCCGAACTTTTCCAGGATTTCCGCACCAACATCACCGATGAAAACGCGCTGTTCAACGCGCTTGTCTCGTTCGGTCTGGATACCGGCCCGCACACCATCCGCTGGACCAACCTGTATATCCGCGACACATTGAAGACCGCCCGGCTTGAAGAAGGCACTGATATCCTTCCCGGTTTTGACGGTTTCGACTTCATCAACCAGCAGACCGCATGGTTCGAACGTCAGCTGATCGATACCCAGCTGGTTGCCGAGCTGGACTTCGACCGGATCGATGTCGACCTTCGCGGCGGATATGCCCGCACCGATCGTGAAGCGCCTTACAACACCTCGTTCAGCTACACCCGGACCAACATCCCCGGCGATCCTTTCGGCGAGGAATTCGTCGCCTATTTCAACCAGCTTTCCGATGCCGGTATCAGCACTGCCTCTTTCGATGACCTGAAAGAGGAATTGTGGTTCGGCGGGGCCGACCTGTCCTACGAACTGACCGACACTTTCCAGGTCACCGTCGGCGGCGCGTATTCCGACACCACGCGCCGCTCTTCGAGCCGCGAATTTCGTCCTTTCATCACCGGTGACCTGCTGGGCGACGAGATCGTTCCGGCTCTGGGCCTCAATCTGCCCGGCAATATCATCACCGACCTGACGCTGGAGGCTTTCAACGTCACACTGACCGAGGCGACGCCGTTCCCGGTGTTCGATGCCGGGATCGAAATCGCGGCGGGTTATGGCCTGTTCCGCTGGCTGCCCACCGATACCCTCACGTTTGAGGCCGGTGTGCGGTATGAGGACGCATCGCAGTTCGTCGCGCTTGACCAGTCGATCTTCAACACTCCAATTGCTGGTGCCACGCCGACCAACAACGATGAAGACTACTTCCTGCCGGGTGCAACGATCACCTGGTCGCCAATCGACGATCTGCAGCTGCGACTGTCCGCATCGAAGACCATCGCCCGCCCGCAATTCCGCGAGCTGGTCGAACAGACCTATTTCGATCCCGAATCGAACCGCCGTTACCGCGGCAACCCGCTGCTCACAGACAGCGAGCTGATCAATGCAGAGGCCCGCGCCGAATACTACCTCGGCGGACCGAACCGGATCAGCCTTGCCGGGTTCTACAAAGAGATCGACAACCCGATCGAGAACACCCTGATCTCAGCCTCGGGTCAGGTTCTCACCAGCTTTGCCAACGCTCCGGCGGCAGAGCTGTACGGTGCGGAACTGGATTTCGTCTACGGCATCGACCTCTACAGCCTTGGCGGGTCGTTCTGGGAAACGAAGCAGGTCCTGCTGCTGGCAAACTACACCTTCACGCAGTCCGAACTTTCTATCGGCCCGGACGATATCTCGCCCACCACGTCGAACCCGAACCAGCTTTCCAGCCTCATTTTCGACGATGGCGCGCCGCTGGTGGGTCAATCCGATCACGTTGCCAACGTATCCCTCGGGATCGAGGATACCGAGAAGACCCAGCAGCTCACCGTCTTGGTCAATTACGCCAGTGAACGTGTGACCCTGCGCGGCGGCGCCCTGCCCGATGTGGTCGAAGATCCCGGCGTCACCGTCGATTTGGTCGCCCGGTCAGAGGTCGGTGCATTCGGCGTTCCACTGGAGCTGTCATTCGAGGTTCGCAATATCTTTGGCCGCGATAATTTCGAATTCCAGCAGCTTGGCGAAAACCGGATCGAGATCAACACTTACGACGTGGGCACCTCGTTCTCGTTCGGATTGAAAGCCGAATTCTGATCGTCCGACAAACTTCCTCTCCCTCTACGGGCCGCTCTGTAATGGAGCGGCCCTCTTTGTATCCGCCTCACTCCCTCACTGTGACCTGATCCATGGCCGGCATCGGCATACTCATCCCGGTGGGCCATTTGGGCTGATACGGCTGCTCCAGCGCGTCCAGTTCATCCTGTGACAGGCTGATATCCAGCGCGGCGACGGCATCCGCGATATGGTGCGGCTTGGTCGCTCCAATAATCGGCGCCGCGACTGCGGGCCGCGTAAAATGCCATGCGAGCGCGAGGCTCGCCATTTTCTCACCGCGCTGATCCGCAATCCTGGAAAGCGCATTGATCACCGCACGGTCGGCATCGCCCTGACGGTAAAGCATCTTGCCCACGCCATCGGTCGTGCTGCGCACCGTCTCCTCACCAAAAGGGCGGGTCAGGCGGCCACGGGCCAGCGGGCTCCACGGAATAACCCCCACACCCTCCGCCTCGCACAGGGGGAGCATTTCGCGCTCCTCTTCGCGGTAAAGCAGGTTGAGCTGGTTCTGCATCGAGATAAAGCGGGTCCAGCCATTTGCCCGCGCCGTCTCCTGCGCTTTGGCAAATTGCCACGCATACATCGACGATGCGCCGATATACCGCGCTTTGCCCGCTTTCACGATGTCATGCAGCGCCTCCATCGTTTCCTCAATCGGGGTCGCATCATCCCAGCGGTGGATCTGGAACAGGTCGACATAATCCATACCAAGCCGGGTCAGGCTGTCATCGACCGCCTGAAACAGGCTTTTGCGCGAAAGCCCGCCCGCATTGGGCGCATTGCGCCACACGCCGAATGCCTTGGTCGCGACCACGATCTCGTCGCGCTGCGCCATTTCATTCAGCAGCTTGCCTGTAATCTCCTCCGATGTGCCGCCCGAATAGATATTGGCGGTGTCGAAGAAATTTATCCCCGCCTCCAGCGCGGCGCGGAAAAACGGGCGGCTGTTATGCTCGCCCAGCAGCCAGTCGCCGTGCCACCCCTTTGTGGTGTCGCCATAACTCATGCAGCCGAGGCACAGCTGCGAAACCATCAGTCCAGACGGGCCCAAACGGGTGAATTTCATTGCAATCTCCTGCGTTCTATTCGGCTAAAATAATGGGTCGGCGCTGCCCAAAAATTTCCAACTCCGCATGACACATTTGGCGAAATGTCATGCGCGTCCTACGGCTCAAATGCATGATTATATTGGATAAGTGCCTGTAGGACACGGATGACAACTCTCCAACATTCTTTCGGGCCTGTCAGCCGGGCAATATCTGTTTGCGTTGGCACGAAACAGGCCGTGTAGGAAAGGCTGGCCGCGTCCTAGGAAAGCGTCAGCCCGCCGTCCACGACCAGCGTTTGCCCCGTCATGTATGACGCCAGCGGCGATGCGAGGAACAGCGCCGCACCTGCCATATCGGCGGGCGTTCCAAACCGGCGCAGAGGTATCGAAGCAAGTGCGCCGTCGCGCCGGTCGGGATGCTCGGTCGTCACCGTGGTCAGCTTTGTCGGGACAAGGCCGGGAGCGATGCCGTTCACGCGTACGCCGTCCCGCGCCCATGCCTCGCCCAGCGATTTAACGAGGCTCGCCGCGCCCGCTTTCGATGCGCCATAGGCCGGATTGCCGAGCGTGGCGGTGAAGGATGCAACCGATGACACCACGACCATCGATCCGCCGCGTTCGGTGAGGCCATCGTGAAAAGCGCGGGCGCAATCCATTACGGAGTTGAGGTTGACATCGATCACCTCGTCCCAGCCTTCGCGCGCAAATTCGCGCTTGCCGTATCGCACGATGCCCTGGCTCTGGATCAGCACATCGACCGCGCCGATCTGCTGCGCCAGCGCCTCCACCGCATCGCGGCCCGTCACGTTCAATTGCGCGTAGTCGATCCCGCTGAAATCGCTGTCCTCCGCTTCGAGGTAATCGCCTGCATCGGGCCGCGTGCCGGTGACGATGACTTCCGCGCCGCGCTCGCGAAAACCCTGCGCGATGCCGTTGCCGATCCCGCTCGACCCGCCGATCACGAGCACGCTTTTGCCGGTAAAATCGAGCGGATCGGGCATTATTGCGCCTCCTTAAATCGAGCGGCTGATCACTTCTTTCATGATCTCGCTGGTGCCGCCATAGATGCGCTGGACGCGCGCATCGCGCCACAGGCGTGCGATGGCGTATTCATTCATATAGCCCGCGCCGCCGTGCAATTGCAGCGCCGCATCAACGCATTCCCACTGCATTTCGGTGTGCCACAGCTTTGCCGCGCTTGCCTCATCCGTGGTCAGCTCGCCGCGCAGATGCCGCGCGATGGCCCAGTCGAGATGCGCCCAGCCGACCTGCAATTTCGCTTTCAGATCGGCGAGCGTGAATTTGGTGTTCTGAAACTCGAACACGGTGCTGCCGAATGCCTTGCGGTCTTTCGTAAACTTCACCGCCTCGTCAAACGCGCGCTGCGCACCGCCCTGCGCGGACACCGCAATGCTGAGCCGTTCCTGCGGCAGTTCTTCCATCAGGTGGACAAAGCCGCGCCCTTCCCCGCCGAGGATGTTGGTCTTTGGCACGCGCACGTCCTGAAAAAACAGTTCAGACGTGTCGGCGCTATGCTGACCGATCTTGTCGAGGTTGCGGCCCTTTTCAAACCCTTCGGTGCCCGCGTCGACCAGCACCAGAGACGTGCCCTTGGCCCCCGCAGCCGGATCGGTCTTCGCCACGACGATGACTACGTCCGCGTTCTGGCCGTTGGTGATGTAGGTTTTGGAGCCGTTGATGACGAGGTGATTGCCGTCTTCGATCGCGGTGGTGCGAATGCCCTGCAGATCGCTGCCCGTGCCCGGTTCGGTCATCGCGATGGCGGTGATGATATCGCCGGACACCATGCCGGGTAGGTATTTCGCCTTCTGCTCTTCGCTGCCGAGCCGCTCGAAATAATTTACGGTGATGTCGTTTTGCAGCGTGAAGCCCGCTGACGTGCCGAGGTAGGCGAGCTCCTCAGCCAGCACGCAATTGAACCCGAAATCGAGGCCCAGCCCGCCGTTCTCTTCCTTCACCGTTGGGCAAAGCATCCCCGCCTCACCCAGCGCCTTCCACGCCTTTTTGGGGACAACGCCCTCTTCCTCATGCTGGTCGAGATAGGGTTCCATATGCTCTGACAGCACTTTGCGAACAGTGTCGCGAAACGCCTCATGATCTTCGTTATAGGCGGTGCGATATGCGGTATCGAGCATTGCTGGCGTCTCTCTCGTATGGATCAGGTTGCAAGTGGCAACTGACCCGAGAGAGCGACGCATGTAAAGTGCAAATGCCTCAAAAAGCGCCGCGTTCAGACCCGATAGCAGAGCACCAACACGCGCATAGCTTTGCCATCGGCGCTGAAAACGGGAGTTGCATGACCTGTCGGCAGATCCGCGAGAATTTCCTGAAGCTCGCCCGGTAGGCTGGATGCACGGACGAAGCGATTGCGTTTAACATCCGCATCAAGCGACTTCGCCAGGTCAATCGCATCGCGGCAGGACTGGACCGCCGCTGTCTTCGTTTCAAATTCTGCCGGGGATGTGCTGGCGGCTGAGACAGACAACTGCATCAGGTGATAACGGGGGACCGGTGAAGATCGCTCATTCTGGGCCGAAATCGGGGCAGAGGCCATCGCGGTTACCAGAACGGCGGCGGCACTTAGAATCTTGAACATATCTCGCTCCTCCAATACTGAAGTAGCTTCGATTGGAGCGCATTAACTTACTGTGAATATCCTACCGAACCGCGGCGCCGCTGCCCGGATCACCCCACGAACGCGCGCTCGATCACAAACTGGCCCGGCTTGTTATTCGCACCCTCGGTAAAGCCGCGCTGTTCCAGATCGGCGGCGTGATCCTTGATCATGGCCATCGAGCCGCACAGCATCACACGGTCTTCTTCGGGTACGAATTTCTGCGGGCCCTTGCTGTCTTTGAACAGGTCGCCGCTGTCGATCAGCGTCTGGATGCGGCCGGTCGTGCGGAATTCCTCGCGGGTGACGGTCGGCACATAAATAAAACGTTCGCGGTCTTCGTCTTCGAGCAGCGGGTCGCCTTCCAGCTTGCTTTCGAGCAGATCGCGGTAGGCCAGTTCATCCTTGTGACGGACGGAATGCACGACGATCACCTCGTCATACATCGAATACACCTCTGGATCGCGCACCAGGCTCATGAACGGGGCGAGGCCGGTGCCGGTGGACAGCATGAACAGCCGCTTGCCCGGAAGCAGCGCATCGGTGACGAGCGTGCCGGTCGGCTTTTTGCCGAGATAGACCGGATCGCCTTCCTTGACGTATTGAAGACGGGAGGTCAGCGGGCCGTCCTGAACCTTGATCGAGAGGAATTCGATTTCCTCGGCATAGCAGGGCGATGCCATCGAATAGGCGCGCAGCAGCGGTTTGCCGTTATCGCCGGGCAGGCCGATCATAACGAATTCACCGGAGCGGAAACGGAAGCTCGGCGGCCGTGTCATCTTCAGGGTGAAGAGCGAATCCGTCCAGTGATGAACATAGGTAATTGTCTCAACAGAAAGCGCGCCGCTTTCCTGGAATTGTTCGCGGTCGGTGATCGGCTGGTTCAAGACTTGGACCTCAATAATTCAAAATGGCCGCCCCAGTGCAGCCCTGATTGCAGGCGCAAATGGACGTTTCGCGCCCGCGCATCAAGGTAGTTTAGTGTTAAGGGGTGAAAGTGCGGCTTGACCTCGCGCCTCACGCACGCCGCATCGACAGGGCCAGCAACACTGCCTCGACTTGCGAATTGACCGCTTCGGGTGATGCGGGGGTATCCGGGGGAACGGGCGCGCCTTCTGGCCACAGCGCGATCAATGCCTCTATTTCCCGGCCCACCGATGCGCTGTTCGGCGTGGCAGGATTGTCCGCCAATTGGCGCGCAACGCGGGCAAATCCCCATGCGTCCTGATATTCGCCAGCGTCAGTGACCGCGCCGCCATCAACCGCAATCGCGTATTCCTCGCGGATGAGGTCCATGAGATATGAGATGAGGCTTTCCGGCTCACCTCCAGCCGCTTCGCGCATTTCGGCAAGGTTGGCTGCGACTGCGGCCAGTTGCGGCTCGATCTCGGCAGCCGGACGGCCTTGTTCAAGCGCCTCGGACACCGCCTCGAACGGAGCGGGATCGAACCCGATTCCATCCAGCCCTTCACGCTCATCTGCGTAACTTTCCGAAACCGGATGAAGCAGATGCGGCCCGCCTGCCCTGCTTTCGCCTGCCCGGTAAAGTGCAATGCCGGCCTCGACATGTCCGGCCATGAAAGCCAGCCGTTTAGCAAGCTCTTCCGTTTGCCCTTCCGGCGTTTCGGCCTGCGCGGCGGTGCCTTCCTCCTCGATCGCCGCATCAGGTGCGCAGCCGGACGCGGCCAGAACCGCACCGGCCATAAGCGCGAGAATTGCGCCGCCGCGCCGCATCAGTTCCAGCCTGCTCGGTCGAAAATTTGCACCGCTTCGGCCTGATTGCTCCCGATTTCGACAGCGTTGAGAGTATCGGGCTTGAAATCACCCAGCATTTCCACCGCAGAATTCGCCTCAAGGCCGCTGACCGCAGGGTATTCGTTATTCCCGTCGGCAAAGTAACGCTGCGCGCTTTCTGATGTCAGGTATTCGAGGAAACGGACCGCATTTTCGCGGTTTGGCGCGGTCTTGATCACGCCAGCGCCGCTCACATTGATGTGCGAGCCGTTGCCGTCCTGATCGGGGAAGATAACGCCCAGCCTGTCAAACAGCGCTTTTTGTTCGTCATCGCCGCCAGCAAAGCGCGCAAGATAATAGGTGTTCACCACCGCGATGCGGCATTCGCCCGCCGCCACGCTTTCGATTTGCGCGGTGTCATTGCCCTGCGGTTCGCGCGCGAAATTGGCGACGACACCTCTTGCCCATTCTTCCGCTGCCTCTTCGCCTTGGTTGGCGATGATGCTGGATAGCAGCGAGATATTGTAAATGTTGGAGGAGGAGCGGATGCAGATATCGCCGCGATAGGCCGGATCGGCGAGGTCGGCATAGGTTTCCAGCCCCTCTGGTTCGCCCGCTTCCTTGTTATAAATGATAACACGCGCACGGGTCGATAGGCCGAACCATAGCCCCTCTGGATGGCGCAGATAGATCGGCAGACGTTCATTCAGCACCTCGCTTTCAACCGGTGAGAGAACGCCCGCTTCCTCTGCGCGCCATAGCCGTCCGGCATCGACGGTAATCAGCACATCCGCCGGTGAGAGTTCGCCTTCGCTCTGGATGCGTTCGATCAGGGCATCGGCCTCAGCTTCGATCAGGTTGACGGTAATTCCGGTCTGCTCGGTAAAATCTTCATACAGCGCCAGATCGGTGTCGTAATGGCGCGAGGAATACAGGTTCACCACGCCAGGATCCGCCCCTGCGCCTTCGTCCGCCTCTTCAGACGGCGCACAGGCGCTGACCGCAAATGCAAGAAGTCCGCCGAGAAAAAACTTGTTCATACCGATTCCTTATCAATTCTTGCGAGTGATTATCATTAGAAGGAATTGGTGCAAGTCTTATTTCGCGGCAAATGCCCTCACCGATCCGGCCCGGGGCGCGGCGCGGTATCCGTCTGCTGCGGCGGCTGCGGCGCTAAACTCGCCGGCGACCTCGCCAGTCACCTCAGCCGTGATTTCGGCACCGTCCTGCCCGGACAGGAGCACTTTTGCGCCCTGCCCCTGCAATTGCACATCGCGCACTTTCAGAAGCGGGCCGTCCGAATGAAGGTCGATCGCGGTGGAGGAAACCAGCAGGTCGAGCCGCGCTGCATCCGGGACCTCGCCTGCGACGCATTCCAGCGGCCAATCGCCGAATGCGGTGTGCAGCACAGCGCCATCGCGCGTGGCGGATACGGTCTGCGCTCCGCTGAAAATCGCACCGACCGATGCCGTCGCGGGTGTTTCGTGAAGTTGCTGCGGCGTGCCGAATTGCACGATGCGCCCGGCCTCCATCACGGCAATCCGGTCTGCCACATCCAGCGCCTCTGCCGGGTCGTGAGTTACAAGGATGGTCGTCGTGCCCTGTTCTCGCAGCAGAATGCGGCAATCGCGGCGCAGGCGGCGGCGCAGCACGATATCGACGCTGGCAAAGGGTTCATCCATCAGCAACACCTGCGGCCCCGGTGCCATTGCACGGGCCAATGCTGCACGCTGTTGCTGGCCGCCAGATAGCTCGTGCGGGAAACGTTCACCCAGACCGCCCAGCCCGACCCGGTCCAGCCAGCCATCAACGCCGCTGCCAGTCGATTTCGCCGCACCAAACCCGATATTGCGGGCGAGCGTCATATGCGGGAACAGCGCGCCGTCCTGAAACACCAGCCCGACGGGGCGTTTTTCCGGCGGCGGATTATACGACGGTGCGGCCAGCACCTCTGTGCCGAGCGTAATTTCCCCCTGCTGCACTTTCAGCAAACCCGCCGCGAGGTTCAGCAAGGTTGACTTTCCGCAGCCTGACGATCCAAGCAGGCACGTGATCTCGCCTGTCGGCGCGGTAAAGCTGATATCCTCCAGCGCCCGCATCCGATCGGTCCCTTGGCCGTAAACATGGGCAATATGACGAAATTCAAGGCTCAACGATGGCTTCCGGACGCGAAAGGATTGCAGGTGTGACACGCCGCCTTAGTCAGATTGACGCGCCCCGCGCAAGCACGGCGGTGCGCGCCGGGGGAACGTCTGCGCTCAGCGGCTGGCTGGTTGCAGCCCTGCTGATTGCGGCGCTGGCTGGTTTGCCGATCATCGCAATCCTGGTCTCCGCGCCCAGCGGCGGGATGGAGGCAATCGCTCACCTCGCGCAGACTGTGCTGGGCCGGTACATCGCAAACACCGCGCTGCTGATGATCATGGCAGGCGGACTGGCCGCGATCATTGGCACAGGATGCGCGTGGCTGGTCAGCGCGGCGGAATTTCCCGGCAGGCGGATGCTCGCCTGGGCACTGGTCCTGCCGCTTGCGGTGCCTGCTTATATCGCGGCGTATATCTATGCCGATATTCTCGACTTCACCGGGCCTGTGCAGACGGGCTTGCGAGCCGCAAGCGGGTGGCAGGCAGGTGAATACTGGTTCCCGCAAATCCGGTCATTAACCGGCGGAGCGTTCGTGCTGGGCATTGTGCTTTACCCCTATGTCTACCTGCTCGCCCGCGCCGCATTTGCCGCGCAAAGCCGCAGTCAGTTTCGCGCCGCGCGGAGCCTGGGCGCTGGCCCTGCGCGTGCATTCTGGAAAGTGGCTTTACCCGCCGCGCGCCCCGCCATCGCAGGCGGGCTGGCGCTGGTATTGATGGAGGTTCTGGCCGATTTCGGCGTCGCGCAATATTTTGCCATTCCAACGTTCAGCACCGGCATTTTTCGCAGCTGGCTTTCGATGGGGGACAAACAGGCCGCGCTGAAACTGGCCGCTTTCATGCTGATCTTTGTAATCGTGCTGATCGCCATGGAAAGCGCCACGCGAAAAGGGCGCAGCGACAGCCGCGACGGTATTGGCGCAGATGGGGCAGACCGGCTGATCGAACTTACCGGAGCGCAGAAACTGGGCGCGGCGGTGTTTTGCGCGGTGCCGGTCCTGCTCGGCTTTGCAGTGCCGGCGGCGCATCTGGGCTGGCTGGCGATGAGCGAAACGGCGGTTTCAGCGGCGGGGCAATTGGGCACTTATGCTGCGGGCAGTTTCTGGCTGGGCCTTGCCACGTCGGTCACCTGCCTGATCGCGGCATTGCTGCTCGCTTTTGCCAAGGCGCGATCGGGCAGCGTTGCTGCAAAAGGCGCGATCCGCGTTGCAACGCTGGGCTATGCGCTGCCGGGCGCGCTGCTGGCTGTGGGCCTGCTCGCCCCGCTGGGCGCCTTCGACCTTACGATCAGCCGGTTTGCGCGGGACAGTTTCGGATATGGCGGGGGGCTGATTTTGACAGGCTCCAGCGTGATCTTGATCTATGCGCTGTCGGTGCGGTTCATGACCGTGGCGTACAATTCGGTCGATGGCGGTCTTTCCAAGATACCGCCCTCCTATGACGCCGCTGCCCGGTCACTCGGCGCCAGCCCCGCCCGCGTTTTGCGAGAGGTTTACGCGCCGCTCCTGCGCCCCAGCCTGATTGCGGCGGCGGCGCTGGTGTTCATCGACACGGTGCGCGAATTGCCCGCCACGCTGATCCTGCGCCCGTTCAACTTGGAAACACTGGCGACCCGCACATACCGGCTGGCAAGCGATGAACGCCTGGTGGAGGCGTCGATCCCCGCACTCATATTGCTGGCGGCAGGAATGCTGCCGGTGATCCTGCTCAATCGCATCACCCAAAGGTAATATTGGCACGGCGCGAAAGTGTCAGGAAGAACTGTCGCTAATACTTGTCCAAACGGGCGCGACCGTTCACAAGGCTGGGCGATGGTAAAGTTTCCTTTTTCCGCAATCGTCGGTCAGGACGAGATGAAGCAGGCGCTGCTGATTGCAGCGGTCGATCCGAGTGTCGGCGGGGTCATGGTGTTTGGCGACAGAGGCACCGGCAAATCCACCGCTGCACGCGCTCTCTCTGCGCTATTACCGCCGATTTCCGCGGTTGAGGAATGCCGGTATGGCTGCACCGGCGATCAGCAGGGAAGCTGCCCTGATCCGTGCACATCGGGCCGCGTGCGAAAGCGGCCCGTGCCGTTTGTGGACATGCCGCTGGGCGCGACAGAGGACCGGGTGATCGGATCGCTCGATCTTGAACGCGCGCTGCGCGCGGGAGAGAAAGCGTTCGAGCCGGGATTGCTGGCAAAGGCGCATCGCGGGTTCCTGTATATCGACGAGATCAACCTGCTCGAAGATCATCTGGTCGACCTGCTGCTGGACGTCGCGGCGTCGGGCGAGAACGTGGTCGAACGCGAAGGGCTTTCGGTTCGCCACCGCGCCAAATTCGTGCTGATCGGCAGCGGCAATCCCGAAGAGGGCGAATTGCGCCCGCAATTGCTCGACCGGTTCGGTCTATCGGTCGATGTGCGCACGCCGACCGATATCGAAACGCGGGTGGAGATCATGCGGCTGGTCGCCGCGAATGAGCGCGATCCCGAAGCCTTTGCCCAGCGGTGGGCAGCCGAGGATGACAAGATCCTGAAACAGATCGCGCGCGGCAAGGCAAAGCTGGAGAAGCTTGAAGCCGGCGATGACGTGCTGACCGATGCCGCTGAGCTGTGCCTTGCGGTGGGCGCGGACGGCCTGCGGGGCGAGCTGACGCTGATGCGGGCCGCACGCGCGCTTGCCGCGTTGAAAGGCGCGCGCTCTGTTAAACGGGAACACCTGATCGCGGTCGCGCCGCTCGCCCTGCGCCACCGGCTGCGCCGCGATGTGCTTGACGAAACCGGATCGACTGTTCGCATCACGCGGGCGATTGACGAATTGTTCGGATGACACCGGCGGACGCGCCTGATCCTTTCGATGATGCCGTGCTTGCGGCGCGGTTGTTCACCCTTTCCCCGCTGAGTTTTGGCGGCATGGTGCTGCGCGGTGCATGTCCTGCGCGCGATGCCCTTACCGCCGCGATTGGCACACATATGCAGGTGCGCAAACTGCCCGGGCATATTGATGACGAACGCCTGCTCGGCGGGGTCGATATCGCCTCCAGCCTCGCCGCAGGACGCAGGATCAATCAGACAGGCCTGCTTGAAGAAGCGCGCGGCGGCGCGGTCGTGATCCCGATGGCAGAGCGGCTGGACGATTCGATTGCAGGCAGGCTTGCCCAGGCGCTAGATCATGCCGATCTGGCCGCGATCCTGCTTGATGACGGGCTGGAGCCTGACGATGCGCCGCCTGCCAGTCTGCTGGAAAGGTGCGCGTTCCACTGCGACCTCACCGGATCGCGCGCGCACGAAACACCCGATCTCGCCGGCGATTCAGCGATCCTTCCTGGCGATGTCGTGCCGCTCGATGATAAGGGGCTGGAGGCGCTGGCCGCGACAGCAGCGGCGCTCGGCGTGCAGTCCATCAGGCCGCTGATTTTTGCAAGCGAGATCGCGCGCGTCCATGCGGCTTTTCAAGGGCGCAACCAGCCGGATGAGAGCGACCTAAGCGTCGCCGCTCGCCTCGCCCTTGCGCCGCGCGCGACGCAGCTACCTCCGCCGCCTGAAACCGAGCCGGATGACGGGCAAAGCGAGCCTCCGCCTGAAAGCGCGGACAATGCCAGCGATCCGCAATCCCGCCCGCAGGACCAGCCGCTTGAAGAAATGATGGTGGAGGCTGCCGCCGCCGCGATTCCCGCTGACCTTTTGGCGCAGCTGGCCAAGGGAAATGCGCCGCGCCGCACATCAGGCAGCGGATCGGGGCAGCGGCGCAAATCGGGCCTGCGCGGTAAGCCTCTCAGCGCGAAACCGGGAATGCCGCGCGGCGGTGCGCGGCTGGCGTTGATCGATACATTGCGCGCAGCCGTGCCGTGGCAGCAGGTCCGCCGGCGCGAGAACCCTGAGAGCAGAGGTTCCGCGATCCTGACGCGCAAGGATGATTTGCGCGTGCGCCGGTTTGAGGAAAAAGCCGCCCGCGTCACCATCTTTGCAGTCGATGCCTCCGGCTCTGCCGCAGCCGCCCGCCTTGCCGAGGCGAAAGGCGCGGTCGAACTGATGCTGGCGCAGGCATACGTCACCCGCAGCGAGGTCGCGCTGATCGCGTTTCGCGGCGACACCGCCGAAGTGCTGCTGCCGCCGACGCGCTCGCTCACCCGCGCCCGCCGCGCGCTGGCCGAATTGCCCGGCGGCGGAGGAACACCGCTGGCGATGGGGCTGGACGCTGCCCGCGAAGCCGCGCGCGCTGTCACCGCAAGAGGCCGCACCGCCAGCCTCGTGATCCTGACCGATGGCCGCGCCAATATCGCCGCCGACGGATCGCCGGGCCGTAAACAAGCTGGCGAGGATGCCGAAAACGCCGCGCGGGCCATCGCACGCGATGGGCTGGATGCGCTGGTCGTGGATATCTCCGCCCGGCCCGGACCGGAGGCACCGGCGCTTGCCGATATGATGCAGGCCCGCTTTCTCGCCCTGCCCCGCGCCGATGCGAAAAGCCTGCACAAGGCGATCGAGGCTGCGCGCCCCGCACAGGTCGCAGCATGAGCCGGCCAATGAACTGGGCCCGGGAGGGAAAGATCTGGCCGCACCGCGATGCCAGCGAATTCGTGCGATCAGGGCCGGCCACATGGCACGTCCAGCAAATGGGCGATCCTGAAAAGCCTGCGCTGCTGCTACTCCACGGGACGGGGGCATCGGTGCATTCGTGGCGCGGATTGATGCCGCTGCTCGCTGAAACGCACCGCGTCATCGCGCCCGATCTGCCGCGCCACGCCTTTACCGCTGGCCATTCGCCAGACGATATGTCGCTGCCGCGAATGGCGCGAACGATTGCGCGGCTGCTGGACACACTGGATGTGCGTCCCGCCGCTATCATCGGTCATTCGGCAGGCGCGGCGCTGGCGCTCCAACTGGCGCTCGATCACGAATATCGCGGACCGGTTATCGGGTTAAGCTCGGCTTTGCGCCCGTTTCCCGGCCTTGCAGCGCAGCTGTTTCCGGCGGTGGCAAAGCTGTTGTTCGTCAACCCGCTGGTCCCGCGCCTGTTTTCCGGCGCGGCGGCGCTATCAGGCGATAGCGACAGGTTCATCTACCGCGCCACGCATTCGCATATCGATGCCAAGGGGCTGGCCTGTTACGAGGCGCTGTTGTCCAATCCGCGCCACACGAAAGGCGCACTGGCGATGATGGCGAACTGGGATTTGCCGACCCTGCGTACCCGGATGGGCGAAATCGGCAATCCGGTGCTGATGATCCACGGAGACAAGGACGCGGCCATCCCGCTGGACTGGGCCGTCGAAGCGCAAGGCTGGCTACAAAACGCGCAGCTTGAAGTGATGGAAGGCCTGGGCCATCTTGCGCACGAGGAAGCGCCCGATGCGGCAGCCGCGCACATCTCCAAATTCCTGTCCGATCATGCTATAGCGCCAGCTGGTTAGAACGCGGCAAACAGGAGCGCGCGGCGCATGGGCGATAACTATGGCTGGCTGGAAATCGTGTTCTTCTACGGTTTCGCCCTAAGCTTTGCATTGTGGCAATATTGGTCGGTAAGCCGCGATCTCAAGCGCACGAAAGAGGAGCGCGCACGGGCGGAAGCGGAAGCCGCAGACGCCCCGGCAGACACCGCAGCAGGCACCGCTGCAACCGGGGCAGAGACCACGGATCAAGCCAGCAATGAAAAGAACGCCGCGTAAGCGAGCCTACCGTTTTGCGCGCGGCATTCGATATGGCAGCATGAATTGCACCACGGGCGATGCAAATCGCCGCATGTCGAGGCTTTCCTGAATAGAAACGACATCCTCGCCATACAGCCGCGATGCGAGTTCTGAACGGGCGTAAAACGGCGTATCCTCCCATGTGCGGCTGACCTCGGCAAAGCCGACTTCGGACCGGGTACGCCGTTTGATCCCCCATGCGCTGCTTTCCAGCCGGGCAGATGGCGGCAGGTCCGCTTCTTCGGGTATGCCGTCCTTGCCGAACCGGATCGCGCTGGCGAAAACAGAACCGTCGCCGCGCTCCCCCTCGTAACAGACCACCGCGCCACTTTTCATGTGCGCGCGCGACCAGTGCCACATGCGAAACCCGTCTTCCAAAGGCTCCGACCCGCGATTGTGGTCGAAATAGCCTGAGCCTTTCCACGAGACACCGGGTTCCTCCATCGCAACTTCGATACGGGCGCGCGGGGCCATGCAATGCCAGATGTGGTTTTCTGCCGGATCAAGCGCAAAACTGGTCGGGTTGAGAGATTCGGGAATGACGCGAACCTTGCCGCGAACCTTGCGGCGCAGCGGATTGAACAATCGCTTGTCGCGTTCCTCGATGGTGATTTCCAGCGCGTCACCTTTCCATTCGACATGGCTCGGGCCGATCTGGAGGTTGTTGACATCGCGTTTGAGAGATGCCGATGGCCGTTCCGTCATCGCCCAGCGCGCGCCGGGACCGTACAGCGCCACATTCAGGCTGGAATGGTTGAGCGGGTCGCCCCTCCCGCTGCGTTTGTAATAGGGTGAGAACACGCTTCCCACGAACGCGATGATCGTCAGCCCATGCTGCCCGTCTTCGCTGATGGCATCGATGTACCACCAGGTGTAGCCGCCCGGTGGAACCGCCGCATCGAACCTAGGTCCCGTTCGATCGTTCGCGCTGCCAGCAGTCCTGACAAGGCTGCCATCGGGACCCCGGCCGCTGGGTGCGTCGCCCCGCCCGCGCAATACAGGCCCGGAATGCGCGTCTTCGGCCCCTGCCGCAGGAAAGAGGCCGCCCAGCCGTGCGACGCTCTGCCATAAAGGGCGCCGCCGGTCGCCGGAAACAGCCCCTCCCACGTCTGCGGCGTTGCCAGCTGGCTCGGCATGTCCTGTTCCAGCGTGAGGCCGCACCTTTGAAGCGTGCTTCTCATGATGTGAGTGCATTTCTCGGTCTCCTCGGCAGTGTAGGTGTGGGTGTCGCCGTTGGCGGGCGCGTTGACGATGATCTGGATGCGTTCACGCATGCCATCGGCAATTGCGGGCGCATCGTGCAGGCTGGCGCTGCGGTCCTGCGCGCAAACGTATACGGTGGGATCGGATGGCGGCCGGCCAGCGGCAATATCCTGAAATTCGCGCGCGTAATCGGGCGAGAAAAAGACGTTGTGATGGCTAAGGTTGAACCCGGATGTTTCGGCATGGGCAAACCACACCAGCGCCGATAGCGATCGTTTTGATGGCGGCATCTCGGGCACAGCCTTGCGCGCAATCTCGCCGAACTTTCCGCTGGTCAGCGCCGCTGGGTCGGCGTTCGACACGACTATATCTGCACGCACCGTGTCGCCGTTGTCCAGCCGGACACCGCTGACGCGCCGCCCCTCGGTCAGAATCTGCGCAGCGCCAGAGCCGGTGATGAAGCTGACGCCCTTTGCCTCTGCCAACGCCTTCAGCGCATTGGCGAGCGCGTTGATCCCGCCATCGATCAGCCACACGCCGCGTGCCTCGGTATGCGCGATCAGCATCAGCGTTGCGGGAGAGCGAAACGGATCGGACCCGCAATAGGTCGCATACCTGCCAAACAATTGCTGGAGGCGCGGATCGCTGAAATGCTGGCCCAGCGCCTTCCACAGATTGTCAAACGGCCGCATCGCCATTGCATCGCCGATGCGGGAGAGGCCAATGCGCCACATCATCGGGAACGGGGTGTAGGATTTGTCGCCGCGCAGGAAAGGCTCGTCCAGCACCTCGTAAATGCGCCGCGCTTCTTCGCGGAAGGCGCGGAAATCCGACGCCGCACCCGCTCCGGCAAAATCACCGATTGCCTCTTCACTGCGAACAGGATCAGCAAACAGGTCAAGCTGTTCGCGATCGTCCCACGCATGGCGGGCAATCACCTCTGCGCGGCGGACATTGATGTAATCGTCGAGCCGCGCACCGCAGGCCTGAAATATCCGATCGAACACATCGCGCATCGTAAAGACGGTCGGGCCGGCTGCGATATCGCGGCCATCGACGCGGACGGTGCGCGCCTTGCCGCCGACCCAGTCCTCTTTTTCGATGACGGTCACGTCATGGCCGCGCGCAGCCAGCATGGCCGCGCTGGAAAGCCCGCCCATTCCTGCTCCGATGATCGCGATCTTTTCGCTCACGGTCTCCCCTTCGTCATGCCGACTCGCTTGGTTTGTATAAGCGGCCCGCAGACATAATCATTGACCTTACACTATCATCTGTCCAATCATTTGGACATATGGGATGTCAATTCGTTTGGGAATGATGGAAAAGCCTTCGCTAAAGGTCCGCTGGATCGCGCGTCGCAACGCAATTTTTGCAAGCTCGCGCTTTCATTACTGGGCGGCGCGCATCCCGTTCATCAAATCGGTCGCTCGGAAACGCGCGACGCAGATGTTCGATCATCTCGTCGGCTTTTCCTATTCGCAGGTGCTGCGCGCTTCGGTTGAAAGCGGGCTGCTTGATTTGCTGGCCAAAGGTCCGGTCAGCGCGGATCAGGTGGCAAGCGAAATTGATCTGAGCCGCGATGCAGCCCTGCGATTGTTAAGGGCGGCGCGCGCGCTCGACCTCGCGGAAGAAGGCGCGCCCGATGGCTGGATGCTGGGCCAACAGGGCGCGGTGTTACAGGCTGATCCGGGAACGCAGGCGATGATTCGGCATCACCGGCTGCTGTATGCCGACCTGAACGACCCGCTCGACCTGCTTCGCCGCGACCGCGCAGAGCCCACCGAACTTTCGCGCTATTGGTCATATGCTGGCGCGCTTCACGGGGCGGCAACACGCGGGGCGGAGACGGAGGAATATTCCGAGCTGATGGCTGCATCACAGCGATTCGTCGCGGACGAGGTGATCGGCGCATTCCGGTTTCCCAAACAGGGAAAGCTGCTGGATGTGGGCGGCGGACATGGCGCGTTTTTGCGGCGCGTCGGCGCGGTCTATCCCGAGCTTCATTTGGGCCTGTTCGACCTGCCGGAGGTTGTGGAAACCGCTCGCGCTCATTTGGCGCGCGATGTCGGCAGCGAACGATTGACCTGCCATCCCGGCAACTTTTTCGAAGAAGCGGTGCCTACTGGTTATGACCTCGTTTCACTGGTGCGCATCCTGCACGATCACGACGATGGTCCCGCGCTTGCACTACTCAAGAATATCCGCGCCAGCCTGGGGCCACGCGGACGGCTGCTAATCGCGGAGCCGATGGCCGAAATCCCCGGCGCGGAGCCGATGGGGGATGCGTTTTTCGGGCTTTACCTGTGGGCAATGGGATCGGGCCGGCCCCGGTCACCCAGAGAAATCAAGGCAATGCTGAAAGAAGCCGGCTTTTCCCGAACGCGCCTTGTCGCCACCGCACAACCGGTCATCGCAAGCTGCATTGTCGCAGAAACTTGACGACAGATGTGTCTGCTTTGTTTGACACCTTGCGATGTAAGGCGTAGCACACAGTTGGAGAAGGTCGCTTTTCCTTTGCACGAGTCGCCTTACAGGCGGACCGGCAGGGAAAGCCCCAAGAGGGAAGAATACGGATCATGAATGCATTGGCTGTCATACTTGAAGGACCGGAGCGCCTCGCGCTGCGGGAGCTTGAGTTGACGCCTGCAGGCCCAGGTGATGTCGTGATCGACATTGCATGGAGCGGCATCAGTTCCGGCACCGAAAAACTGCTGTGGGACGGGCGAATGCCAGACTTCCCCGGCATGGGTTATCCTCTTGTCCCCGGTTACGAATCAATCGGCCGAATCGTCGATGCGGGCAGCGATGTTCGCGGACGGATCGGCGACTGGGTGTTTGTGCCCGGCGCAAATTGTTATCAGGACGCACGCGGCCTGTTTGGCGGCACGGCCAGCCGGTTGATCGTGCCATCGGCGCGCGCCCTGCCAGTGCCAGAACGGCTCGGCCAATCTGGCGTGCTTTGCGCACTCGCCGCAACAGCGCTTCACGCAATCAATGGCGGCACCGCGCCTGACCTGATCATCGGTCACGGCGTGCTGGGACGACTGCTCGCCCGGCTCACCTCGGCATTGGGATCGCCCGCGCCGACCGTGTGGGAAACCAGCGAGGCGCGCCGCGATGGCGCAGCCGGATACACGGTTATCACGCCGGGTGACGATGATCGGCGCGATTACACATCCATCTACGATGCCAGCGGCGATGCCGCGATCATCGATGCCGCGACCCCGCATCTTGCCAAGGGCGGCGAAATCACACTTGCCGGGTTTTACGCAGAGCGGGTCAATTTCGCATTCCCCGCAGCCTTCATGAAAGAGGCGCGGCTGCGCATTGCCGCTGAATGGCAGCCGGGCGATCTGGCGCAGACATTATCGCTGATCGAAAGCGGAAAGCTCGATCTCACAGGTCTCATCACCGATGCGCGCCCGGCCCATGCGGCTGGCGAAGCATATCCGCAGGCCTTCAACGATCCGGCCTGCCTCAAAATGGTTCTCGATTGGAGCGAAGCTGCATGACTATGTTGGACGCACAGACGGAAAGTCTCCGCGACGAAGCCTCGCAGGAACCCGATCCGGTCCATACCGGCGAAGTGACCAGCGAAACGCAGGTCATCGCAATTTATGGCAAGGGCGGTTCTGGCAAGAGTTTTGCCCTTTCCAACCTCAGCTACATGATGGCCCAGCAGGGCAAACGAGTGCTGCTGATCGGCTGCGATCCGAAATCGGACACGACCAGCCTGCTGTTCGGCGGCAAAAGCTGCCCGACCATCATCGAAACATCCTCGAAAAAGAAACTCGCCGGCGAAGAAGTCACCATCGAAGATGTGTGCTTCCAGCGTGACGGCGTGTTCGCAATGGAATTGGGCGGACCAGAGGTTGGCCGCGGCTGCGGCGGACGCGGCATCATTCACGGGTTCGAATTGCTCGAAAAACTGGGCTTCCACGAATGGGGCTTTGACTACGTCCTGCTCGATTTCCTCGGCGATGTGGTGTGCGGCGGGTTCGGCCTGCCGATTGCGCGCGACATGTGCCAGAAAGTGATCGTGGTCGGATCGAACGATCTCCAATCGCTCTATGTCGCCAACAATGTCTGCCACGCGGTCGAATATTTCCGCAAGATGGGCGGCAATGTAGGCGTTGCCGGCATGATCGTGAACAAGGACGATGGCACCGGCGAAGCGCACGCTTTTGCAGAATCTGTCGGCATCCCGGTCCTCACCGCCATCCCTGCCAACGACGATATTCGCCGTAAATCGGCAAATTACCAGATCGTCGGCGTACCCGGCGGCGAATGGGCCGGTTTGTTTGAAACGCTCGCGGTGAATGTCGCCGAAGCGCCCCCGCTACAGCCAACCCCGCTGGATCAGGACGGATTGCTGAACCTGTTCAGCGCCGATCAGACCGGCGGCAACATCGAACTCGTGCCGGCCACCCAGGCCGACATGCGCGGCGGAACATTTGAAGAAAAACCAAGCCTTGAGGTTGTTTACGACGAGATCTGATGACTGACCTGCACTCCTCCGAAGCGGCCCATGAACCGGATCGCACTCCTGACACGCTCGATCTGAGCGGATCAAAAGACGTGGTTGAAGGCGGCTGCTCCAGCACCGGCACCATGAAGGAAGCGGCGCGCGCTGCAGGCAAAAACGAAATTCTTGACCAATACGAAGCCGATTATCCGGTTGGTCCCCATGACCAGCCACAAAGCATGTGCCCAGCCTTCGGATCGCTCCGCGTGGGACTGCGGATGAAACGCACTGCAACCGTGCTCTCCGGCTCGGCCTGCTGTGTGTACGGCCTGACCTTCACCTCGCACTTTTACGGTGCGCGGCGGACGGTAGGATATGTGCCGTTTTCCTCCGAAACGCTCGTCACAGGCAAGCTGTTCGAGGATATCAAGGAAGCGGTCGAGGACCTCGCCGATCCCGAAAATTACGACGCAATCGTCGTCACAAATCTGTGCGTGCCAACCGCCAGCGGCGTTCCCCTGCGACTGCTTAAGAAACAGATCAACGGCGTGCGCATCATCGGCATCGACGTGCCCGGTTTCGGCATCCCTACCCATGCAGAGGCGAAAGATGTCCTTGCAGGGGCGATGCTGAATTATGCCCGCACCGAAGTCGAAGAAGGTCCCGTCGCCGCTCCCAAAGAGCGGTCAGACAGGCCGACGGTCGCGCTGCTTGGCGAAATGTTCCCTGCAGACCCTGTCGTGATCGGGCAAATGCTCGAACCGATGGGCCTTGCCGCAGGGCCGGTCGTCCCGACCCGCGAATGGCGCGAGCTTTATTCCGCGCTCGATTGTTCGCTCGCCGCGGCGATCCACCCGTTTTACACCGCCAGCGTCCGCGAATTCCGCGCCGCGGGCCGCCCGGTCATCGGATCGGCCCCGGTCGGCGTCGATGGCACGACCGCCTGGCTTCAGTCAGTGCGCGACGAACTCGGTATTCCGCAGGCGCAGGCTGACAGCGTGAAGAACGCAATGTCGGCAGCGATCAAGGGCGCGCTTGCTGCCAATCCGATCAAGGGCCGCATCACCGTTTCAGGTTATGAAGGGTCCGAACTGCTGGTGGCGCGCCTGCTGATCGAAAGCGGCGCTGACGTAAGGTATGTCGGCAGTGCCTGCCCTGCGACACCGTGGTCCGAACGCGACCGCGAATGGCTCGAAAATGTCGGCGTGCATGTCAATTTCCGCGCCAGCCTCGAAGAGGATATTGCCGCGGTCGAGGAATACCGCCCCGATCTCGCGATCGGAACCACCCCGGTTGTCCAGCATGCCAAGGCGAAAGCCATCCCGGCGCTCTATTTCACCAACCTGATTTCCGCGCGGCCTCTGATGGGGCCAGCCGGTGCAGGCAGCCTCGCGCAGGTCATCAATGGTGCGATTGGCAACAAGGAACGCTTCGACAAGATGCGCGACTTCTTCGAAGGGGTCGGCACCGCACATGCATCCGGCGTCTGGGAAGATACACCCATCGACCGGCCCAAATTCCGCAAGAAATATGCGGCTCTCAACGAAGCGGCACGCAAAGCGGCCGAGGCGGTGGGCACATGACACTCGTTCTCGATCATGACCGCGCCGGTGGATATTGGGGCGCAACTTACGTCTTTACGGCGGTAAAAGGCCTGCAAGTCATCATTGATGGCCCGGTCGGGTGCGAAAACCTGCCCGTCACATCGGTGCTGCATTACACGGACGCCCTGCCCCCGCATGAATTGCCGATTGTCGTCACCGGCCTCGGTGAAGAAGAGCTGGGTAAAACCGGCACCGAAGGCGCGATGAAACGCGCCTGGCAGGCGCTCGACCCGGAACTGCCCGCTGTGGTGGTCACCGGCTCCATCGCCGAGATGATCGGCGGCGGCGTGACGCCCCAAGGCACCAATATTAAACGGTTCCTGCCGCGCACCATCGACGAAGATCAATGGGAAAGCGCCGACCGCGCGCTGACATGGCTCTGGACGGAATTCGGCCCGAAAAAAACGCCTAAGCCAAAGGCGCGCAAAGAGGGCGAAAAGCCGGTCGTCAACATTATCGGCCCGTCTTACGGCATGTTCAACATGCCGTCCGACCTCGCGGAAATCCGCCGTCTGGTCGAAGGGATCGGCGCAGAGGTCGGCATCGTCTTCCCGCTCGGCTGCCATCTGGCCGATATCCGCCAGCTTGGCACATCGGACGCAAATGTCTGCATGTACCGCGAATTTGGCCGCAACCTTTGCGAAACGCTGGAGCGGCCGTATTTTCAAGCGCCGATGGGGCTTTCGAGCACAACCAAGTTCCTGCGCGCGCTGGGCGAAGAACTCGGGCTGGACCCCGAACCGTTTATCGAGCGCGAAAAGCACACCACAATCAAACCCCTTTGGGATCTGTGGCGCTCGGTCACTCAGGATTTCTTTGGCACCGCCAGTTTCGGGATCGTCGCGAACGATACCTATGCGCGCGGCATCACCCACTTCCTGCAGGAAGACATGGGCCTGCCCTGCACGCTCAGCGTGTCGCGCTGCGCCGGGGTAAAACCGGCCAACGAAGACGTGCGCGCCTCAATCCATTCGAACCCGCCGTTGGTGATGTTCGGCAGTTATAATGAACGCATGTATCTGGCCGAGGCCGCGTCTGGCGGGCCTGCGGGCGCACATGGGCCCAGCACTCAGTTCATTCCGGCCAGCTTCCCCGGAGCTGCCATTCGCCGCCACACCGGCACGCCTTTCATGGGCTATTCCGGTGCGACCTATATCGTGCAGGAAGTGTGCAATGCGCTGTTCGATGCGCTGTTCCACATTCTGCCGCTGGGTACCGACATGGACCGCGCAGACCCAACGCCGACACGCCGCGAACCAGAACTGAGCTGGGACGAAGCGGCCAAGACAAAACTGGATGCGCTGGTCGAGACACAGCCCGTTCTGGTCCGCATTTCAGCGGCAAAACGGCTGCGCGACAGCGCCGAACACACCGCCCGCAAGCGCGGAAATACAACAGTTACCCCAGATTGCCTCGCCGAGGCGCTGCTTGAAGGAGAGACCGCATGACACTGCGCGCATTCTCCTCGCACAAAACGGCACACTGGCATCAGTTTGCCCTGTTACAGGGCTCATCAAATCCACGTGGGGGATCACGCGGGGATGCCGACGGAGGCTTTGCCTCTACTCCAACCAACTATACGGAGACTGACTAATGGTTGATCCGACACCTGGTGAGCGCATTGGCACTCATCTGACGCCTGAAGAGGCCAAAGAAATCCACAAGGGTTTCATGGGTACTTTTGCACTTTACGTGGGCATCGCAATCGTGGCGCACGCGCTTGTCTGGTATGACAAGCCCTGGTTCCCGATCTGATCCACGCAGAATGACTTGCCGATGCCCGCAGTGCAACTGCGCGTGATCGGCTGAACTCTGCTAATTACAAATCTCAAAGGAGTTTCACTATGTGGAACATTTGGATGATATTTGACGTCCGCCGCGTTCTCGTGGCGCTGCACGTCGGCCTGGCTGTTCTGGCCTTTTCGATTCACTTCATCCTGCTCAGCACGGATCGCTACAACTGGCTCGATGACTCGACCACTGGCAATCCTACTGTGACTGCAGTGGTAGAAGCGTCGGAAGCTCCAGCAGCAACCTGACGGCCAGTTAAAGATGCAAGGGGGCAGGTTCGCCTGCCTGCCTCCTACTTCTTTTCGATAACAGTTTAACACCCGCCGATAAGGCGGGAAGGATGGACCTATGGCGCTCCTTAGTTTCGAGCGGAAATACCGCGTGCGCGGTGGAACATTGATCGGCGGCGACCTATTCGATTTTTGGGTCGGCCCGTTTTATGTCGGATTCTTTGGGGTCATGGTGGCAATCAGCGCAGCATTGGGAACGATGCTGATCTTTGCCGCGGCCGCTGAAGGTCCGACCTTGAACCCGTGGCTGATCGACATCAAACCGCCGGCCATTGAAAACGGCCTTGCCTTTGCGCCCCTTTCAGAGGGCGGATACTGGCAGGTCATCACCGCCTGCGCGATTGTCGCGTTTTCGTCCTGGGTTCTCAGGCAAGCGGAAATCTCGCGCAAGCTTGGTATGAGCTATCACATTCCCATCGCATTCAGTGTTGCGGTGTTCGCCTATGTCACTCTGGTCGTTATCCGGCCGGTGTTGATGGGCGCCTGGGGACATGGTTTCCCCTATGGCATCTGGTCGCACCTCGATTGGGTGTCGAACACCGGGTATATGTATGCAAACTTCCACTACAACCCGGTTCACATGCTGGCGATCGCGTTCTTCTTCACGAACTGCCTCGCTCTCGCATTGCACGGCGGGCTGGTGCTTTCGGCGGTGAACCCGTCGGGCGGCACCGATGTGAAAACGCCTGAATACGAAGACACCTACTTCCGTGACTTCATCGGGTATTCGGTCGGTACACTGGGCATCCACCGTGTCGGGCTGGCGCTGGCGCTAAATGCCGGTTTCTGGAGCGCGATCTGCATCGTGATTTCAGGCCCGCTTTACGTTGGCAGCTGGCCGGAGTTCTGGGATTTCTGGAGAAAGATCCCGATCTGGGAAGGAGGGCCGATCTAAATGGCTACCTATCAAAACATCTTCACGCAGATCCAGGTGAAAGGCCCGCCCGAAATGGGCGTGGACCTGCCACCGGGCGAAGACATCCGCTGGCCCTACACCGGTTACAATTACTGGATGGGCAAAATCGGTCAGGCCCAGTTCGGCCCGGTCTATCTCGGCACGCTGGGCGTAATATCGCTGACCTTCGGGTTTGCCGCATTCATGATCATCGGCCTCAACTTCTGGGCCGAGGCCGGGTGGAGCCCGCAGACATTCATGCGCGAGCTGTTCTGGCTTTCGCTTGATCCTCCGGGCCCGGAATACGGGTTTAGCCCGTTCGTTCCATTGAATGAGGGCGGCTGGTTCATCCTGACCGGCGCTTTCCTGAGCATTTCGGTGCTCGCATGGTGGGCGCGCACCTATCGCCGGGCAAGGGCGCTGGGCATGGGGATGCATATCCCCTGGGCGTTTGCGAGTGCGATCTGGCTGTTTGCGGTGCTGGGCTTTATCCGCCCGCTATTGCTGGGCAGCTGGGCCGAGGCGGTGCCATACGGCATCTTCTCGCACCTCGACTGGACCAACAACTTCTCGCTCATCCACGGCAATCTGTTCTACAACCCGTTCCACGCGCTTTCGATTGTGTTCCTTTACGGTTCGGCAGTTCTCTTCGCGATGCACGGTGCGACGATCCTTGCGGTTGGCCGTTATGGCGGTGAGCGCGAGATCGAGCAGATCACCGACCGCGGCACGGCATCTGAACGGGCTGGCCTGTTCTGGCGCTGGACCATGGGCTTTAACGCGTCGATGGAATCGATCCACCGCTGGGCTTGGTGGTTCGCGGTGCTGACAACCTTCACTGGCGGAATTGGCATCCTGCTATCGGGCACAGTCGTCGATAACTGGTATGTATGGGCGCAGGAGCATTACTACGCTCCGAAATAAGCCGCCCGTTGCAGGGTAGAGCCTTAGCCCAGCGCGCGCTCTACCCGTCGGCAAAGAGAAAGCCCGGCACTCGCATAACGCGGTGCCGGGCTTTCTCGTATCTGGTGTATTTCAGGGCAGCCTGCCGAACCGGTCAGTCCGCGGCTTTGGACCGGAACCGGGCGCGCAAATCGACAAGGTGCAGCGGCAGGGACAGCGCGAGCGGCGCGGCGATCCAGTACCACGCCTCCCCCGTTAAAGCTGCGCGCAGGCCCAGCACGATCAAAGCCGCCGGGCCAAGTAAGCCTGCAATCTCGCCCCAATGCCAGCCGCGCACACGCAGCCACACGCCCTCAAGCGCGAGAACAGCAAGGATGAAATCGGCGGCATGGCCTGAGGAAAAGAACGTAGCGATCATTGCGCTGCGTATCGGGAGTGATCGGCGCTGTCCCGACCAGCGCGGCAACACGCGGCCAGACTGCGCCTCGCAATCAACCGAACGGACCGTTCAGCTGGATCACCGACCAGTTCAATGCGCCGGCAATCGACACCCAGACGAGGTATGGCACCAGCAGCAGGCCAGCCAGTTTGGAAAAGCGTCCGCAAAACACGATCAGCACCGCAATGGACAGCCACAGAAATCCCAGCTCCACCATGGCCCAGTCAGGCCGCTGGAGGCGGAAAAACAGCAGGCTCCACGTAATGTTGAGAAATGCGTTGAGCGCGAAAAGACTGATCACCCACTGCGCCAGGCGCGAATCCGGCGCAGCCCTCCACGCCGTTATCGCGGACACAGTGATAAGAGCGTAAACCAGCGTCCAGACAATCGGATACAGCTGGTCAGGCGGGTTCCAGTCCGGTTTCGCAAGGTATTGATACCACGGCCCGAGGTCGGTAATCGTCGCACCCAGCGAAGCGACTATAATCGCTGCGAAGGTCGCAATTGTTACCGGTATGATCCAGCTTTTTCCCATGACAGGGGGTCTAGCGCGTTGCGGCCCTCATTCCCAAGAGGTGTGCGCAATCTTTCAAGAAGATTTTTACATGCGCCATCGGCTTTTTGCGCACGAGCTTTTTGTTCATGTAAGCCTGCCAGGTGAGCTGCTGCACATCCTTGTCATCGCACATGGTCACAAACCGCTCGCGCCGCTTGTCGCTGGAATACCAGAAATACTGCATCAGGCCGAGAATCCAGAAAACTTTGCCATGCTCTTTCATAAAGCGGCTGCGGGCGGTTTTCAGCGCCTTGACCTCGCCTGTTTTCAGAAACGCGCTGGCCGCATCGGCGACAAAGCGCCCGCCTGTCATCGCGTAATAAATCCCCTCACCCGAAGCAGGCGCGACGATCCCGGCCGCATCGCCCGTTACGATCACGTCCTTGCCATTGTCCCAGCGTTTTAACGGTTTGAGCGGGATTGGAGCGCCTTCGCGCCGCACGGTTTCGCAGCGCGTCAGGTCCAGATCGGTGCGCATCTGCGAGACGGCACCGCGCAGGGAGAACCCTTTATTCGCGCTGCCGACACCAATGCTGGCAGTCTCCCCATGCGGGAAAACCCAGGCATAGAAATCGGGCGAGAGGCGGCCCTGATAGAATACGTCGCAGCGCGCGGCATCGAAATCATCGGTGTCGTTATCGGGCGATTTGATGATTTCGTGATAGGCGAAAACACATTTCACCCGTTCCGCGCCCGGCAGGCTTTGCTTTGCCACGGCAGAGCGCGCGCCGTCTGCGCCAATGATGCAGCGTGCGCGGATCCGTTCAATTGGTGCACCGCGACCGCGGCGGAACGTTACGATGGGGTGCTCTTCCTCATCACGCTCGATCTTCTCGAAGACAGCGGTCATGCGCTCTGCGCCAGACATGCGGGCGCGTTCACGCAGCCATTCATCGAATTCATCGCGGTCGACCATGCCGACATAGCCGATTTCGCCGACCGGCATATCGACGGCCCTGCCTGAAGGAGAGATCATGCGCGCGCACCGGGCACGGGCGACCAACAGATCCTGCGGGATGTCGAAATCTTCGAGCATTCGCGGAGGGACCGCGCCGCCGCATGGCTTGATCCGCCCGCCTCGCTCCATCAGCAGGACAGAATGCCCGGCCAGTGCAAGATCGGTGGCGGTTGTCGCGCCTGCGGGTCCGCCGCCAATGACGACAGCATCGTAAAGTGTCTCTGTCATGCGAATACCTCTCGTTCCCTCGTTTTTTCCGTCAGCCGCGCAGACAATACTGCGGGCTGTAAATCGGCGCTTGTCGCGCGCACTGCCAGCACTGCGGCCAACACGAATAGCGCCGCTTCAATGCCGAAAATCACCTGAAATGCCGCGCCGTCGCTGATGAGAATGCGGCGCGCCGCATCGACGCCGAGAGCGCCAACCAATCCGCCCAGCCCGAATGCGATGGCCTGCGCTGCGCCCCACACGCCCATGCGCACGCCTTCACGGGTTTTCTCGCCCGATCCGGCAAGGCCCATCATCGCGCCAATCGCGGCAACCGCGAACAATCCGTTGCAAAATCCGAGCGCGAATACATTCGCAGCCAGCGGCCATCCCGGACCGGCCACGGCGGCAAGCGCCAGGCTGGCGAGCGCCAGTGCAGAGCCTGTGCAGCCGAATACGATCCAGTGGCGCAGTTCCACCGGCAGTCGGCCAGAAAAAGCGCTCCCGCCGATGCCTGCGACAATCATCCCGATGAGCACGCCGCCGCTTTGCATACCGCCCAGACTGGTGGACTCTCCTGGGGTCATGCCGAACACAAGACCTGCGAACGGCTCCAGGATCAGGTCCTGCATATTGAAAGCCATCATCGAGACAAAGATGAACAGCGTGAAGCGCCGCGCAGCTTTCTCGCGCAGTATTTCGAGCAGTGCCTCACGGAAATCGGGAGCCGGTTCCGCTTTCGCCGTGGCGGCAAATGCCTGCGACGCGATCCCGCCGCGCGGCTCGATCCGATAGACAGCAAGGCCGGTTACGGTGATGCAGACCAGCAGCAAACCGGATGCGACCGCCAGCAGCCGCTCTGGCGTGAAGGGATCGAGCAGCGCGCCGACAATGATAGCCGATACGACTATGCCCGCCACCATCATGATCCACGTTACCGCAGCGGCAGGAGCGCGCCGGTCAGGTGCAACTCCGGATGCAAGGAGCGCGAGCGCCGAAGTGCCGCTTGCTCCGACGCCTATACCAACCAGTGTGTAGGCCGCGACGCCAATTGTCATTGCGAGCGCGAAACTGCCGCTCATCATAATCGTGCTTTGCACCGCGAGGATCGCTCCAAACGCCAGCACCACAATCCCGCCGAATATCCAGACCGATCGGCTGATGCCTTTGCCCGATGCCTTGTCGGACCCGTGGCCCCATAACGGACGGCACAGCTGCACGGCATAATGCCATCCGACCAGCCCTGCAGGGATGCCCGCGATTAACGCGTATTCGACCACCATCAACCGGTTGAGGACGGTCGTGGTCAGCATCACTATTGCCGCGATAGATGCCTGCACCAATCCGATGCGCACAACTGCGAGCCAGCCAAGTCCGGTGAATTGAGGCACGGCGGGTTGGCTCATAGATAGCCCCCCAGCCCGAACGCGGCCGCGAGCATACCGAGCACATACAGCGTCACACCGACCGCGTTATACCACGGCGCATATTGCTTGGGATTATTCAAGAGGCGCGGCATCGCTGCAAATTGCGCAGCAAGGACGACACCGACGAGCGCGGCGGAAATGTAATGGCCCCAGATCGACAGCAGCACGATGACGGCGACCTGCGCCAGCGCCATAATCGCGCAGGCATAACGGGCCGCGCCGCTAACGCCCAATGTTACCGGCAGTGACTTCAAGCCGGTTTCGCGGTCGCCCTCAACCGCCTTGAAATCGTTGAGGGTCATGATCCCGTGCGCGCCGATGCTGTAGAGGGAGAGCACGATCAGCACCTGCGCCGATGGCAACGCACCCAGCATGACAGCCGCGCCGGTGAACCAGCTCAGCCCTTCGTAAGTAAATCCGACCACAGCCGGTCCTGTCCAACCGCTCGTCTTGAAACGGAAAGGCGGCGCGCTGTATGCCCAGGCGAGCGCCAGCCCAACCAGTCCAGCAATAAACACCCATAAGCCAAGCATCCACGCGACCGCCGCCGAAACCAGCGTGCCGATAATCGCTATATAAAGCCCCCAGCGTCCGGCGATCCGGCCTGATGGGATCGGGCGGTCTGGTTCATTGATCGCATCGACATGGCGGTCAAACCAGTCATTCACCGCCTGGCTGGTCCCGCAAACGAGCGGTCCGGCCAGCAGGATGCCTCCGACAACGAACAGCCAGCGGCCATCAATCGCCGCGCCTGACGAAATCGCGCCGCACATGAACGCCCACATGGGCGGAAACCAGGTAATCGGTTTGAGAAGCTGGACGACATCGCGCAGCGCCGGAAACGGCACGAGGCGAGTCGGTTGCGCGGAACGTTCCATGAGGAGAAGTTATGTCTGACAGAGCAAAGCGTCAAATAAATTTGACACTCTTGTGCCTGACATGTGCAAAAACAGGGCAAAATTGGCCTGCAATGCCGATTACCGGAGGAAAAAGCTTACAGTCGAGTGTCTCGGCAAACTGACCCTTGGCCGGAAACGCGTGATAATTTGAGTGATTTATGCGCCGATCCGCGAACCGATTGGCTGCGAAACTAGTCCGCGTCGGGATCGGATGGCAGGTTGCCGAGACCGTGACGGTGAAGTTTTGAATAGAGGCTTTGGCGTGAAAGCCCCAATATCTCGGCAGCCGATGCGCGGTTGTCCGAGGTGTAGGTGAGCGCCGCTTCGATACAGAGCCGTTCAATCAGATCGGTCGATTCCCGCACGATGTCTTTCAGCGACATGCGCCCCACCAAATCGGTCAACTGCTCGACCGAACGCGGCAGATCCTCCGAACCGGGCGGCAGATCGCGCAAACGCCTGCCGATCGGGCGGATCACAAATCCATAGAGCGAGTCCTCACCGCTGCTGCGGACCGCCGATAATTCGACCGGTTCGCCTTCCATGTCGCCGCCGACCTGCAACACCGTGCTGACATTGCGCGCCGCGCCGTGCTGGTCGATTTGCCCTTCAATAAGGTCGAGATCGATGCCCGGTCGCCCGATGGTTTCGGACAGGTGCCGTCCGCGCAGCTGATCGACGCTGGCCGCATGAACCAGTTCGACAAAAGCATGGTTTGCGCTGACAATCTCAAGATTGGCATCGGCCATGACAAAAGCGTCCGGCATCCGGTCAATCAGATCGAACAGCGGGGCTGGCGCCTCGGGCTGCGCATCGCCCAGTGGCACCAGGCGCAAAAGCAGAAACTGCCCGCGATCCTGTGTGAACCCGGTGATCGATGCAGTGACCGCGCGGCTGCCCTTGGCGAGTTTCAACTCGATTGGCGCGGTGCCTTCTGATGCAATCGCAGATCCGGCGAGCGCGTGGAGCGCATCGCGTGAGTTCTTGTCTATGACACTTGGCAATTTCTTGCCCTGCAGCGTGCCCATGCGGCTGCCGGTCATGGTGTGCGCCGCCGGGTTGGCCTCGCGGATGCGAAGCGTCGATGCCTCAACCACCAGCACCGCTTCGGACGAGGAATCGAACAGCATCCGGTACCGCGCCTCAAGCTGGCGCATGCGCAGATAATCGCGTTCCAGTGATTGCTGTACTTGCAACAAACGCTGTTGCAATTTGCCCGCTTCGCGCAGGTCACGGCCAAACGCGATGCGGTGCTCCCCGCCATTGACGCTGAGCACGGAATACCGGATCGGTACGTCACCTTTGTGCGTGGGATGGTTGACCTGCCGCCAGTGCTGCACCTCTGCACGGCGGGCGGCGGCCAGCATTTCCATGACTTTCGGGCGGCTTTCCTCAGTGACCGTTTCGATCCAGTTGGTGCCGACCCAATCGCCAAATTCAGGGAAGTCGGACGGGTCGAATGCCGCATCCAGAATGGTGCCGGTATCGTCCAGAACCAGTGTGACATCGCCCGCCACCATTGCCAGCTTCATAGCGGCATCGGCGTCGAGAGTATCGAACAATTCGGCGGCTTTCCCGAACGGGTTTTTACCTTCGATACTGTGCTTACGTGTCAGCATTTATGGTCCCGGTTCAACGCATTGATTGCGCCCGCACTGGCGATGATCGGACCAGTCTTCTGGCCTCCTCTAGCGCAGCACGTGCGTCGGCGCCGGTCCCATCGGCTCCCACTTGTGAGACGATCGACTGGTCTTGGTTGACCAGCCTTCCGCCGATTAAAATCACCAAATTTTCGTTGGCTGAAACGCTGCGCATCGCCGTAATCAGGCTGGAGATCGCGGCGCTAGGGCAATCGCGAGATATGGTCAATCCTGCCACATCGAAGTGACTCTTGGCCAATCTGTCGAGCAATTCCCGGCGCTCCGGCTTTACAATGGCTTCGCTATACCAGCCGGCTTGCGAGAAAACTTCGTCAATCATCAGCGCGCCGAAACTGTGCTGATCACCCGGCATAGATGCAAAAATCGCACGTCTTGCGTTACTTGCATCGGACAGGCGGCCAACCGGAGCGCGCGACGATATCTCCCGCATGACCTCCTGAAGCCGCCACAATCCCATCGTCACATCGATGAAATCGCACTCGTCAGCTTCCCACATTTCGCCAAGTTTTCGCGCTGCCGGAGCGAGCAAATCGATGTAGATTGCATCGACACTGACGCCTGCGTTGATGAAGTTATCCACTTCTTCGACCAGATTCGCCGCCTCGAGTCGCAATGGCAACGCGGCAAAGGCGTTGGCATCGGATGGGGCGATACCAATGCCGTGCGATTTGGTCTCTGCGGGTCCGCTGGCGGCGTGCGCCATCAGCAACCGCGGAATGATTTCGCCTTCGATAATTGAGTTAATGGAATCGTCGGAAAGAGGGGACGCGTGATCATTATCTGCGGTCGAGGCGGCCGCCTCATCATGGCTTAGCCGAGCGAGCGGATTGGCAATGACTCTACGCAGCGCAGCCTGACCAGCCTCAATCACGCCCTGCCCCTTGTTGCTAGCCATCTGACCCTCCCAACTTCCCGGTCCGCAATGCCGGGAACGGCGCAGATTGCGTCGCTGCTGACTGATGCGAAGATATTCCGCCAATTTGCAGCCAGCGACTCTGCCTTACGCCTTTTCGTCTGAATGAGCAACGAAACAAGCTTTTGCGGACAAAGATGTCAAGTTTGCTATACGTCCAATTTATTTGACACCTGTCTAAAGGTAGGCGTATCAATGCGACTCATAGAGAGAAAGGTAGGTCTCGACGGGATGACTCGGCAGGATCATGTATCCGCAGTCGCCTCCTCAGCTGAGACGCTGCAGGCGGACGATAATAAAGCGACAGAAGGCGGGCTGTATTCAGCTGCCGAACGTCAGCGCCGGGACGAATCGGTCTGGACTGTTGTTCAGGGCGTGCTCGCGCCGCTGCAATTCCTCGTATTCACCGCCAGCCTTGTTCTGGTTATCCGTTACCTGATGACCGGCGAAGGCGCGTTTGCTGCCGACAGTTCGATCGTTCTCAAAACACTCGTGCTTTACACCATCATGATTACCGGCTCGATCTGGGAAAAGGTCGTGTTTGGAAAGTGGTTGTTCGCCCCGGCCTTCTTTTGGGAAGACGTGTTTTCAATGCTCGTCCTTGCGCTGCACACGCTTTATCTGGCGATGCTGTTCGGCGGGTTTGGTACAACGGACCAGCGGATGATCGTCGCGCTCGCCGCCTATGCAGCCTATGTCATTAATGCGGTCCAGTTCATCCTGAAACTGCGGGCCGCACGGCTCCAGATGGCGCAGCAGCCCATGCAGTCCGCCGCGGTGGCCGCATGAACGCCGTCACGCCTCTTCCCGGTTGCTCCAGCAAGCCTACGCAATCCGAACGTCCGATCCTGCGCGAGCGCGGACAGCGTGAGGTTTTCTGCGGACTGACCGGCATCGTCTGGCTACACCGCAAGATGCAGGATGCGTTCTTCCTCGTCGTCGGATCGCGCACCTGCGCCCACCTGCTGCAATCCGCCGCCGGAGTGATGATCTTTGCTGAGCCGCGTTTCGCAACCGCGATCATGGAAGAGCGTGATCTGGCCGGAATGGTCAATTGCCAGGACGAGCTTGACCGCGTGGTCGGCCGCCTGCTGGAACGCCGCCCGGATATCAAAACGCTGTTCCTTGTCGGTTCGTGTCCTTCGGAAGTTATCAAGCTGGACCTTGCCAAAGCGGCTGAACGGCTTGGCGCGCAGCATATGCCTGCGGTGCGCATCCTCAATTATTCCGGCAGCGGGATCGAGACGACCTTTACCCAAGGCGAAGATGCCTGCCTGACATCGCTTGTGCCAGAAATGCCGGCGAGCGCCGCCGATGCGCCGCAGGAATTGCTGATTGTCGGATCGCTTCCCGATATCGTCGAAGACCAGTTCATGCGCATCTTTGCAGAGCTGGGCATTGAACGCGTCGGCGCGCTGCCGGCCCGCAATGCGCGTGACCTGCCATCGGTCGGTCCGAATACGCGGTATTTGCTCGCACAGCCCTTCCTCGCTGAAACGGCGATGGCGCTGGAAGGGCGCGGGGCCAAGCGGCTCGACGCGCTGTTCCCATTCGGGGCGGAGGGCACGACCAGCTGGCTTCAGGCGGCTGCCAACGCATTCGGCATCGATGAAATGCATTTCAACCGCGTCATCGCGCCGGGCCGCGAACGGGCGAAGCGCGCAATCTCCCATGCCAAGGCGCAGCTAGAGGGCAAGCGCATCAGCTTCCTGCCTGATTCGCAGCTCGAAGTGCCGCTGGCCCGTTTCCTCGCGACTGAACTCGATATGATACCGGTCGAGGTGGGCACACCTTATCTGCACCGCGCACACTGCGCGCAGGAACTCGACTTGATCCCGCCATCCGCCCGCATAAGCGAAGGGCAGGACGTCGATCTCCAGCTCGACCGCGTGCGCGCTGACCGCCCCGACCTTACCGTATGCGGCCTCGGCCTTGCCAACCCGCTGGAAGCCGAAGGGCTTTCAACGAAGTGGGCGATCGAACTCGTGTTCTCACCGATCCACGGTTTCGACCAGGCCGGCGATCTTGCCGAACTTTTTGCACGGCCGCTGCGGCGCCGTGACATGCTGGAGGTATAGGCGATGCAATTATCCGTCTGGACCTATGAAGGCCCGCCGCATGTCGGTGCAATGCGCGTCGCGACTGCGATGGACAAGCTGCATTATGTGCTGCACGCGCCGCAGGGCGATACCTACGCCGACCTGCTCTTCACCATGATCGAGCGGCGCGGCAAACGTCCGCCCGTCACCTACACCACATTCGAAGCGCGCGATCTGGGCAAGGATACAGCCCAGCTGTTCCAAAACGCCGCGCGCGATGCAGCCGAACGGTTCAAACCGCAGGCGATGATCGTTGGCGCGTCCTGCACCGCAGAACTCATTCAGGATGATCCATGCGGCCTGAGCGAGGCGATGGACCTGCCATGCCCCGCAATCCCGCTGGAGCTGCCAAGTTACCAGCGCAAGGAAAACTGGGGCGCTGCCGAAACGTTTTACCAGATCGTCCGCAATCTGGCGGACAAGACCATCGTGCGCCCGGACCGCGAAGGCCGCGCGGCGCGCGCCAACATCCTTGGCCCGTGCGCGCTGGGTTTTCGCCACCGCGACGACCTCGTCGAAATCCGCAAGATTCTGGACACGCTGGGCGTAGAAGTAAATCTGGTGGCGCCGCTCGGCGCAACGCCGGCGGACATCACGCGGATCGGCGCGGCCGATTTCAATATCGTTTTATATCCCGAGATTGCTGACGAAGCGGCTCGCTGGCTCGAAAAGACATTCGACCAGCCGACCGTGCGCAGCATCCCTATCGGTGTGGGGGCCACACGTGCTTTCATTACCGACGTCGCCGAGTTGGCAGGTGCAGATCCCACGCCTGCCCTCGGCGACACCCATTCAAGAATGCCCTGGTGGAGCCGTTCGGTCGATTCGACCTATCTGACCGGCAAACGGGTATTCATTTTCGGCGACGCCACCCATGCTGTCGCGGCTGCGCGGATCGCGCGTGATGAGCTGGGCTTCGAGGTTTGCGGGCTCGGTTGTTACAACCGCGAATTTGCCCGCGGAATCCGCGCCGCTGCAAAAGAGCACGGTGTCGAGCCGCTGATCACCGATGACCATCTCGAAGTTGAAGACGCGATTATCGAAGCCGCGCCCGAAATGGTGCTGGGCACGCAGATGGAACGCCACATTGCCAAACGGCTGGGGATGCCGTGCGCGGTGATCTCCGCACCCGTCCACGTTCAGGATTTCCCGGCACGCCACTCACCCCAGATGGGTTTTGAAGGCGCCAACGTGATCTTCGACACGTGGGTCCACCCGCTTGTCATGGGTCTTGAAGAGCACTTGCTCACCATGTTCCGCGAGGATTTTGAGTTTTCCGACGAAGCAGGCGCGTCGCACCACGCCGCCCATTCGCCGCGCGCTCACAGCACCGCAGCCACACCGCAAGAGCCAGTGCAAGAACTCGCCGTTCCCGCCAATGACGGCACCGCATGGACGAGCGAGGCCGAGCGCGAACTCAAGAAAATTCCGTTCTTCGTCCGCGGCAAGGCGCGCCGCAATACAGAGGCATTCGCAGCGGATCAGGGCCGCGCCGAGATCGACCTCGAAACGCTTTACGATGCGAAGGCTCACTATGCCCGCTGAAACACCCGCCTCGATCCTTGCGCATCGGACCACGCCGGTCCGGGCTGTCATCATCACGCTCGACAACCATCTGAAAGGTGCAGTCGAACGCGCTAGCAAGCAGCTGGGCGAGGAAAAAATCGAACTGACCCTGCACGCAGCGTCCGATTGGGACCGCGATGCAGCCTCGCTTGATGCGGCCAAGCAGGCCATCGAAGAAGCCGACATCGTGATCGCCTCCATGCTGTTTCTCGACGATCACTGCCGCGCGATCATGCCGACACTCGAGGCGCGGCGCGAAGATTGCGATGCGATGGTGTGCCTGATGTCGGCGGGCGAAGTTGTGAAGCTGACCCGGATGGGCGGCTACCGCATGGATGCCCCTGCCAAGGGGCCGCTCGCGCTGCTTAAAAAACTGCGCGGCCAAAGCGGAAAAGGCGGCAAACAAGGCGCAAGTTCTGGTGCTGGCCAGATGAAGATGCTGCGCCGCCTGCCGAAAATCCTCAAATTCATCCCCGGCACCGCCCAGGATGTGCGCGCCTATTTCCTGACGATGCAATATTGGCTGTCAGGCTCAGACGAAAACGTGATTGCCATGGTGCGCGCGCTGATTGACCGGTACGCCGCTGGTGAACGGGCCGGTCGGCGCGGCATTACCAAGGCTGATGCACCGCTGGAATACCCTGAAACCGGGGTTTACCACCCGCGCACCAAACAGCGCATTTCCGAAAGCCTGCGCCTGCTGCCGCGTGACAAAGCGCCTAATGGCACGGTCGGGTTGATCCTGTTGCGATCGTACCTTCTTGGCCATGATAGCGGCCATTACGACGCTGCGATTGCTGCGTTTGAAAATGCTGGCATGAAAGTTGTGCCGGTGTTTGCCAGCGGTCTGGATGCGCGGCCCGCTATCGAAAAATTCTTTCTGGACGATAAAGGCGCACCAGTCGTCGATGCGATCGTCAATCTCACCGGATTTTCACTCGTCGGCGGACCGGCATACAATGATGCCGAGGCCGCGCGCGAAATTCTGGGCCAGCTGGACGTGCCGTATCTGGCCGCCCATGCCATCGAATTCCAGTCGATCGAGGAATGGCGTGCACGCCCGCAGGGCCTGCTTCCGCTGGAAGCCACAATGATGGTCGCTCTGCCCGAACTAGACGGGTCCACCGTGCCTAGCGTTTTCGGAGGCCGCGCCGGTGATGGTCCCGTCTGCAATGGCTGCGAACGAAAATGCGAGCGGCCCGCTTCCGACAATCTTCGCCCGATGCAGGGCTGTCCCGAACGCGCAGAGGCTTTATCCGCGCGCGTTGCCAAGCTGATCCAGCTGCGCCGTAGCGAGCGGGCGACACGCAAACTGGCTGTTGTGCTGTTCAACTTCCCGCCGAATGCCGGTGCCACCGGAACAGCGGCGTTTCTGGCCGTATACGAATCGCTCCACGCAACGCTCCTCCGGCTCAAGGCTGAGGGATACAGCGTCGATGTTCCAGAGACCGTCGATGCGCTGCGCGAACAAATTCTCACAGGCAATGCCGAACGCCACGGCGCGGATGCCAATGTCGCGGCACGCATTCCGGCGGACGAGCATGTGCGTCGCGAAAAACACCTCGCCGAAATCGAAGCGCAATGGGGCCCTGCTCCCGGCAAACAGCAAAGCGACGGCGGCCATATCCAGGTGCTTGGCGCACAGTTCGGCAACATCTTCGTCGGCATTCAGCCCGCTTTCGGCTTTGAAGGCGATCCGATGCGCCTGCTGTTCGAGGGCAATTTTGCACCGACCCACGCATTTAGCGCATTCTACCGCTGGATCCGCGAAGATTTCGGCGCGCAAAGCGTCCTTCATTTCGGCACGCATGGCGCGCTTGAATTCATGCCGGGCAAACAGGTCGGCATGACAGGAGATTGCTGGCCGGAACGTCTGATCGGCGACCTGCCCAACCACTACCTCTATGCAGCCAACAACCCGTCTGAGGGTATGCTGGCAAAACGCCGGTCTGCTGCGACGCTGGTCAGCTATATGACGCCGCCGCTCGCGCAGGCGGGCCTGTACAAGGGGCTGACCGAACTGAAAGCTAGCGTCGAACGCTGGCGGCTGACGCCTGACGATGCGAGCGGCGCCGCCGAGCGCGCCGATCTGGCCGGCATCATCCATGACCAGTGCGACGCGCTCGACATCGAATGCGGCGATATCGGTGATCTGACAGTGCGGCTTTACGAACTGGAAGAAACACTGATCCCGCACGGACTGCACGTGCTTGGACGCAATCCGTCAGGGGCGCAGCGCGAAGACATGCTGGACGCCATCATGGAGGCCGCCACCGAAGATACCGGCGACCGCGCGGCTTTGGGCGAAAAGCTTGATGCCAGCGATGAACTGGGCGCGCTGATCCATGCGCTGGACGGCGGATATGTCCAGCCAGCGCCCGGCGGCGATATCGTTGCGAACCCTGATGTGCTGCCCACGGGGCGCAACATCCACGGCTTCGACCCTTTCCGCATCCCCAGCGCCTATGCCTGCAAACAGGGCATGGAACAGTCCGAGCGTCTGATTGCGCGCCATGTCGAAGGCGGCAAACCCTTCCCCGAAAGCATCGCAATGGTGCTCTGGGGCACAGACAACATGAAATCCGAAGGCATCCAGATCGCGCAGGCGATGACGCTGCTGGGTGCGCGTCCGCGGCGCGACAGCTATGGCCGGCTTTGCGGTGCGGAACTGATCCCGCTGGAGGAACTGGGCCGCCCGCGCATCGACGTTGTCATGACGCTATCGGGTATTTTCCGTGACCTGCTGCCGCTGCAAACACGCATGCTGGCAGAGGCGGCGCTGCTCGCCAGTAAGGCGGACGAACCGCTAGAGGCAAATTTCGTGCGCAAACACACGCTCGCCCATCAGGCCGCACATAATTGCGATCTGGAAATGGCGGCGCTGCGCGTCTTCTCCAATGCAGAGGGCGCCTATGGCGCCAACGTCAACCAGATGATCGATGGCGGTGTGTGGGCCGATCCCGATGAACTGGCCAATGCGTTCGAGATCAACAAAGGCTTTGCCTACGGTGTTAACGGCGCGCCGGTCCAGCAGCGCGAATTGCTGCAAAGCGCGCTGAAAGATGTGGAATTTTCCTATCAGAACCTCGAAAGCGTCGAAGTCGGCATCACCGATCTTGACCAGTATGTAGACGGTCTTGGCGGTGTCAGCCGATCAATTTCCCGGGCCAAGGGTGAGGACGCGCCCGTCTATATCCTCGACGCGACACGCGGCAGCACCAAGGTGCGCACGCTGGCCGAACAGATCGACCTTGAAACGCGCACCCGCACGCTCAACCCGAAATGGTTCGAAGGCATGCTGGACCACGGGTTCGAAGGGGTGCGCCACATCGAAATTCACGTGACCAACACGCTGGGCTGGTCGGCCACGACCGGGCAGGTGCAGCCGTGGGTTTACCAGAAAATCAGCGAGACTTTCGTCCTCGACGACGAAATGCGCCGCCGCCTTGCCCAGCTCAATCCGAAAAGCTCCGCCCGCGTGGCGAACCGGCTGCTGGAGGCATGTGACCGCCAGCTGTGGGAGCCAGATGATGAAACACTCGCCGCCTTGCGCGAAGCCAATGACGAGCTCGAAGACCGCCTCGAAGGCGTCTTCGCAGCAGAATGAAATTAGACAGAGGGATCTGACGCCATGAACTTGCAAACACCCAATTCGGCATTTACTCCGCCCGACGGAGAAGGATCAGTTCAGGTCCAGCTCGATCCGAGCGACAAGATCAAGGGCGCAAAGGTTTTTGCCGTCTATGGCAAGGGCGGGATCGGCAAATCCACGACCTCGTCCAACCTGTCCGCCGCGTTTTCCAAACTTGGCCACAGGGTGCTCCAGATCGGCTGCGACCCCAAGCATGACAGCACGTTCACGCTCACCAAAAAGCTGATGCCGACCGTGATCGACGTCCTTGAAACGGTCGAATTTCACTCCGAGGAATTGCGGCCCGACGATTACATGTTCGAAGGGTATAACGGCGTCATGTGTGTCGAGGCCGGCGGACCGCCTGCTGGCACTGGCTGCGGCGGGTATGTCGTGGGTCAGACCGTCAAGCTGCTGAAACAGCACCACCTGCTCGAAGACACCGATGTCGTGATTTTCGACGTTCTGGGCGACGTTGTATGCGGCGGCTTTGCAGCGCCGCTGCAACATGCCGAGCGCGCACTGGTGGTTGCCGCCAACGATTTCGACAGCATCTTTGCCATGAACCGCATCGTCGCGGCCATAGCTGCGAAGTCCAAGAATTACGACGTGCGGCTCGCCGGAGTGGTGGCCAATCGCAGCCGCGAAACCGACGAGATCGACCGGTTCTGTGACGAGATCGGGATGCAGCGCCTCGCGCATTTCCGCGATGTCGATGCGATCCGCCGTTCGCGCCTCAAGAAATGCACCCTGTTTGAAATGGGCGACGATCCCGAAGTGGTCGCCGCGCAGGACGAATATCTGCGTCTCGCCGCGATGCTCTGGGCCGGGGTCGATCCATCGACCGCGCAGCCGATGAAGGACCGCGATATCTTCGATTTTCTGGGATTTGAATGATGGCAACACGCTCACCTTCCCCATACGAAGCCGGTCCTTATGCGGAGCGCCGGGAGGCGCTTGCGACCTATTTCGACAGCACTGCGCGTCAGGCGTGGATTGACCTGACATCGAACGCGAAAGTCAGCGGCATCCGTGCAACCGTGCGCGCCGGCCGTGATGAAATGCGCGCGACTTTGCTTGATTGGCTCCCCGCTGACCTGCGCCGGACAAAGGTTCTGGATGCAGGCTGCGGCACAGGCGCACTGGCGATATCAGCTGCGTGCCGCGGAGCCGAAGTTACCGGCATCGACGTTGCAGGCGGATTGGTTGAAGTGGCCAAAGAGCGCACGCCCAGCTTCATCGGGCATGGCCGGATCGACTGGATGGCGGGCGACATGCTCGACCCATCGCTTGGCACGTTTTCGCACACAGTCGCGATGGATTCGCTGATCCATTACGCGCCAGAGGATTTGGTCGATGCAGTCGGCGAGCTGGGTGAGCGGACGACGCGCTCGATTCTCTTCACCTTTGCACCGCTCACCAGATTGCTTGGTGCAATGCACACGGTCGGAAAAGTGTTTCCCAAGAACAACCGTTCGCCCGCCATCGTGCCTGTATCCGAAACAGAGCTGCGCGCGCGGCTGGGCCAATTGGCCGACTGGAAAATCGGCCGCACACGGCGCGTCTCCAGCGGGTTTTACACCAGCCAGGCGCTTGAACTGGTAAGGCGTGGATGAGCACCTCGCCCCGCCCTTCCCCCAAAGGACCGGCGTCTTTTGCCGGGCTTGCGATGGCCATGCTGCCATTCGCAGACGCGGCGAGCGCCGACCTGCCTTTGGGCAGGTTGCTGCGGCTGGCGCTGTTCCAGTTCAGCGTAGGGATGGCGACCGTTTTGCTAAACGGCACACTCAACCGGGTGATGATCGTGGAGCTGGGTGCCCCTGCGTGGATCGTCGCGACTTTGATTGCGGTGCCGCTGCTGGTTGCGCCGTTTCGCGCATTGATCGGGCACCGTTCCGACACGCACAAATCCGCGCTGGGATGGCGCCGGGTGCCCTACATCTGGTTTGGCACCATGCTGCAATTTGGCGGGCTGGCGATCATGCCGTTTGCGCTTTTGCTGTTTGACGAGGCGGATACGTTTAACCTCGGCATCGTCGCTGCTGCGGCGTCTTTCCTGATGACGGGCGCCGGTTTCCACGTGACCCAAACCGCCGGCCTCGCGCTCGCCACGGACCTCGCGCCCGAAGACAAGCGGCCCCGCGCGGTCGCACTGCTTTATGTCATGCTGCTGATCGGCATGATGTTCTCCGCTTTTGTCATTGGCGGCCTGCTGATCGAATTCAGCCCGACCCGCCTTGTGCAGGTCATTCAGGGTGCAGCTGTGCTGACCATGGTGCTGAATGTGACCGCGCTCTGGAAGCAGGAAGCCCGCAATGTCGAGGCGACCGCGCCGAGCAGGCAAACGCCTGACTTCCGCGAGCTGTGGAACGCTTTTGTAAAGGACGGCCGCAACGCCCGCTTGCTTACGGCCATCGGCATCGGTGCCGCTGGGTTTGCGATGCAGGACGCGCTGCTTGAACCATATGGCGGCGAAGTGCTGGGCCTGTCCGTTGGCGCGACGACCAGTCTGACCGGAGCATGGGCGCTCGGCGCGCTCGCCGGGTTCATGCTTTCAGGCCGGATGCTTTCGCGTGCAGGCGATCCGCTGCGGATTGCCGCGCTGGGCCTGGTGATCGGAGTGATGGCGTTCATCGTGATTCTCTTCGCACCGGCATTTGCTTCTCCCGCGATGCTGTTTGCCGGATCGGCGCTTATCGGACTGGGCCTTGGATTGTTTTCGGTCGGCACTCTGATCGAGGCGATGAACTTGGCCGCAAACGCAACCGCTGGCCTCGCGCTGGGTGCATGGGGCGCGGTGCAGGCAAGCTGCGCTGGATTGGGCATCGCGCTGGGCGGTGCGATCCGCGACACGGTCTCCGCCATCGTGATGAGCGGCGATCAAACCGCCGCCGTAGCCACACGGGCAACCGGGTACACCACCGTCTACATACTTGAAATCCTGCTGCTTCTGGCAGGACTCGCCGCGATTGGGCCGCTTGTCGGCAGTGGTCGCAGATCAGCCACCAATTCCGGGGAAAGCAATGGCCAGCCGTTCGGCCTGCGCGAATTCCCGACCTGAATGCGGCCTGCCGTTTCGGCCGCATCTGACACCGAAAGGAACGTGAAATGAACAACACTTACATAGTCGGGACGTTCGACGTCGCCGAACTCGCTTTCCTTAGTTTCTTCGTTTTTTTCGTCGGTCTGGTGATATACCTGAACCGCGAAAGCCGCCGCGAAGGCTATCCACTCGAAGATGAACTGACGGGCCGCATCGAGCCCGGCACGCCGCTTACCGATGCGGGCAAGAAAGTCTTCAAGCTGCCGCATGGCCGCGGCGTTTACATTCCAGAAGACGTGCCGCGCGATCCGGCGAATATCGCTGCCGAACGCACGTTCCACGCAGGCGGCGCGCCCTATGTGCCACCTGGCAATCCGCTGACATCCAACATGGGTCCGGCGGCCTATGCCAATCGCGAAGATTATCCCGATCTGACCTTTGACGGCCAACTCCGCATCGTCCCCATTGCCGATAGCCACGATATCGTGATCGCCCCCAACGATCCCAGCATCATGGGTTGGCCGGTTGTCGCTGCGGACAAGAAAGTCGTCGGCAAGGTCACCGATATCTGGGTCGATCAGTCGGAGCACATCATCCGCTATCTCGAAGTGACCACCAATACCGGCAACAAGGTGCTGGCGCCGATGTTTGTCTCTTTCGTCCAGCGCAGAGGCCCGCTTCAAGGTGTCTTTGCTAACAATGAATCCCTCATCAGCGGGATCCTGCCGGAGAAAGAACCGCTGGTTGAGATCGACGCGATCACTTCCGAGCAATTCGAAAGTGTACCGAAAATTGCCACCGCAGGCCAGATCACCCGTCTCGAAGAAGACAAGATCATGGCCTATTTTGGCGGCGGCTACATGTATGCGACTGCAGAGCGAGGCGAACCGTGGCTGTAAACCTCTCAAACCAGCAGGCACCGGAGCCAAGTGCGGACGGCGATCCCATGGGAACGCCAACCGAACAGGAAACGGTGCTATGGCAGGGTAAGCCGGATACGGCGATCCTTGCCCGCAAAGCCTTCCACACGCGCAAGGTTTCGCTGTATTTCGCAGTGCTGATTGCGGCCTCGCTCGCCTTTGGCAATGTGCAGGCGGCGATTGTCTGCACCGTGCTTGGCCTGACCGCGCTGCTGATCCTTCAGGGGCTGGCATGGCTCAGCGTGCGCACCACGCTGTATATCCTTACCGATATGCGTCTGATCATTCGCAAGGGCATGGCCATCGAAACGCGGATCAACATCCCGCTGAAACAGGTTTCTGCCGCGCATCTGCACATGCAGGGCAAGGACCGCGGTGATATCGCAATGGAACTGCACGGGGACCGCCTGCTTGGCATCATGCTGCTTTGGCCGCATGTCCGCCCGTGGAAAATCAACCGGCCCCAGCCAATGCTGCGCGCCGTGCCTGATGCGCAGAACGTGGCCCGGATGCTTTCGGATGCCTGCGCCGCAATCAATCCGATTGAGCAGAATTTGACCGCGATCAATGAACCATCTGTTCAAAGCGGCCAAAAGAAAAATGTCCCCCCTGCGCGCCCTGAAAAAGGGTCTGTCCAGCGAGGACCGGATCGCGGTTTTGAAGGAGCGCCTGCATGATCGTTCGCGAGTACGAAGAAGACGAAATCACCGTCCACAAACTGCCCCTCTATATGATGGGCGCGGTGGCCGTGTTCTGCGTCGCGCTGACATCTGCTGTCAGTCTTGGCTTCGTTGATCGTACTGCGATTGCGCATGATGTGCGCGCCGCCGAAGGTGTGACCTCGGTTTCGCAGCGCAGCCTCAAATTCTACGACGAAGCGGACGGCTCTGTTCGCGTAGAAGACGCCTCGACCCGCGATGAAGTTGCACGCTTTGGCGTCGGCTATGGCGGTTTTGTACGCTCGACCTTGCGATCCCTGGTGCATGAACGGCGCATCAGGGGCATCGGCGCGGCAACACCTTTCGACCTCATCGAATGGAGCGACGGTTCGCTGTCTTTGCAAGACAGCACCACCAATGAAAGTATCGAGCTGGGCTCTTTTGGCCCGGATAACCGCGCGGTTTTTGCCGCCATGTTGAAAGAGGAGACGCGTTGATGGGATCCAGCGCCGCTATTTCACCAATGGACGCAAGGCGTTTTTCAACGCCCTGCACCATTTCCGTCGAGCAAAGCTCGGAGCATTTTCATGCGCATGTCGAACTGGAGGGCAACGTCCAATTGCACCCCGGCGATAAAGTGCGCGTGCACGGTGATCCGATCACCGTGCCGTTCGGCCACAGCGCCGTGTTTGAACGCGCCGCGACCGTGACGCGCGCCGGTCCGCTGGGACGCGCCATCACGCGGCTCGCTGCCTATTTCGATCTGAAAGAACTTTACGAAGTCAGCTTTAACCCGGGGAGGATCAAATGAACGCGCACGCACCAATCACCAGCGAAGACGCAATGGAGATCGCCACTCAGGACACGATCCTGACACCGCGGTTTTACACCACCGATTTCGACGCGCTTGACGCGATCGACGTATCGCTCGTCCGCGAAGAATGGGACCAGCTTATCGCCGACATGGTCGGCGATCCGAACAAGAAGCATTTCAAGCACGATGGCAGCTTCACCGGGGTCATCGAAAACCTCGAACCAGAACTTCGCGCCGAATTCACCGATTTCCTCGTCAGCTCGATGACCTCGGAATTCTCAGGCTGCATCCTGTATGCCGAAATCGCCAAGCGGACGAAGAACCCGGATGTAAAGCAGCTGTTCAAACTGCTCGCCCGCGATGAAAGCCGGCACGCAGGGTTCATCAATGAATCGCTGAAAGATGCAGGGATCGGTGTTGATCTGGGCTTTTTGACCAAGACGAAAAAATACACGTATTTCAAACCGAAATTCATCTGGTATGCGGTCTATCTGTCGGAAAAGATCGGCTATGCGCGGTATATCACGATCTACCGGCACCTGGCCGCCAACCCGCAGCACAAATTCCACCCGATTTTCGACTGGTTCGAAGAATGGTGCAATGACGAGTTTCGCCACGGCGAAGCGTTCGCGATGCTGATGCATGCCGATCCCAAGCTGCTGAAAGGCTATAACAAGCTGTGGATCCGGTTCTTCCTGCTTTCGGTCTATGCCACGATGTATGTGCGCGACCATGCGCGGCCCGTCTTTCACAAGGCGTTGGGCGTCGATCCGACCGACTATGATTACGAAGTGTTCCGGGTCTGCAACCAGATCAGCCGGCAAGTTTTCCCCGTCGAACTGGATATCGACAACCCGGCCTTCCGCGCGAACATGGAAGCGCTGCGTCAGGCGGCCCTGCGGATCGAAGCGGGCAAGGAACAGGGCGGCATCGGCGGCATGGCCAAACGCGTCAGCGGGATGGCCGGTGCAGGCTGGAACTTTGCCAAAATGTATTTCCAGCGGACCAAGCCAAACACGCTTCCGCAATCCATCCGGCTTCAGCCCGCGTGGTAAGCTGGAGCGGTCATGTTGTGCCGTTCATCGTGACGGTCGCGATCTGGTTTGTCGCCACCGGGCTGATTGCCTGGGCCGACAACCGTGAACGCGCGACCTTCACGCGCAGCCTGATGATTGGCGGCGCTTGCGGAATTGCGGGCCTTGTGACGATCCTGATCGCGTCGCAATCAGCATCACTGTGGGCGGTTTACCTCGCATTTGTCGGCGCGTTGATGGTTTGGGGCTGGCATGAAATCGGCTTCCTCACAGGGGCCGCTGCTGGACCGCGCCGTATTCCTGCAGATGCGGAACTGCGCGGCGCACGGCGGTTTGCACAGGCAAGCGCGACGGTAATCCATCACGAGGTTGCGCTGGCGCTGACGGCGCTGCTGCTGATTTCGCTGTCTTGGAATGCGCCCAACCAGATCGGCGCGACCGTATTCGTGCTGCTCTTCGCGCTCAGGCTGACGGCCAAAATCAACATGTTTATCGGCGTGCCCAATTCGACAGCGGAAATGCTGCCGCTGCATCTCGATTACCTGAAGACATATTTCGGGCGGAACCGGATGACGGCGCTGCTCGCCATCTCGATCGCGGCCATCACCGCGGTTGCCGCCTGGTTCGGGTCGCTGGCGCTTGCCGCCCCGGTGGGCAGCGCGGAAATGGTCGGGGCGAGCCTGCTTACAACCTTGTGCCTGCTCGGGGCGCTTGAACACGTATTCCTCGCCCTGCCGTTTCGCGACGGCATGTTGTGGGGCTGGGCCCTTCCGGGCCGGACACCGCCGGTGCGAGGGGGCACGGGCGGATCGAAGACTGACTGGAAGACATAATATGCAAACAGAGGGAAAACCGATGGATTACGAATCCTATTTCGCAAGCGAGCTGGACGGCGTGCGCGAAGAAGGGCGTTACCGCGTCTTTACCGACATCAAACGGCACCGCGGCAAATTTCCGCACGCGACCCGTTTCGTGGATGAGGAAACGCAGGCGGTCACCGTCTGGTGTTCAAACGATTACCTCGGCATGGGCCAGCACCCTACGGTGATTTCGGCGATGCACGACTGCCTTGATGAATGCGGCGCCGGTGCAGGCGGCACGCGCAACATTTCGGGCACGAACCACTATCACGTACTGCTGGAAAAAGAGCTTGCTGACCTTCACGGAAAGGAAAGCGCGCTGCTGTTTACCAGCGGATACGTATCGAACTGGGCGGGTCTGGGAACGCTCGCATCCAAGATCCCGGGATGCGTAGTGTTCTCAGACGCGCTCAACCATGCCTCCATGATTGAGGGGATACGGCACAGCCGCGCCCCTTACAAAATCTGGAAGCACAATGATCCGGAAGACCTCGACCGGATGTTGTCCGAATTCGGACCCGACGTGCCAAAACTCGTCGCTTTTGAAAGCGTGTATTCGATGGACGGGGATGTCGCACCCATCGCGGAGATCCTCGACGTGTGCGAGAAACACGGCGCGATGAGTTATATCGATGAGGTTCACGCGGTTGGCCTGTATGGACCGCGCGGCGGCGGCATTGCCGAACGCGAAGGCCTCATGGACCGGATCACGGTGATCGAGGGGACGCTGGGCAAGGCGTTCGGTGTGATGGGCGGCTATATCGCGGCCAGCAGCAACCTCGTCGATTTTGTCCGCAGCTTTGCCAGCGGGTTTATCTTCTCCACCGCGCTTCCGCCCGCTGTGGCGGCCGGTGCAGCCGCCAGCATCCGCCATCTGAAAAACAGCGATGAAGAGCGCGAGGCACAGCGCGACCGGGTCAAACAGGTGCGTCGCAAGCTCGACATGATGGGCATCCCGCACCTCGACAACCCAAGCCACATCATCCCGGTGATGGTCGGCGATGCGAAGAAGTGCAAAATGATCAGCGACTGGCTGATGGATAATCACGGCATCTATGTGCAGCCGATCAACTATCCGACTGTGCCTGTGGGAACAGAGCGGCTGCGCCTGACGCCTTCACCCGTGCACAGCGACGGCGATATCGACGCGCTGATCAATGCGCTCAGTGAAATCTGGTCGCAGTGTGAACTCGCCCGAATGGCGACCGCCGCTTAATCCGGCGCGTCGATCCCGGTCTCTGCAAGGATACCGGCTGACATCATCGGGTATGCATAAGAAAAGGGCGGCGTGGGAAACCACACCGCCCTTTCTGTTGGCGTTAGCCGAAATCGCGAAGGCGATTACCCGCCGAGCATGCCGCCGGTTTCAGCTTCGTCAAAGATTTCAGTGAACTCACGACCAGCGAGGCCTGGATGGCTCACAGCCTTCGCAGCTTCGAGATTTTCGGTCACGCCATCCCCTTCAACGATGATCATGCCAACCATGCCGGCTGCGTAGTGCGGAACGCACTGGTAACCGTAGATGCCCGGCTTTGGCAGGACGTAGGACACTTCCTGATTGATCTCACCCTGCCAGCCACGTGTGCCTTCGGGGATCATGCCGTCGATCGACGAGGACTGGTGGGTCGGGTCGGTCGGGATGAAACGAACCGTATCGCCAACCTGCGCCGTGATAAGGCGCGGTTTGAAGACCTGCAGACCGCTCGAATCGTCGGGATCGCGGGTGTACATGTTAATGTCGATCACGGTGCCGTTCGCTTCGACTTCGGGATCGGCAGGTGCAGCCGCTTCGGCAGGAGCCGCAGCTTCTTCAGCTGGTGCTGCTGCAGTGGTTTCTTCTGCCGGAGCCGTTTCACCATCGGTGCGGCCGCCGCATGCAGAAAGTGCCAGAAGGCTTGTCAGCGCAACGGCGCTCATCAGGGTAGTACGCTTCATTTGTGTATTCCTTTAAATAACCGGATGAGCGCGAATAATGCGCGCTCGATAACGAATAATGCGCGCTCGATAACGAATAATGCGGTGTTGAAAGCGTCGGAGCGGCACGGATCCCCCCGCCCTGTCCGTGTTTTCCGCATACCTGTAATGCTTGAAAGTCGATCGGTTTCCCAGAAAAAATTTCGTCGCCCGGTATACCCGCATCTGTTCACCTTAGCACAGGGCCGGTTTGCCGCGTACACAGCCGGCATTGCCAATGCGAAGAACACCGCTAAACAGGCGTCATGAAAAAATTCTCGCTAAATAAGCTCGTCGTCGCGCTCATCATTTTCCTGCCGATTTATTTCGCAGTTGCTGCGCTGGGCACGAAATTCGGACTTTGGGGCTGGCAGTTCAGTCTGGGCACACTGATCGTCAGCGGCGGCCCGATCCTGCTCGGTCTGACCGCGCTGGTCGCGGTCATCGCACTAATCGCTGCGTTGCTGCGCAAGCCGCGCAAAGGCTGGATCGTTCCGGTTGCCGGTATCGTGATCCCGCTGGCTGCGTTTGCGATGCTTGCGACGACCGGAACCACCGCAGAGGCCAATCCGATCCACGACATTTCAACCGACACGTCGAACCCGCCGCAATTCTCGGCCGAGACCATGCAGGCGCGAGAGCAAGCGGGTGCGAATGCGCTGAATGATTATCAGACCCCCCTGGGCGAGACAGAGATGTATTCAGGCGCCGCGCCAGAACTTGCAATCAAATCGCACGCGCAAATCATCAACGAAACCTATGCGGACCTCGCTCCGCTTCCGCTGGGCGGCGCAAGCCAGGCGGACGCTCTGGCCGCAGTGGCCGCCGCGATGGCCAATATGGGGTTTGACGATATTCGCACCGATGCACAGGCTGGCCGGGTCGAAGGCGTGGCAGAAACGTTCTGGTTCGGTTTCAAGGATGACGTCGTTGCCCGCGTGGGCGAAAACGAGATCGATTTCCGGTCCGTCAGCCGCGTCGGACAAAGCGATCTCGGCGCGAATGCCGACCGGATTGCGGAACTGCGGGATGCTGTATCGGGCCAGATCGGGCAGCGTTGAATCTCTAAGCGCGGAGCGTCAGCTCTGCTTGAACTGGATTGCCGCAAGCGCGCTACGCTGGAACACGGTGACAACGCATAGCGCCGCATAGCCATAAGCCAGAACTGCGAACCATGCGGGAAACACGCACATTGCCGCAAACACGGCGATGGTTTCCGCCCCTTCGGCAAGGCCGGTGGAATAAAAAAAGCTCTTTTTCCCATGTGCGTCTGTCGCCTCTCCGCGCTCTGCGGCGATGACGGCATAGGCAAGGAAGCTCACGCCAGTCAGGACAAAACTGGCCACCAGCACCAAAGCGGGCAGCGTGTTCTCAGGCGAGAGGATACCGAAACCGAGCGGGATGGATACGTAGAACGCGAAATCGGCAACGATGTCGAAATATCCGCCAAGATCGGTCTTTCCCGCGATCCGTGCGACCGCGCCGTCCAGCCCGTCAAACAGCCGGTTTGCGGCGATCAGCGCCAGGCCCGGCCCGATATGGCCAAACGCGATGCTGGCTGCTCCGCCAAGTCCCAGCACCAGCCCGGCGAGGGTCAGCATATTGGCGCTGATCCCCGCCGCGTGCAGTCCGCGCGCCGCCGCGTTCAGGGGCGGATCAATCAGGGGCCGCAGCTTTGCATCAAACATCGCCCCTGCCCCCTCAGCTTCCGAAGGTGACGAGGCCGATCCACGCCCCCGTCATGGCGGTTGCGATGTTGCCCGCAATCCAGCTTTTCATGCCAAGTCCGGCAGCCTCGGCCCGCCTTTCGGGGCATAGCGTCCCGATGGTCGAAACCAGCAAGCCGACGCTGGCGAGGTTCGCAACGCCGCACAAAGCATAGGTGACGATCAGCAGGCTGCGCGGCCCAAATGTGTCAGCAGGCAGCGCCGCCAGCTCAAGATAGGCGACATATTCATTGAGCACCGCCTTTGTGCCCATCAGCCCGCCCGCGGCCTGCGCCTCGGCCCATGGAACGCCGATTGACCACATGAGCGGGGCAAAAAGCCAGCCGAACACGCGTTTCAGCGTGAGCGGCTCATCACCCACCAGCGGCAGCAGGGCAAGCACCTGATCGGTCAGCGAAACCAGCGCGAACACGACCATAATGATCGCGATAACCGCCAGAAACAGCTGCATCCCGTCCATCGTGCCCTTTACGATGGCGTCGATGCTGCTTTCGTATTTGAGATCCGCTTGATCTTCTGCGTCTGCGTCTGCGGCGCCGGTTTCGGTCGCGACATCATCCTTTGTCCCCGGCACCATCATCTTCGCGATGAGCAGTGCTGCGGGCAGCGAGATGAGCGAGGCAGAGATCATATGGCCGACCGCATCATCGACCGTTTGCCGCAAAGTAGTGGCATAGAGGATCAGGATCGCGCCGCTGATGGTCGACATGGCGAGCACCATGATCTGGAACAGCTCTGCGCGGCTGACCTTGGCAAAATAGGCTCTCACCACAAGCGGGCTTTCCACTACGCCAAGGAACATGTTCGCTCCGCCCGACAGGCCGACAACGCCGCTGACGCCCAGCGATTTGCGAAGCAGGAAAGACAACCCGTTTACGAGCCATCGCAGCACGCCCCAATGCCACAGCAACGCGGCAAGCGCGCTGAACACGATCACCAGCGGCAGGATCTGGAACGCGATGACAAGCGGCGGCTGCGCGCCCTCTTTCAGCTCAAACGGAAGTTCCGCTCCGCCCAGATAGCCGAACATGTAAGATGACCCAACCAATGTGGCGCGCTCGATCGCGGCGACTGCTTCATTAGCAAGAGTGACGGTGTCCCAGATGAACGGCACGCGCACGATCAGCAGCGCGAGTACGCCCTGCAGCGCAAGCGCGCCTGCGATCCAGCCCCAGCCAGGCCGCATCGCACGATTTTCGCTCAGGCCCCAGACAATCAGCAGCATCGCAGCAATACCAAGAATGCCGCGAAACTGATCGAACATTTCCAAAATTCAATCCCCGAACCATTGCGGCCAATTGCCACCCTGCCAGCCTTTGCCGAAAAGCGCGCTCAACGCCAGAGTTTCGCCAAGCGCAGAGTATTCATCACCCCCGGCGCCAGTCGTGATATTTCTCCACCCAACCCAGCAATGCTTCGGGCTTGTTGGCGCGCTTCCAGTCGCCAGCGGCGTATTTGTTCGCCTCAGCCATGGTCGGATAGGTGTGGATCGTGCCGAGAATTTTGTTCAGCCCCAGCTTGTGCTTCATCGCCAGCACGTATTCCGCCAGCAATTCGCCCGCATGGCTGCCGACAATCGTCACGCCCAAAATCGTGTCCTTGCCCGGAGGCGTCAGCACTTTTACAAATCCCTTGGTCTCGCTTTCGGCGATGGCGCGGTCCAGATCATCGAGGCCGTAAACAGTGACCTCGTAATCGACGCCCTGCTCTTTCGCCTCGGTTTCGTTAAGGCCAACGCGGGCAAATTCGGGGTCGAGGAATGTGACCGCCGGGATGACACGGTAATCGGCCTTGAACTTTCTGAGCTGGCCGAACAGCGCGTTGACGCTGGCATACCACGCCTGATGGCTGGCGACATGGGTGAACTGATACGGGCCGGCAACATCTCCAGCGGCAAAGATGTTGGGGAATTTCGTGGCGAGAAATTCGTCCGTCACCACAGTCCTGTCCGTATCGACACCAATGCTTTCTAGCCCGAAGCCGGTGAGCTGCGCCTTGCGTCCGACCGCCACGATCAGCGCGTCGAACGGGATTTCAACTGTGCCGCCATCATGTTTTGCGACCAGTGTAGTCCCGTCCACTTTAACCGCTTCGTGGTCTGTCAGCACGGTCACGCCTGCTTCTTCGAGAACCGTCTTGGCCAGCGCGCTCACCTCTTCATCTTCGCGGCCAAGCACACGGCTCGACATTTCGACCTGCGTGACATTCGATCCGAGACGGGCCATCGCCTGCGCGATTTCGCTTCCGATAGGGCCGCCGCCGAGGATCGCGACGCGCGCCGGTGCCTTGTCCATCGCAGCAAAGGCATCCCACATCGTATCGCTGGTCAAATAACCGCTCCCCTCCAGCCCATCGATCGGCGGAACGAAAGGTTTTGCGCCGCTTGCGATGACGATGCTGCGGGTTGTCAGGCGCTGTGTTTCGCCGTCATTGCGGGCGATCTCCACTGTCCACGGATCGATGACAGTCGCGTATCCCTTGACCACATCGACGCCCAGGCCTTCGTATCGTTCAACGCTGTCATGCGGTTCAATCTGTTTGATGACATCCATGATGCGGGCGATGGTCTTGGCAAATGGGACGTCAGGCTCGGTTGGCGTAATGCCGTAACGGTCGGCGTGGCGCATCGTGGCTGCGACCTTGGCGCTTTTGATCAAAGCCTTTGACGGGACACAGCCTGTGTTGAGACAATCCCCGCCCATCTCGTTCGCCTCGACCAGCGTAACCTTCGCTTTGACCGTCGCGGCGATATAGGCGGAGACAAGCCCGGCGGAACCGGCACCGATTACCACCAGATTGCGGTCGAAACTCTTTGGCTTGGTAAAACCTTTATAGACCTTGCGCCGTTTGATGATGCCTACGATCCCTTTGGCGATCCACGGCACGATGCCGAGCAGGACGAACGATCCGATCACCGCAGGCGAGAGCAGCCCCGATGCGCTTTCAATCTGGGCAAGCTGGGTGCCTGCATTGACGTAAGCGACCGTGCCCAGCAGCATTCCGATCTGGCTAACCCAGATGAAAGTCAGCGTCTTGATCCGGGTAAGTCCCATGACAAGGTTGACGACGAAAAACGGGATCAGCGGGATCATGCGGATCGTGAAGAGGTAAAATGCCCCGTCGCGTTCCAGCCCGTTATTGATCGTTTTCAGCCGCTCACCAAACCGGTCCTCGATACTGTCGCGCAGGACATAACGGGAAGAGAGAAACGCCAGCGTCGCCCCGATGGTCGATGCGAACGACACCAGCACCGTACCGACAACCAGTCCGAAAAGCGCCCCTGCCGCAAGCGTGAGCAGACCGGCTCCGGGAATGGAGGCCGCCGTCGCCGTGACATAGATCAGGAAAAACCCCGCGAGGACCAGCACCGGGTTCTCGTCATAGATCGATCCCGCCCAGTCAGCTGCGCCTTTTATCCCGTCAACCGTCAGGAACCTGCCAAGGTCGAAGATAAAATAGGCTGCCAGCAATGCTGCGAGCGCCGCGATGATGATTAGTTTCTTCATAGAATGCCCTTTGGACCCCTGTTCGCATCAAGGCGAGCAATCGTTACATGTTTTTGGCAAGGTCAGCGTATTTGCTGATCCAGCGCGCATCGATCCAGTGTTTGATCTTTGCGATCAGACGGCTTTCGGCTGCGAAAGGGCCGTAACTGGCAATCGCGGATCCGTCGCCGGTGGACATGAGGTAGAGGTTCCGCCCGCGCGGCAGGTATCGCCGCCGCGGTGCTCGCCCGCCCGCTGCAGCGCGCAGATTGTCTGCGAGGATTGGTCCTGCATACACCGCATGGACGCCCGAATGCGGAATGTCGGCATCTGTGCGCATCGCAACGTCTCCGACTGCAAAAATGTTCGGATGCGAATGCGATTGCTGGTGCTCGTCCACAAGAATGAAGCCCTCTTTGTCGCAGGCAAGGCCGCTATTCGCAGGCCAGTCAGGGGCCGTGCTGCCGATGGCCGCAACGATAAGATCGGGCGTTTCCAGCCGATCCTCTCCGGCATAAAGCACGCCGTCATCAAACCGCGCATCGGCGGCGAGCACCTCAATGCCTTGCCATTTAAGCGCCTGCTCCACCTTTTTGCGGACGGCAGATGAGAATGACGGGGTAACACCGCCCTTGCCCGCTATCAAAGTGACGTTCGGCGGGCCGCTTCCTTCGCGCGCGGCGCCCCGGTTGCGCATGGCAAAAGCAAGCTCCACGCCGCCTGCTCCGCCGCCGATGACCGCTATTTCAGGCGATCCTTCCAGCACGGCCAGGCGGGTCTCCAATTTGTCCACGAATGCATCGATAGGGCGAATGTCGATCAGCCGGTCATCTGCGTCCAACACGCGGTGAGCCTGTCCCACGCCCCCAGTGTCGATAGAGGCGATCTCGAACGAAACCGATCCCCCGCCCGCCAGCAGGGCGCACCGTGCCGCCAGATCGATCCCGGAGCAGCGATCCAGCACCAGATCCGTGCCCGCCCGACGTGCCAGCGCCGCCACGTCGACCAGTCCTGTGTCGCGATCATACTGGCCGCTGATCCAGCCCGGCACCATGCCGGAATACCTCAGATGACGGGAGGGCGTCACAAGCGTGGTTCGCTCAGCTGGAAGGCCGTTTTCGATCCAGTCAGCCAGCACCGCCACATGCGCATGGCCGCCGCCGATCAGCAGGACGTTTGCTGGCCTTTCATTCGCACTTGCATGTTCAATCCCGTGTTCGGTCATGCGTTTCCCCGCAGCGAGCGGTGTATCCAAGGGCAATAGCGCCCCGGTCCGCGCCTGATACGCGCCTGTGTCATCCGCCCGTCGGCGGTGCAAGCAGGCATTGAGCGTGCGCTTTATGCAATTAGGGAACCTGCGCAGGCGAAAAACGTTTATTGTGCGCTGCGGGACGTGTAGGCTTGCGGCTCCGCTGGAAGGGATCCCGGCGCGATCGCACAGGCACTTTGTTTTTTGCGCTGATTGGACGGGAACCTGGTAATGCCCTCGGCATCCGAAAACGCTTCCTATGGAACTCGATTGTCACTGGCGAAGTTTTTCCGCCGGTTTTTCGAGATTCTCAAACCCGAAGCCAGCTTTTACTGGCTTGCGCTGATCTATGGCGTCGGGATCAGCCTGCTTTCGCTTGCCACACCTATTTCGGTGCAGATGCTGATCAATACGGTCGCCAACACCGCGCTCGCTGCGCCGCTGGTGGTCCTTTCGCTTTCGCTGTTCGGGCTGCTTGTCCTGTTTGGCCTGCTCAATGCCCTGCGCATTCACCTGATGGAGCTGTTTGCGCGGCGGTTTTACGCCCGGCTGGTGGCGGAAATTTCGCTTATCTCGGTCTACGCGCAAAACCCCTTTTTCGAAGACAGCCGCAGGCAGGCGCTGTTCAACCGGTATTTCGACGTGATCGTCGTGCAAAAGGCATTGCCGGTCCTGTTTATCGGCGGGTTCACCGTGGTGCTGCAGGTGGCTGTCGGGTTTGTCCTGGTGTCGCTCTACCACCCGCTTTTCATGGTTTTCACCCTCGTCATGAGCGCGATTATCTGGGTGATCTGGCTGGTATGGGGATCGCGCGCTGTGCGCACCGGGATCGACCTGTCGCACGCAAAGCATGAAACCGCCGCATGGCTGGAAGCGATTGGATCATCCAACGGCTTTTTCAAATCACAGCGCCGTGTCGATTACGCGCTTGAGCGCACCAATCACTACACCCACGATTATATCGAGAGCCGCAAACGCCATTTCCGCCAGCATTTTGCCCAGACGCTCGCATTCCTGCTGCTCTATGCGGCAGCCAGTGCGGTCCTGCTGGGCCTAGGGGGTTGGCTTGTCATTCAGGGCGAATTGACGCTGGGCCAGTTGGTGGCCGCCGAACTTGTGCTATCGGTCGCGTTTTTCGGCGTGGCGCAGCTGGGCATGTATCTCACCTATTTTTACGAGCTGTGCGCCGCGATTGACGAGCTCTCGCTGTTCTACGATGTCGAGCAGGAGGAGCATTCCGGCGATAGCGCGGTCAGCGGCGAAGACCATACGATCGTATTCAGGAACGTGCGCGGTAAAGCGCGAAATGAACTGGCGGAATTCAACCTCGCGATCCCCAGCGGCGCAATCGTGATGGCCGCCGCCAGCCAGCCGGGCGTGCAGCGCCTCTTCACGAATTTGCTCAAGAAACACCAATTACCCGACGGCGGGTTTGTGACGATGGGCGATGTCGACCTGCGCCAGATCGAGGCATACAGCCTGCGCAAGGACGTGCATGTCCTCAACCGCCCCAGCTTTGTGGGCATGACAATCCGCGATTACCTTGCCCTGTCCTGCCCCGAATCCGCGCCGCAGCGCATGGTCGCCGCGCTAGACACCGCTGGCCTGACCGACACAGTGGCCATGCTGGATGAAGGTCTCGATACGCAAATTGCATCGACCGGCTGGCCGCTTTCCTCGGTCGAGCTGCAACAGCTGAAATTGGCGAATGCGCTGCTCGAACGTCCCCGCGTTCTGGTGCTCAGCCAGCTTTTCGATCTTGTTGCGGAAGAACACATCGCCGCCGCTATCAAGGAATTGCGCGAACAGGCATATTCGACCGTCATCTGCTTCACGAACCGCCGGAGCGATCTGGGCTTCGACAAATTCCTGTATCTCGAAGCGGGCAAGCAGAAATTTTTTGACAGCGTTGAGGATTTTCAAGCTTCTATCGGCGGCAAACCGCACACCGGACCGCATCATGCGCGCGCACTCGAAGACGTGGCGACCGGCACCGCTTTGGGCAAGAAAGCAGGCGCATGAGCATCTTTACCCCCACCGCAAAAGACCTTGTGCCGTTCACCGCGCTAAAAGCGATCTCGACCCCGCGCATCATGCGCACAGTGGTTGTGATCGTATTGAGCGGCATTCTGGCGCTGATCGCGTTCCTTTTGTTCGTGCCGTGGGTGCAGACAACCGGCGGTCAGGGCGTTGTCACCACGCTCAACCCCGATGAACGCCAGCAAAATATCAATGCGGCTGTGTCGGGGCGGATAGAAGAATGGTTCGTGCGCGATGGCAGCGCCGTTTTGAAAGGCGATCCGATTGCCCGCATCGCTGACATCGACCCGCAGCTGGTCCAGCGATTGCAGGCAGAGCGGCAGCAGGTGCTCATCCAGCTTCAGGCGGTGCAAAACGCACTGGCAACAGCGCAAATCGACCAGCGCCGGATGCAGGAATTGTTCGAAGCCGGCCTTTCCGCGCGGCGCGATTACGAACAGGCGCAAATCCGCGTGCAGGAAATGCGCGGGCGCGTGGCAGAGGCGCAGGCTAATCTGACCCGCGCCGACACGGCGCTTTCGCGGCAGTCCGAACAGTTGATTGTCGCCCCGCGCGATGGTTTCATCCAGTCGGTCAATGCCGGCGACGCCGCGACCTTGGTCAGCGCCGGCGACGTGCTGGCTTCGTTTGTTCCTGAAACTTCGGAGCGCGTGATCGAGATCTTCGTCGATGGGCGTGATGTAGGCCTGATCCAGCAGGGCGAGGAGGCGCGCATCCAGTTCGAAGGGTGGCCCGCCGTGCAATTCAGCGGCTGGCCCTCCGTCGCAATCGGGACATTCGAAGGGGTGGTGACATCCGTGGACCAGTCAGCACAGGCTGACGGGCGTTTCCGTGTGCTGATCGCCGAAGACCCCAATGCCGAATTTGCATGGCCGGAAGAACGTTATGCCCGGTATGGCGCGGCCGTTCGGGCGTGGGTTCTGCTTGAAACGGTGCCGGTCGGATATGAGATCTGGCGTCAGCTCAACAATTTCCCGCCTGAACTGCCTGCGGCAGCCAATACCGCGCAGGGGCAGGCCACCTGATCATGCGCATGGCTGCGTCTTCTGGACTGGCAGCGGCGCTGTGTGCGATCGCCGCGTCAGTATCAGCGCAAACCGTCGCGCCGCTTGACGATCCACTGGAACAGGCGATCACGAGCGGGCCGTTATTGCCCGAAGAGGTGCTGCGCAGTTCGGCGCTTACGTTCCCGAGTATTCTCGAAAGTTTCGAACGCGAAGCCGCCGCACGCAGCGATCAGCTTGCGGCAGATGGTGCATTCGATCTGATGCTGAAAGCCGAAGCGTATGACCGCGTGACCGGCACATTTTCAGGCGGGTATGCAGAAGCGGGCGCGTATCAGCCGCTCCGGCCGATGGGCGCGGAGATTTACGGCACATACCGCGTGTCCGATGGCCGTTTCCCGATTTACGAAAACATTTACAACACCAATGAATTCGGCGAATTCAAAGTCGGCGCGCTGTTTTCACTGCTGCGTGACCGCCGCATCGACAGCCGCCGTTTTGCAATCGAGGACACCCGAATTGCAGCCGACCAAGCGCGGCTCGACGTGTTGCTGGTGCAGCTGAATGTCCAGAACGAGGCGCTCAAATCGTATTGGCGATGGGTCGCGGCGGGCAATGAAATCCGCGTGTACGAAGAGCTGCTGGAGATTGCGCAGGCGCGCACCATCGGCCTGTCGCGCCAGGTCCGCGCCGGGGCGACACCGCGCATCGCTCTGACAGAGAACGAGCAGAACGTTATCCGGCGCAAAACGCTGCTCGCGCAGGCGCAGCGTAATTTCGCGACCGCTGCCAACAGCCTCTCGTATTATTTGCGCGGGGCCGATGGCCGCCTGATCGCGCCGACACGCGAAATGCTGCCGCCGATCGGCACGCTGGCCGCACTGCCCGATATGCAAAGCCTGCTGGCGCTGGGCCGCAGCGAAGTGCTCGCCAACCGGCCCGAACTCCAGACCTTTCGGCTGGAGATTGAGCGCGCGGCAAACAAGGTCGAACTGCGCCGCAACGATCTGCAACCGCAGCTTGATTTCAATGTCGAGCTGTCGCGCGATTTTGGACCGATTGGCGATGGCGGCCCGACTTTCGATTCCACTGACGCAGTGGTCGGTGTGCAGCTAACCGTGCCCTTGCAGCGGCGCGAGGCACGCGGGCGATTACAGCGGGCCGAGGCGGAGCTGCGCGAAAAAGAGCTTAAAGAACGACGGATTGCCGACCAGATCGAAGTGGAGCTCGACAACATCCTGACCAATCTGAACGCGGCATTGGAATTGGCGGTGTTGGCGGATCAGGAAGTTGAGCAGGCCAGCGCAATGGTCGCCGCAGAGCGTAAACGGTTTGACCTGGGCGCGGGCGATTTCTTCCTCGTGAACCTGCGCGAAGAAAGCGCCGCAGACGCGCAAATCCGCGCGATCCGGGCTGGCCTCACCGGGCGGCTGGCCGCCGCAAGCTATTCCGCTGCAACGATGGATCTGGACGAGCTGGGGCTGGAATAACCGCTCCGTCAGTCAGGCAGCAGACTGCGTTGCAATTGCATCAGTGAAAGCGGATCGTTCGCGGTGGCCAGCGCCTCCCCCTCCCCGTCGGTTCCCCAGTAATGGATTAGCGAATGGCTGGGCTCAGCCTCGAAATCCTGCGCATCAAATGTCTCGGTCAATCTGTGCTTGGCATATTTATCGCGCCATTTGAGCGTGAGCTGGGTGAAGCGATAGCGGGTGTAACGGCTGAATTCGATTACTCCGTCGCAATCGTTGGCGGCGCATTCGGTGCGCAAATTCCCTCCCTCGCCTGACAAGATTACGGCAACAGGGGCAGCCTCATCGCTTGCCGAGGCACCTTCGCACACCGCGATCGCATAACCGAATTCATCTTCGGTCGATGTTGCGTGAAAGATTTGCCGTTCGCCCGCCGCGCACAATAGCACATTGGTCAGCTGATCGGATCGGGCTGCGCTTTCAGGCGCGGCGAAAGCTGTTGCAGCGGACATGAAGACCGCGCCGGCGGCAATGGTTTGTAACAGCATCATCGGAAAACCCCTTGGTTTCTATGATGATGGTTTAACCGCTATTCAAATGCCCACGCGATGGGGGCAATCCCCCATTCAGCCTAGGCGGTTTCAGCCGCCCGCAGGCACGCCGAGCACGAACAGCGTGCCTTCCCCCGGCGCAGACCGGATTTCCAGCGAGTGTCCCAGCCGCGCGGCAAATTGGCGGACCAGCGCCAGGCCCAAACCGTGCCCATCGCTGTCCGCTCCTTTGACATGCGGTTTCGCAAATTCAGCGACCTCCGCCTCGCTCATCCCGATGCCGTTATCGCTGATGCGAATCTCGGTTTGCTCGCCAGCCTGCGCCGCTTCCAATGTGATTTCGCCTGCGCCTGCGTGTTTCAGAGCGTTGGACACCAAATTGCTGACAGCGCGCATCAAGTCGACCGGATCGGTGTGGACGGACAGATCGGTAGGCTTGCTAATCAGCTGCGTTCCTGCGCTTTCCGCCTCGCTGCGAAACATTGCGGAACAATTTTCCAGCGCGACCGAAAGCGGGAATGTTTCTGCCCCCTCATCCGGTGCAATTCCGGCCAGTGCAGTATCATCCTCCGGCACTTCGAGCAGGCCTGTTTCGGTGATCGCTTCAAGGTAATCGAGCGCACTTTCCAGCTTTCCTGCCGCCTCTCCATCGCGCGCAGCGACACGTTCGACATTTTGCCGCAGGGCAATCATCGGTTGCTGCAAATCGTGCGATGCCGATTGCAACCGGCCGCGCATCGCCTCGGCGGAACGCCGCGCTGCATCATAGCGCGATCGGCTATCCTGAAGCGCATAGGCCAGCTCCAGCTTTTCGCGCGTTGCCGCCACTTCCAGCGCGAGCGACCGGTTAAGCGCGCGCTGCATCGCGAGCATCCGCACAACGATCGCGATAAAGAACGCAAAGCTTTCAAACAGCAGCGCCGCGTGGAAGTAATCTAGCGCGATTGTCAGGGGAAGCTGTCCCGGCATCAGCAGCATCGCAGCCATCACCGCAACCGTCAGCGCAATGACGGCGGAGCCTGCCAGAAACGGGATCGCGCCCAGCACCCTGGCCCGCAAAGCGATAACAGCGATGGCGAGATAAGTCAGCGAAACGGCGGGCACTGCGGCGAAAATCGCGCGCTGGACCGGGGCGAATTGCCAGCCGGTTGCTCCGATGACGATCATCACAGCAAGCCCCGCCTGCATCCACCGCACAAACCCTGCCATGGTCGGCGCGGTCTTGCGCAGATCGGCAAACACAAACGCAAACTGCAGCAGGGCGAGCATGATGGCCGGTATCAGGATGATCGTAATCGGCTCATGCGCCCACATCGCCTCTGTCAGGATGAAACGATGCAGATACCCTTCGATATTCGCGACGAGCACTGCGCCCAGCCCCGCATATCCGGCAAAGCCCAGCGCCAATGGCCATCCGGCCAGGCGGCCCATGAACAGCGCCGCGATCACTAGCGCCAGAATTGCGCCATTGATCGTCCAGTTGAACCGCGCTTCTTGCATGTGCGCGGTTCGCATCCGTTCCTGCGTGGCGAAAGTCACCGGCATCCAGCTGCCGGTGGATGAACGCACGCCAATCAGTATCTCCGCAGTCTCGCCCGCCTCCATGAACAGCGGCGCGACCAGATACTGGCTCTGAACAGGACGTGCGGAAAACGGTGTGGTTTTGTCTATGTACAGCAACGTCTGGCTGACACTGCCGCGATCGAGCTTTGCCACCAACAATTCATCGGCAAAAGGGCGCTGGATATCCAGCAACCAATCCCCCGCCCGATCAGACGGGTTGCGAACCTGCATGATCAGCCAGATGGGCACATCCTTCTCACCGAAATCGAGCCAAGGGGTAGTGACCGGCTGGAAATCCGCCCGCTGGCGCAGGACAGCAGCCGGGTCCAGATTGTCGCTGTCGCCTATCAGGTAACGCATCCGGTCAAACGGCTGGACGTGAGAGTTTCCTTGGGGAAGATCGACCGTTTTCAGCGCCGCCAGCCCATCACCCTGCGCAGTGACCGCCGGAGCAGCAATCACGCCTATAGCGGCTGCGATAACCAGCATCAGCAAGGTCAGTCTGGCCGCGAGAGATGGGGAAGCTGTCATGGTTACTGGATAGATCGCCAATAGGGCAGGCGACATGGGGGCAATCCCCCATTCACTGCCGCAGCATTTGCAGTCACAGCTGGGAATGCTCGTCCAGCATCCCTTCGCGAAGGGCGTGGACCAGTAAGCCGGAGACCGAATTGACCTGCAATTTTGCCATCAGGCTGGCGCGGTGTTTCTCCACGGTTTTGGGACTGATGGAGAGCGCATCGCCAATGGCGACATTCTGATGGCCAGCCGCAATCAGGGAGAGCACTTCGTGCTCCCGTGCGGTCAGCTCTTCACGCTCCGGCTCGGCTGCCAGTTTGTCCGCGACTTCCTGTGATACGAACTGTCCCCCGGCAAGGATCTGGATAAATCCCTGCTTCATCTCCGATGGCTCTGCGCTTTTCAGGAACAGGCCATCGACTCCGGCTGACAGCCAATCGGCCAGCATTCCCACTGATGTAAAGCCGGTGACGACCGCGACCCGCGTATCCGGTGACCAGCGACGGGCCTCGCCATAGACCTGTATTCCGCGCGCCAGAGGCATCGCAGCATCCAGCAGCAGCAGATCGGGCCGGTGCTGTTTGACCAGCGCAATTGTCTCCAGACCGTTCTGCGCCTCTGCGACCAGATCGACTGTGCCAATGTCGGCAAGGATGGTCGCAAGCGATTGACGCACAATCGCGTGATCATCTGCAATGATTGCCGTGTGGTTTTCCGTCACGAGACTGCCCCCAAAATCTGCGCCCGCGCCCAGTGCATAACACTGGATGACAAAATTCCAAATTCGCGCCCGTTTCCCGGCGTGAATACAGGATGGGGAATTGGCCCTATTTGTCCCGGCGAAGCGCTGAGCCAGAATTGCGGGCACAATCTGCACTCACGCAACTTGCTAGGAAAATCGCATGAAACCCGCCTTTACCGCTATCGCAGCAGCATCTCTGGCCCTGATCGGACAGGCACAGGCAGCCCATGCCCGCGTCGCCTATATCTGCCCCCAGCTTGCCGGATCAGAGCTGCAAGTGACCGTGAAAAGCGGCTGTATCAGCACCTCTTCCACCCTCGCAAAAAACGATCTCGCGCTCGACGTGGATCAGAACAATGCTGTAATTCGTGTGTCAGGCGACCTTAAATTCGAAAGCAGATCGCTTATCGGGACAGCCGATTGCATGGGCGCGCGCAACGAAACCCTATCCGCTGCAGGCATGGAGGCGCGCCGATACAGCGTCATGTTTAACGGTGTGATGCTGGGTATCGCCGATTTCCTTGACGATAGCGCGAATGCCGTCTGCCTGAACGCAGGCGGTCAAAGAACTGCAGAACAGGACGGCCAGCTGTCCCTGTCCCGCTTTTCCGACTGGGATGATGATCCGGTCGCGGGCTGGCAAAACTGGCGCGATAGCAGCGTGATCGATGTGCTTGGCCCGATTCTGGCCGGGTATCCAGAAGGGCTGGAGGGTCAACCGACCGCGGAAATCGTTATCAAGAAACAGCGGTGGATGCGCCGGGTCATGCAGAAAGAGGGAATCAATTGGCGCGACCCGTTTATCGGTGTTTCAATAACGCAGCACGGTTACCTCGACGATGCGGTGTCAGGCGGGCGGTATTTCGCCGCACTGCGTCAAGAAGACAACGGCGAGTGGAAACTGGCGCATTTCTGGAAACAGAACATGTGCGCTCGCGGGCCGAATGCGGGCCAGTGGACAGCGGACCTTTGCCCCTAGGATCGTTCGAGGGCGGCAAGTGCCTCCGGAGTGTCGATATCGATGAGCCAATGCGGCGCGCAGTCAAACGCCTCTGCATCCTTAAGGATATCGCGCGCACCGGCATCGCCGCCCAGGCGGGCGAGCGCACGGAAGTGATGCGATCCGAAAACCGCTGGCGGCATGATCGCCCCGGCCCCTCGCGATCCAGCAATGAAATCCGGGCCATGACATTCGGCTTTACCGATGAGCGCGCCGAAATGCTCAGACGGAACCAGCGGCATATCAGCCAGTGCGATCAACAGCGCATCGGCGCCCGCTTCCATTGCCAGGCGCGCCGCCATCGCAGCCGAAGTGCCCATCCCCTCCTCCGCTGCACCATTGCATTGCGGCTGGAAACCGGCCTCTTGCCATGCGGCATCGCATGGGTGCGCGAGACGCGATGTGATCACCCATGAGGCGTAAAAACGGTGCGCACCCATCGCCTGCGCAGCGTGTATCCCCAGCATTTTGCCTCTGAAATCCGCCGCCAATTTGTCCTCGGCACCAAACCGGCGAGAAGCTCCTGCAGCGAGCAAGGCTGCGGCCAGACGCTTTTGCTCAGGCAATCCCCGCTCCGAAATCGGCATCCTGATAGGTGCGGATCACCTCGGCAAGCGTCGATAGCGCGAGCGTCTGCGGATCGCGTGATGAGTGAAAAATGCCAATCGGTGCGCGGATTGTGTTCAAACGGCTGTCCGCAATGCCCTTCGCGCCCAAAGCTGCAATCCGCATCTGGTGCGCTTTTCGCCCGCCCATTGCGCCGAGATAGAAGTGCGGCAGTTCAAGTGCGCGGGTCATCAAATCGATCTCCCAATCGTGGTCATGAAACAGGAAGACGAATGCCGTCCATGCGTCACCCTCTAACGCCTCCACCTGTGTGACCTTTGACAGCGGAGTAACAGGGCGGCCCTTGCGTTCCAGCGCCGCCGCAATCCGGTCGTCAGGAGTGAAGACCTGCACTGCGCACCCCATCGCCTGCGCCATATCGTGCAGCGCCTCTACCCCTGCGCCGTGTCCCACAATCGCAAGCCGGGGTTCCGGCCAGTATCCAAATGTCGCAGTGCCAGCCTCTGTATCGAAAACGGGGCGGTGCCATTGAGCAATGTGCTGCGCACCGGCATCGCTCAACGCGACACTGAAAGGCGCGCGGCTGTTTATCGAAGCGAGGCATTGTGTGGCGAGACTATCATCCCAGAGCGGCTGGAAATGCAGGTCCAGCCCGCCGCCGCACGGCAATTTAATATCAAGATAGCGTGATCCAGCACCAAACCGGACGATGCGCGATCCTGCTGCATCCAGCGCGTCCAAAGCCTCTGCGATCACGGCATTTTCGATACATCCGCCCGACAGCGATCCGGCATAACTCCCGTCCTGTGCAACCGCCATGACACTGCCGGGATTGCGCATCGACGACCCCTCTACCGCGCACACCGTGACCAGCACCGCAGCTTCGCCAGCGGCAGTGTGCCGGTGCAGAAATTCAAAGACGTCGCGGAAATGCACCGGGAAAGGCGACTCTACCTATTGGCCGAGGCTGGCGAGATAGGCGATGATCGCCGCCCGCCGGTCAGCATCAGCCACCGCACCGGCCGCCATGCTCGTGCCGGGAACAGCAGCGGATGGATCGGTCAGAAACCGGTCAAGCTGCGCTGCATCCCATGTGATGCCCGACGCGGTGAGAGCATCGGAATAGGCAAAATCGTCAAGCGCTCCGGCTTCCCGGCCAACGACGCTGTGCAGGTTCGGTCCGGCGGCAGATGGCTGACCCGGCTCCGCTACGTGGCAGGAACTGCACAGCGAAAACGCAGCCTCGCCCGCAGCGACAAGGTCGGCCGCGCCGCCGCCTGTCACCGCCGCAGCAATGGGCTGACCCGGTTCTCGCACAACGATCTGTTCAATCACCGGCAGTTCTTCCGGTTCTTCTCCGCACGCGGCCAAGGCAGGCGCGGCTGACAGCGCGATTGCAGCAGCAATGCGGTTTCTTGTCTGCGCGCTCATCATGCGAATTGTTTTGCGATAGGCAATTCGCGCAGCCGCTGGCCCGTGGCGGCGAACACCGCATTAGTCAGCGCGGGCGCAGCCGGAGGCAGACCTGGCTCCCCGGCACCGCCCACTGGCACATCGCCCGAATTGATGATGGCAACCGTGATAGCGGGTGTCTCATCCATCCGAAGCATCTTGTAATCGTGAAAATTGCTTTGCTTGACCGCGCCGCCCGCAATGTCGATTTCGCCATACATCGCAGCGGTCAGGCCGAACACGATGCCGCCCTCGATCTGGTTGCGGAACCCGTCGGGGTTCATCACGTAGCCGGCATCGCATACAGCCCAGCAATTGAGCATTTTCGGCTTACCGCCGGTCATGTCGACTTCGATCACCTCGGCGGCGATTGTGCCGAAGCTTTCGACAATGGCCACTCCCTTACCCGTGCCATCCTTGCGCGGAGCATACCAATCGCTGATCTCGGCGGCTTTGCGCAGGACAGCGGCATGGCGCGGCGATGATCCGAGCATGGCCAGCCGGTAATCGAGCGGGTCTGCGCCCGCTGCATGGGCAGCCTCGTCGATGAAGCTCTCAACGAACCAGCCCTGCTGCGAATGATCGACCGATCGCCACGCAGCGAATGGCAGATGAAGTCCGCTTTCAGCAACGCGAACCGACGTATTTGCGATGTCGTACATTGCAGGCACACACGCCTCTGCCGGATCATGGCGCTGGGTGAAGATGCTGGAATAAGCGACCAACTGGCCATCTGCATCCAAGCCGCCTTTATGACGACTGATATCAGCGGGGCGATACACACCTTTTTGCGTATCTTCCTCGCGGCTCCAGATCATTTTCACCGGATATCCGGTTGCCTTGGCAATACGCACCGCCATGGTAACGTATTCGCTGGAAAGACGCCGTCCGAATGCACCGCCCAGATAAGGATGATGAACGGTGATGTCGTCCTTTGAAAAACCAATCGCCTTCTCAATCGCGGACCGCGCCATCAGCGGCACCTGCGTGCTTGTCCACACATCGCATTTGCCGTCTTTGACAAAGGCGGTGCAATTTACCGGCTCCATCGGCGCATGGGCGAGATAGGGCACCTTGTATTCCGCCTCGATCACGTTTGCAGCGCCTGCCAGAGCGGCGGCAGCATCGCCTTTCGCCGCTGCCTCGGTGCCGCCTTCCTCGCCCGCCTCGTCCAGCGCGGCGGCGAAAGCTGCAAATTGATCGTCAGTCGTTAAAATCGCGCTTTCAGGTTGTGTCCACTCGATTTTGATACGGCCAAGCGCCTGCTGCGCCTGCCAGTAACTGTCAGCCACGACAGACACGAAATCGCCCATGTTCAGGATCTGGAGCACACCGCCCATGTCTTTCGCGCGCGAAGCGTCCATGCTTGCAACCGTGGTGCCCGACACCGGCGGACGGACCACCGCCGCATAGCTCAGATCAAGCCCCTCTGGCGCGGCATCGATGCCAAATTCCGCCGTGCCGTCGATTTTGGCAGGGATATCGGTGCGCGCCTTGCTTTTGCCCATCAGGCGGTATTCGGATGCGTTTTTCAGCTGCGGAGAATGGTCCATCGGCTGCTCTGCCGCAGCACTCGCAAATTCCGAATACGGCGCAGATTTGCCGGAGGCTTCGTGAAACAGCGTGCTATCGCGGGTTGTGATCTCGTCGGCGGAGACATCCCAAGCCTCTGCCGCTGCGCTTTTCAGCATTTTGCGCGCTGCGGCCCCTGCGATACGCATCTGGTATTGCCCGGTGGAGCGGATGGAGGATGACCCGCCTGTGATCATCGCATCGGCCAACCTGCCGATCTGCGTAAACAGCCCGTCCAGCGTCGGTTCAATCCATGATGCCGCGTTGAGCGTGAACGGCGCCACGAACATGCGGGCCGTGTCGCTCATGATATAAGTGCCATCGGCGGGTGCCTGCATCACGCGGACATTATCCCAGGCCGCATCCAGTTCATCCGCAAGCATCTGGGCGAGCACGGAATGTGCGCCCTGCCCCATCTCGCAGTGGGGAACGATGGCGGTTACGATATTATCCGCATCAATCTTCACCCAGGAATTTACCAGCTGCTCGCCCGCGCCCGATGCGACTTTGGGGCCGAGCGCGCCGACCGGATTTCCGGGGCGCACACCGATCCCGATCAGCAGGCCGCCGCCGGCCAGCACCCCTGCGCCGATAAATCCGCGGCGGCTCCATTTGGCGAGTTTGCCGCGTTCTTTTTTGGGAGAGAGATCGTTCATGGATCAGGCCTCCTCGCCAAGGCGCTGTTCACGCGGTTGTTCCAGCCCGGCGGCGACCTTAATCGCCTGACGGATGCGGGTGTAAGTCCCGCAGCGGCAGATATTGCCCGACATTGCCGCGTCGATATCCGCATCGGTGGGGCTGGGATTGTCACGCAGCAAAGCGGTCGCCGCCATGATCTGGCCCGATTGGCAGTACCCACATTGCGGAACCTGTTCGCTGATCCAGGCCTGCTGCACTTTGGTAAGTTCGCCTTCGGGTCCGGCGATCCCCTCTATGGTGGTGACCTCGCGCCCCTCGGCCTGCGCAACGGGAGTTGAGCAGCTGCGCACGGGTTCACCATCGAGGTGCACCGTGCATGCCCCGCATTGCGCGATCCCGCAGCCGAATTTCGTGCCGTTCAGGCCCAGCTTTTCGCGAACCACCCAAAGGATCGGCATCGCTGGATCGGCATCGACCGAGATCGGCTGCCCGTTGAGAGTGAAACTGGTCATCGTGCCTTACTCCGCGCTCGGTTGTCCTTTGCAATCTATCGCAGCTTACGCCCCATGGAAAGAGCGCGCTGGCAACATGACAAAGCTACGGCTGGCGCTAGCATTTGGCTGCCACTATCAACATGTGATGGAACAAACGACCTTCGACACATTCATGGCGCTGGATATCCGCGCAGGCACAGTGATTTCGGCGGAACCTTTCCCAGAGGCACGAAAGCCGGCGATCAAGCTGGTGGTTGATTTTGGCGAGGCGATCGGTACGCGCAAAAGCTCCGCCCAGATTACCGAACATTACACGCCCGAAAGCCTGATCGGGCGTAAGGTGATGGCCGTCGTCAATTTCCCGCCGCGCCAGATCGGGCCGTTCATGTCGGAGGTGCTGGTGCTGGGATTTCCAGACGCGAACGGTGCCATCCTTCTCGCTGCACCTGACGTCGATGTCCCTGACGGATCACGATTGGCGTAGTCTCAACAGGCGAGATCGCCGAGCGCGTCTTTCAGCGGATCGAGCCATGGCTCAAACGGTCTCCACGCGCCCTGCCCCTTGCGATTGATCGGCTCCCGAACCTGTTCACTGGAGGCGGTGCGCACCGCGCGTTCGGTCTTGTGAAACGCCAGGCACGCTTCCTCGAATGGCAGGCCCAGGTAATCGAGCATCCTGCGCGTCTGCCCCTCCAGATCGTCCAGCACGTCCTCATGCTGAACGCGCAAAACCTTGCCCGGTAATACGCGGTCCCAGTGCTCCATGAGCGACACGTAATCGGCGTAATACCGGCCCACTTCGTGCAAACCGTAAGTGAACTCCTGCCCTTCGGCGAACAACTGCTTGAAGCCTGAAAAACAGCAATCCATCGGCGCCCGGCGCGCATCGATAATCTTGGCATTGGGCAGGATCAGGTGGATGAGGCCGATATGCCGGAAATTGTTCGGCATCTTGTCGATAAAGAACGGTGCATCCTGCCGGTGGATGCGGGTGTTCTCGATGAAATCCGCCCCGAATTTCTGCAGTTGATCCGCGCTCAGATCATGCAGGACTTGCGGGTAGAGCGATTGCCCTGCTTTGCGCCCCCGCAGCCGGTGGGCGAGCGCGAGAATGTTCGGCAGTTCCAATGTGCCGTCGATCTGTGAATGGCTCGCTAATATCTGTTCAAGCAGGGTCGAACCGGCGCGCGGCAGGCCAAGGATGAAAATCGGATCAGGCGCACCGTGACCCTTGCCCGCCTGTTTCTCGAAAAGGTCGGGCGTGCAAAACTCCTCCTGCCGTGCCAACTCTTCGCGCATCGTCTCCGCGCTGTACCGGGTCTGCGCGCGTTTTAGCCGGTTGCCCCCTTCATAATTCGCAAAGCTCGCCGCGTAATCGCCGCGATCTTCCAGCGCCTTGCCCAGCGCAAAGGCGATGTGCACGCGGTCCATGAAGGCAAGATCAGCGCGGTCTGCCTGCGCCTGCATCGCGGCGACCTCGCTATCGCCGAAACGGTATGTCTTGAGGTTTGCCAGCGCATACCACGCATCGCCGTGATCCGGCTTTGCCGCGATCGCCTGACGGTAACTGGCAATCGCATCCTGCTGCGCACCTGTCGTTTTCAGCGCGTGCCCTCTGCTAGTAAGGTTCGCCGGGTCATTCGGGAGTTTAGCAAGCACCGCATCGAACAGTTCCAGCCCGCGATCATAATCGCCGGTCTGCATGCTTTCGATGGCGAGCCGCGACTGGAATAGCGCGTTGTCAGGATCGCGCGCGTACAGCTGCTCCGCCTCTTCGCGGGCCTTGGCAAAATCCTGCCGCCGCCTCAGCGCGTCGATATAGTCCAGCCGCAATTGCAGATCGTCCGGTGCAAAGGACACCGCGCTTTCGAGCAGAAATTCAGCATCGTCCAGAATGCCAAGCTCAATGCCGATCTTTGCAAGGAGCCGCATTCCTTCGACGCTGCGCGGGTTTTGGCGCAGAAAATGCCGGCAGATCTCCTCTGCGCGGATCAGGCGCCCCTCTGCGAGGTGGTTGGTGACGGCCAAAAGCTCGCGCGGAAGCTGGGACAGCCGCAGCTGCTGCGCCGACGCGGCCTGCGCCTCCGCCGCCCTGCCTGCTGCGCCAAGCAGGCGCGCCTGTTCACGAAAACTCGCCTCGAGCGCGGGGTTGAAACGGGTTGCGCGCAGGAAGGCCGATAGTGCAGCCTGATCATCGTCCTGCGCCAGTGCAAGATGCCCCTCCTCCTGCCAGGCGCGCCCGTATTCCGGCATCGCCGCGTGCAGTCGGGCGAGATACCCCTTCGCCGCCTCAAAATCCTTGAGATACCGGGCCGCGACCGCTGCCAGATACAGCGCCTCGCCATCGCCCTCATCCTGCTCAAGAAGGGCGCGCGCAGCCGACAAGCCTGCATCGAACTGGCCCGCCTGCATATGCTGCTGCGCTGTCTTCAATTGTTCTTCGCGGGTCATTGGCTAGCTCTTATCAAAGAAAAAGCGGGAGCGAACAATCGATGTTCGCCCCCGCCAATTTCATTCGCATCTGCGCTTGGATCAGTAGTTGAAACCGACCCGCATGCCCACGGTCAGCGGACGGTTCGTGACGATGCGCGCAACGTCATTGCCGAAATTGCCCGAAACCTGAGCGCGTTCATCGGTCAGGTTCTCACCGAAGACTTCGAATTTCCACTGGTCTTTCTTGATACCAGCGCGAAGGTCGAACAGCGTGTAGCTGTCGAGCTCGATCTTGTTGATCTCGATGATGTCGGTGAATTTCTTCGCCGAATACGATGCCGATGGCTGGATATAGGCTTCGGTTGTGTCCGAAAGATCCCACTCGTACCGAACGCGCAGATTGCCCTGGAAGCCCGGCGCATAGGCCAGCTCTTCGCCGACGATCACATCATCCGTCGGCGTCAGCACTTCGGTGATTTCCGTATCGAGAACCGAGAATGCACCCGAAACCGTCAGACCTGGCAGCGAATACGGAGCAAAGGTGAAATCGGCTTCGATGCCGTAGATTTCAGCGTTCGCCGCATTGTCCGAGAAGAACAGGTTGGTGATCGACGGATCGAAAATCGTCGTCTGCAAGTTCGAAATGTCGACGTAGAATGCCGATCCGTTGATGCGCAGCTGACCTTCGGCAAGCTCGGTTTTCCAACCCAGCTCATAGTTCTTCACTTCATCCGTTTCGAGCTCGAATGGAACGGTGAACCCGCCAGCACCCTGAACGCCGCCCGGACGGTTCAGCAGACCGGGACGGAAACCTTCCGAATAGGTCGCATAGAACAGCAGGTCTTCGGTCGGGGTCAGCGTGACTGTCCCCTTGAAGATCGTGCCACTGGTCGAGGCGGTGTCGGGGGCGCGAACGGCGTTGAACACCTGCTGCGCCTGCGCTTCGCTCAATCCGGCGTTCTGGATGTCCTCCAGGCTGTCGCCAAGATCGAATGTCTGACGCAGCGCTGCGCTGCACGATCCGATGAAGGTGAATTCACCATCGCCGTTGTAAAGATCACTGATATCGGTGCCGAATGCGTTCTGATCGGTTCCGCCCGAGTTACAGAACGAACCATTGGCGCTGCCTTCGAGATCGACTTCGATATCGTAATAGCGCGCGCCAAGGGTCACGGTCAGCAGGTCTGGAACAACGTCAAAGCTGGCTTCACCAAAGAAACCGAACTGTTCGTCCGTGCGCTGGACATCGTTGCGGAAGATCGTTTCTGCCGGGAACGGGCCGGGATCACTGATGAAACCGGTCGTCTGCGGGAAGTTCGGGGCGAATTCACCAAACGGTTGCGCGATGACGTTGCCCGGATAGGCGAAGTCGACACGCTCTTCGAGAGTGAGATCGGAGTAAAAGCCGCCGCCTTGGAACCGGACACGCCAGTCATCAGGCGTCGCGAACCGCAGTTCCTGCGTGAACACGGTCGTGTTGCTGACCGAGTTCACGTAAAGGTTTGGAGCCTGACAGGTGCCGCTTGGATCGGCGGAACCAGGGTAGGTTACCGATCCATCGCAGATGTAATACGGCAGATACTGACCGACAAACAGGTAATCGGTGTAATCCGAACGCTGCGTACTTTCGCGGTCGGTATACGCGCCGGTGTAAACGACATCCAGCATCGCGAGGCGGCCTTCGACCGTCCAGCTGGTGTTGGAGAAGTTGTCTTCGAGACGGTCTTCTTCGAAACGTTCAATTTCCAGATCGTCCAGACCGTTCAGCTCCGGATCGGCGAAGAATACGCCGTCGGATTCGAGGCTCTGGCGCTGGTGCGCAACCGTGACGGTCCAGTCAGGGGCAACTTCCCACAGACCGGTTACGCGGAAACCGGCATATTGCGTGTCGTTGAAATTGTCCTGTGCAATACCGGCGTTGTCAGCCTCAAGAAAGGTAACGTCGCTGAGATCGGCACCGGCCTGAAAGCCGCCGCGATTGGCATTGACCGGCAGACCGTTCGAACGGACTGTGCCAGCGGGGCGGAAACGGCCGCTTTCCGAAAGGTCGCGTGTGCCAGCCACATTGTCGATGTAGCCGCCCTGATCGTCGAGATATACGACGCCGCGCAGCGCGATGGTGTCGCTCACAGGGACGTTCAGCATCGCTTCGCCCTGATAGCTGGATTCGCCGCCTTTGGTGAACGAGACACCGCCCGAGAATGCGGCGTCAAAGCCGTTCAGGCTGGGCTTGTTGGTGATCAGGCGAACCACGCCTGCCTGCGAACTGGCGCCGAACAGCGTGCCCTGCGGACCGGAAAGAACCTCGATCCGCTCAAGGTCGGCTGCATACACGTCAAGGTTACGGCCCGGCTGCGCGAGCGGCTGGTCGTTGAGATACAGCGCCACGTTCGGGGCAAGCCCGGCAACACCTGCAACCGTTATGTTCGGCGTGGTCGATGCAAGACCGCGAATGTAAATCGTGCTCTGGCCGGGGCCGTTGCCGCCTGCGGTTACAGTCGGCAGCTGTTCGAGATAATCCTCGAACGTGTCGATGTTGAGTTCATCGAGCTGTTCTGCGCCAATGGCTGCAACCGAAACCGGCACATCCTGAAGATCTTCGCTACGCTTTTGCGCGGTGACGACGATGGTTTTGATACCGCCGCGCTGTTCCGCATCGGTTTCGGTCGCCGCGTCCTGCGCCATCGCAGGCGAAGCGAGCGCAATTGCGAGCGCGCCTACAGACGCGCCGCCAACAAATTTCGACATTAAAAAGCCCCTTTGAGCAATCAATCGGGTCGCGATGCGGAAATGCATCGGCGTTACCCAAGAATTAGACGCAGAAAGCCATGCAGTGCGTCCGGTTCGCGCTCCGATAACAAGGCTCTGTGTGAGTGGCCACAGTGACACCTTAGGATTAGGCGAACTAGGTCACAGATGTTGTAAAATAACAACAGAGAAATATAGATCAAGTATTTTCAAATATTAAAACAGATATATTTATAAAACCAGATTTTTGCTTCAACTCTATCGTTAAACGATCGACCACTCTCAAATTTTACTATTTATAGCTTCGGCCAATAGTAAAAATTACTTGCAGAGCGGCTAGTATCGCCCAAGTTAAAGCGGCTTTGCTGCCGTCCCGTCCCATTCCTCGCAGCCGATAGCCGTCGTCGGAACGCCGTGGTGCTTCCTGACCAGATCATAAATCACAGCCTTGATAATCGAGATGCACATCGCAACCACGACGAAGGAAAACGGCAAAGCGCCAATGATCATTGTCACGCTAATCGCGTCGATGCCGCCCAGGATAAGCATTGATCCGACCACGAATGACAGCGCCATGCCCCAGAACACGATGTGATACCGGCGTCCGCCCTCATCTTCTCCGGCACCGTTGATCGTGTTGACGATCAGAATGGCGCTGTCGACCGATGTGATGAGGTAGGTCATCAGCAAGAGCACGACGAAGCCCGAAACGACAGCGGCGACCCCCGGCTGGAGCAAGACGGCGAGCGTCGCGTAAAGCTGATCGGAAATACCAGCCGACAGGATCGACCCCTCTGCCGCTCCGCTTAGCTCAAGGTCGATGGCCGTGCCGCCAGCCAGCACCATCCACAAAAAGCACATAAGCGATGGCACCAGAGCAACGCCGATCATGTATTCGCGGATGGTCCTTCCGCGGGAAATCCGGGCGGTGAACATGCCGACGAATGGCGCAAACGCGATCCACCAAGCCCAGTAGAACACCGACCAGTCAAGCTGCCATTGCACCAAGATATTGCCGGCATCGCTGCCATCGCTGGTGAACAAGGTCAGCGAATGCTCAGGCAGAGTTACAATGTAATCCCAGATGCCGAACCCGAGCAATTGCAGAGCGTACAGCCCTGATCCGGCGAAAGCGAAAATGCTCAGCAGTGCGAGCGATAGCGCCATGTTAATGTTGGAGAGCCATTTGATCCCGCGGCCCACACCGGAAAGCGCGCTGATCGTCGATGCCCCGACAAGGATCAGCAGCGCCGTCACAATTGCGGCAGGGGACGCGGTCATGCCGCCGTCTTCGGTCGCGGTCAAAAGCCATTCGCCCAGTCCGATCCGGTAAAGCCCGGTCACAAATTGCTGCACGCCCAGCCCCATCGTCACCGCAACGCCAAGGATCGTGGCGACCACTGCAACAACATCAACCACATGGCCAGCAGGCCCGGACATCGCTTTACCGAATAGCGGGGCGAGGCTGGACCGGATCGTTAGCGGCAGCCCGCGCCTGTGCGACACATATCCGATCGCCAACCCGACCAGCGCATAGGTGCACCACGCGCCAAAGCCCCAGTGCAGAAATGTCCATGCATAGGCCGGCCTTACCGCCTCAACCGAAGCGGATTCGACCGTGCCGCGGATAATATCAGGATTGCTGACGAAGTGCGCCAGCGGCTCCCCCGTGGAATAGGTCAGCATTCCGATCCCGATCCCGGCACCGAACAGCATCGATATCCATGAGAAGCGCGAGAATTCCGGCTCTTCCCCCGGAGGACCGATCCGAAGCGATCCCGATTGCGGGATGATCGCAAGCAGAAAGCACACCACGATCAGCGCCGCGACCAGATACACGTACCAGCCGCTAAAATTCGATATGATCGACGAATTCGCCAGCTCCAGTGTGTTGCTAGCTCTTACCGGGAAGAAAATGGCCCACATGATGATGAGCGCAACGATGATCTTTCCTGGGATCGAGACCTCGCGGCTAAACCCGTCGTAAAACCCCTTGTCATGGGTATCGATCGGCAAATCCACCATTGGCGGTTCGATCGGAAGGTCGCTCGATTGTGAAGGCTCAGCGGTATCGCTGCTCATGAAATTTAGTCTCAGTCTGCTGGCCGTCAGGCCATGGGTATGTTTAGTCTCAGTCTGCTGGCCGTCAGGCCATGGGTATGTGGCGCCAAGCTCACCCGATCAAAATGGGTGAGCCAGTGCAGCCGTCACTGGTAGGGGAAGGAGTATCTCTAAGCCTCCCCGGAGTTTTTGCAAGCTGGTGCCCGGTTCACGTCGGCGCGGAACCGGCACAGCGCCCGCGCTTTGTTAGGTCATGCCCTCTTCCCAACATTCAAATTTCACCGAGTTCATGGAAGGCGTAGAGAAACGCAATCCGGGACAGACCGAATTTATTCAGGCCGTCCGCGAGGTGTCGCAGGACATCTTCGATTATATCGAGGACAAGCCTGAATATCACGAAGCGCAGATCATGCGCCGCATCGCAGAGCCTGACCGGGTCGTTTCGTTCCGGGTCTGCTGGGAGGATGACGATCACAACATCCGTGTCGAACGCGGTTGGCGGGTGCAGAACAACAACGCCATTGGCCCCTACAAGGGCGGCATCCGCTTTCATTCCAGCGTCACTGAAAGCGTTCTCAAATTTCTGGCGTTTGAACAGACGTTCAAAAATTCGCTGACCGGCCTCCCCCTTGGCGGCGGCAAAGGCGGATCAAACTTCAACCCGCGCGGCAAAAGCGACAGCGAAATCATGCGGTTCTGCCAAAGCTTCATGACAGAACTCTACCGGCATATCGGCCCCGACATCGATGTTCCTGCGGGCGATATCGGTGTGGGCGGACGCGAGATCGGTTACATGTTCGGCCAATACAAACGCATAACCGGACGCTGGGAAGGTGTGCTGACCGGAAAGGCGGTCGAATATGGCGGATCGGAGATGCGGCCCGAGGCCACCGGGTACGGCGCCATCTATTTCCTGCGCTGTATGCTGGCCCATCAGGACAATGATATCGAGGGAAAGACAGCCGTTATTTCCGGCGCGGGCAATGTGGCAACCCACGCGGCCGAAATGATGACGCAGCTTGGCGGGAAGGTGCTGACGCTGTCCGATTCCGACGGGTTCGTCCATGATCCCGATGGCATCGATCAGGAAAAAATCGACTGGGTGAAACGCCTGAAGAATGAACGGGGTGGACGCATCAGCGAATATGCGGATGAATTTTCAAACGCGACATTCCACGAAGGCGAACGCCCTTGGAATGTCGAATGTGATGTAGCCCTGCCATGCGCAACCGAGAATGAGCTGAACGAAGACGAAGCGAAAGCATTGGTAGACAATGGCTGTATCGCAGTGGTCGAAGGCGCGAACATGCCCACCACGCTGGACGGCATCAAAGTCTTTAAAGATGCCGACATCCTTTACGCTCCGGGAAAGGCCGCCAATGCGGGCGGTGTTGCGGTTTCGGGTCTGGAGATGAGCCAGAATGCCGAACGGATCAGCTGGAACAAGGAAAAGCTTGGCGATATGCTCACCGAACTAATGCAGGATATCCACTCCAAATGCGCTGAACACGGCGATGTCGGCGATGGGAAGGTCGATTACGTGAAGGGCGCGAATATCGCCGGGTTCAAGAAAGTGGCCGACGCGATGCTCGCTTTCGGAGTGGTCTGACCTGACGGCCGGGCACTGGCCCCTTTTCCATTTCGGGCAATCGCGGCTAAGGCGCGGCATCAGCGGATGTTTGCGACGATGAGCCTGACACGATCTTTGAAGAAAACCGTACTCAAGGCCGAGATTGTTCTCGGCCTGGCGAGTGCGCGCATGCTCATTGCGCTTGTGCCTTTTCGCTGGTGGAAACACCGCATCGGCGTGATAGGCAGCGATGCCGAATTGCCTGCCGAGCGTCTGACGCCGATGCAGCGCAAACAGGCAGGCGATATCGGCCGCATCATCAAACGCATTGCCAGACAGCAAAAGTTTCAGGCTGTGTGCTTTCCCCAGGCGATAACGGGCCGCTGGGTGCTTGGGCGGCGGGGTATCCCGTCGCAAATCGTGATCGGCACGCGGCCGGACAAGGACAGCGGCGGCATTGCCATGCACGCATGGCTGGAAGTCGGCGACCTGATCGTGACCGGGCAGGACGAATATGCCGAGTACCAGGCGTTCAAACGCCGCAGCCCGGCAGTCTCAAAAGGCCGCTAGGATTATCGAACGCGCACCCAGGCCGGTCGCGATCAGAACCACGCCAAACCCGAATATATTGGCAATCGCCCCATTCGCATGACGACCCAGCACGCTTTTCCGATTGACCACGTAAAGCAGAAATGCGGCGATTACGGGCAGCAGCAAGCCATTGGCAAATTGGGCCGTGACGATGATTTCGATTGGCCGAATGCCGGTGAGCGAAAGGCCCGCGCCGATGACAATCACGCTTAGGCAAATCATCCGAAACGCCAGCGAGGACTGACCGCCCTTCACCTGCAAAATCTCGGTCATGGCATATCCGGTTGCGAGCGGCGCGGTGATCGCGCTGGTCAGACCGGCGGCGAACAGGCCGGCACCCAGCATGTATTTTGAATATGGCCCGAATAAAGGCTCAAACTGGCGGGCAAGATCGGCTGCGCTTTCAGCAGAGATGCCAGCTGCAAAAAGGCTGGCTGCGGCGGTCGATACGATCAGGATCGCGATCATGCCTCCGATGCCGATGGCCACCGCCGTATCGGTGCGCACAGCCCCCAGATCTTCCGGCCCCGACCATTTGTTTCGCACGGCGGTCGAGTGCAAAAACAGATTGTACGGCACCACAGTTGTTCCGATCAGGGCAATCACCGTGAGCAGCGCGCCATCGGGGATCGAAGGGGCAAACATACCGGTCAGCATCGCGCCGGGATCGGGGCGGACGATGATGAAAGTCGCGATGAAGGACGCCGCCATCGTGATCACAAGCATCAGCAGCACCCGCTCTACCAGCCGGTACGAACCGCCTAGCAGCAGCGCCGCTGCCAGACCTGCGATGATCACCACGCTGCCGGAAAACACTGCGTCACTCTCGCCAGCAATGGCCGCGATACCCAGCGCCGCACCAGACAGATTGCCCGCTTCATAGGCCGCATTGCCGAGATAAAGCGCAACACCGACAAGCACGATCAGTGGCCATTTCCAGACCGTTTGATCAAGCAGTTCGGCCAGTGTTTCGCCCAGCCCCCTTTGCGTGACCACCCCCAGCCGCGCGGCCATTTCCTGCAACACTATCGTCGCCAGCGTCGCAAATACGAGCGCCCACAGCAGCGCGTAGCCGAAATTTACTCCGGCCAGTGTGCAGGCCGTGACCGTGCCCGGCCCGATGAATGCGGCGGTGACGAGCGCGCCGGGGCCGATATTGCGCAGCCGTTTCATCATGCTGGCCGGTCCTTTGTCTGCTTGCGTTTCGAAACCGGGCCAAAGCCCCCTCCGGTTGGCGACTGGATGATGATGCTGTCACCGCTTTGCACACTTGCCTCTGCGCATCCGCCGATATCTTCGCATGACCCATCGCGGCGTTCGATCAGGTTGCGGCCCAGCCTGCCTGCCTCCCCGCCCGCCGTGCCAGCCGGGGCGACGCGCCGGTGATCAGACAGGATGGAGCAGTGCATTTCCTCAAGAAACCGGATGCGCCGCGTGATGCCGTCACCCGCATTCCATTGCCCCTTCCCGCCCGAACCGCGATCAATGCAAAACTGGTCGAGCATGACGGGGTAGCGTTGCTCGAGAATTTCAGGGTCCGTCATGCGCGTATTGGTCATGTGGGTGTGCACCGCCGCCGCCCCGTCAAAACCCGGCCCGGCAGGCGCGCCCGAACATATCGTTTCGTAATATTGGTAGCGATCATTGCCGAATGTCAGGTTGTTCATGGTGCCCTGGCTCGACCCCAGACGGCCAAGCGCGGCGAACAGTGCGTCGGTAATGGCCTGACTGGTTTCGACATTACCCGCTACCACCGCAGCAGGAAAACGCGGGTTCAGCATCGATCCTTCAGGCGCAATGATCGTCAGCGGCTTCATGCAGCCCGCGTTTAACGGGATATCGTCCGCCACCAGGCACCGGATCACGTAAAGCACCGCAGCCTTTACCACGGCGAAAGGCGCATTGAATGCGCTGTCCTGCTGGGCGCTGGTTCCGGTGAAATCGATCACAGCCGTGCCGCAATTCCGGTCGACATTGATGACAACAGCAATCGTTGCTGCGCTGTCGAGCGTGAGTGTGCTGTTACCATCCTTAAGGTGCGTCAGAACACGTTTCACGCAGGTTTCTGCGTTGTCCTGGATGTGCTGCATATAGGCATGGACGACATCAAGGCCGTACATTTCGGTCAGCTTGCGCAGTTCCGCCGCTCCGGCGGCGTTCGCTGCGACCTGCGCCATCAGGTCTGCAACGTTCTGATTGATATTGCGCACCGGATAGGGGCCGGATGACAGCGCCGCTTCGATCCGATCCGACATGAATTTACCGCGTTCAACCAGTTTCAAATTGTCGAGCAGCACGCCCTCTTCGTGGATGTTGCGGCCACGCGGGGACATTGATCCGGGAGCGATCCCGCCGACATCTTCATGATGCGCACGGCTTGCGACATAAAACAGGACCGCATCTCCCGCCTCGTCGAAAACCGGCGTCACGACGGTAATGTCGGGCAAATGCGATCCGCCATTATGAGGGTTGTTCTGGACGAAGGCATCGCCGGGATTAATGCTTTGCCCGCTTTCGATGATGGTGCGCACGCTCGCATCCATCGACCCCAGATGCACCGGCACATGCGGCGCATTGGCCACAAGGTTGCCCGTCGGATCAAAGATCGCGCATGAAAAATCGAGCCGCTCCTTCACATTAACCGATTGCGAGGTCTTGCGCAGGACAATGCCCATTTGCTGCGCGATCGACATGTAGAGGTTGTTGAAAATCTCCAGCATGACAGGATCGGCGCTCGTCACCGCGCGATCGGCCTGCTGCGCCCGCCCGGTAGTGACCAGCACGAGGTTACCCGCCGCGTCGATCCGGCCGCTCCAGCCGGGTTCGATCACAATCGTCCCGGTCGGCTCGGTAATGATTGCTGGCCCTGCAATAACCGCCCCCTTTGCCAAGTTCCCAAAGTCGAAGACGGGGGCGTCGTGCCAACAGCCCTTCGAATAAAAACGGGTTTGCTTAAACGGCTCGCCATTGCCGCCTTTCCTGCCCGGATCAGGTGCGCCGACATGCTGCGAACCGCCGATCCGGCATTCCGAGATCAGGGTATCAAGCAGCACCGCTTTTTCGCGGGCGGTAAAGCCGTATTGCCTCTGATGCGCGATCTCAAAATCGGCGCGCATCTGCCGAGATGACGACAATGGCACGGTAATCGCAGTATCCGTACCCCGATAGCGGACCAAGGCGCTGGACTGTATCTGCGCGCCTTCAATGTCGAACCCCTGCCTGTCCAGTTCGTCGGCTGCGTCGCGGCCAAGACGCGCTGCGGTCTCTTCGATCATCGCATCGCCGCCTGCATCCAGATCAAGATCAACGACCTCTTGCCGCTCTGCTGAGGTGGAGGCGAGGCCCATGCCGTAAGCCGATAGCACGCCGGAAAACGGATGCAGCAGGATAGTCGAAATGCCCAGCCGCTCTGCAACCAGACAGGCGTGCTGCCCGCCCGCCCCGCCAAAACAGTTGAGCGCATATTGCTGCACGTCATACCCCCGCGCGACGGAGATTTTCTTGATCGCCTGCGCCATGTTCTCGACCGCGATATCAAGGAAACCCTCGGCCACCTGCTCGGCGCTTCGGCCCCCGCCAACCTCATCGGCGATAGCGACAAAGCCCTGATAAGATGCCGCGCGGTCAAGCATCTGGTCCTGACCGGGCCCGAAAATTTGCGGGAAATCTTCAGGATCAAGCTTGCCAAGACAGACGTTGATATCGGTCACGCTTAACGGCCCGCCGCGCCGGTAACAGGCGGGGCCGGGGTTTGCGCCTGCCGATTGCGGACCGACACGGAACCGTCCGTCCTCGAACCGCAGCACCGATCCGCCGCCAGCTGCAACGGTGTGGATATGCAGCATCGGCACCCGCATCCGCACACCGGCGACTTCGGTTTCGTAAACCTTCTCGAACTCGCCTGCATAGTGCGAAACATCTGTCGAGGTGCCGCCCATGTCGAAACCAATGACCTTGTCGAAACCGGCCTGCCGCGCGGTCTCCACACACCCGACAATACCCCCTGCCGGGCCAGATAGGATCGCGTCGCGGCCCCTGAAATTCTGCGCACCGGTCAATCCGCCTGATGACTGCATGAAAAGCAGCTTTCCCGGCTCGCATTCTTCACCGAACGCGGCGGTAAACTGATTGACATAGCGGTGGAGGATCGGGGTGAGATACGCATCGACCACCGTGGTTTCCGCGCGGCTGACGATCTTGGGCAGCGGGCTGACCTCATGGCTGGCGGACACCTGAGTGAAGCCGATATCGCGGGCAATCTGCGCAACCTGCCGCTCATGCTCTGTGTATTTGTAAGCGTGCATGAGGGCGATCGCGATGCTGCGAAATCCCGCGCCGAATGTAGTCTGTAGCGCGGCCTTGGTCGCGGCGATATCAAGCGGCTGCTCAACCTGCCCGTCCGCCCGAATGCGCTCCGCAATCTCAATCACGTCACCATAAAGCAGCGATGGTTTGCGGATATTGAGCGCAAAGGTATCGGGCCGCGCCTGATAGCCGATTTCGATCACATCACGGTGCCCGCGCGTCACCGCAAACAAAGTGCGTTCACCCTCACGTTCCAGCAAGGCATTGGTGGCGACAGTGGTGCCCATCTTGATCGCCTGGATATCGCCCGGCGGTATCGGCTCAGCCGGATCAAGGCCCAGAAAAATGCGAATGCCGTGCAGCGCCGCATCGTCATAGCTGTCCGGGTTTTCCGACAGGTATTTGGCTGTTTTCAGCTCACCAGCCGGTGTCCGCGCAACAATGTCGGTGAACGTGCCGCCTCTGTCGATCCAGAATTCCCAGCCTGACAAATCTCGCCCGTTCCTGTTTGTTGCAAACGCCACCTTAATCCGCTTTCGCGCGCTTCACACAAAGGTCGGATGGGGTACGGATTGTCAATCATTTGCGTCCCTTGCAATGAAGGGGATGCGCTGTGCAAAACCGGGTTCGCGCATTAAGCCAAACTGCGTTATCAACCCGCGGCGCTTTGAAAAGAACCAGCGCCAACGAAGTTCTACGGATCGCGTTCAGGGGTATAAGAATGACGTTTCGGCACGCGCCGCGCAGTTTGCTGATCGTGGCAATCGCTTCGGCAATCGGATTGGGATTTGCCTATCTGGCTGGCGCCAACAGCGTCGGGATCGGCGGCTTCTCAGCGGTCTTTGTCTGCGCGCTGGCCGCATTCGCAGTGAATTGGATTGCATTCATCCCGGCGGCTATCACTCAAAGCGATCGGTATTACGATACGATGGGTGCCGTCACCTATCTGACAGTAATCGCTGCAGCTTGCTACGCCGCATGGCCGCTTGACCTCAGGGGCGCAGTGGTTGCGGTGATGGTCGCGATCTGGACAATCCGGCTTGGCACATTCCTGTTTCGCCGCATCCATTCTGCTGGCGGGACGGATCAGCGGTTTGAAAAGATAAAGATCAATCCACCGCGGTTTTTGGTCGCGTGGACCTTGCAGGCCATCTGGGTGATCTTCACCGCGTCGGCGGCCCTGATCGTGATCACCAGCGAACAGACGGCAGACATTGGCGTGTTCTTCTGGGTAGGCAGCGCAATCTGGGCCATCGGGTTTGCGTTCGAAGTGATCGCAGACAATCAAAAACGCATTTTCAAGGCCGATCCGGCGAACAAAGGCAAATTCATCAGGTCGGGCCTGTGGGCATGGTCGCAGCACCCCAATTACTTTGGCGAGATTACGCTGTGGACCGGTATCCTTGTAATCGCGCTGCCGGTTCTTGCCGGATGGTCATATCTCGCAATTATCTCCCCGCTGTTCGTGACGCTGCTGCTGACGAAAGTTAGCGGGATCAACTTGCTAGATTGCATTGCGAAAGAGCGGTGGGGTGATGATCCTGAATACAAGAATTATACGCGAAAAACGCCCGTGCTGTTTCCGAGGCCGCCTGCACGATGACCTTTGCCATTTCAGACCGGAAAAGATGGCAAAGCCGTCAAAATTTCATCTGTCCGTAATGAAATGGCCGCTGTCCTGTCATCGGCACCAGATATCCAAACGACACGAATGTAATGCTGCAATTAAATCGGGCGCCGCAATTTGGGCCTGACCGCGCGGCGTTATTGCAAAGGAATAGCCATGCACCTTAATCGCCGCACCGCCCTTACTCTGCTTGGATCGGGCACGGCCCTGAATGTGCCAGCGGTCGCGCTGGGGCAAAGCAAAACGCCGGGCCAAGTGACCTTCGCTCATGGTATCGCAAGCGGCGATCCGGCTGCCGATGGCGCGATCATCTGGACGCGCGTCACTGTGGAGGATGGCTTTACCGGCGATGTCGAGCTGAAATGGCACGTCGCCCCCTATCCCGGGACGGAGGCGGTTTCGTCCGGCTCAGTCATGGCGCGCGCCTCTGCCGATCACACCGCGAAAGTCGATGTTGGCGGGCTGGAAGCTGGCGGAGAATATCATTACTGGTTCGAGGGGCCGGGCGGCGCCCGCACAGAGCTGGGTCGGTTTCGCACGCTGCCCACCGGCAAGACCGATGATGCCGTGTTAGCTGTCGCTTCGTGCCAGCTGTACCCCGGCGGATTCTATAATGCCTTTGCCGACATGGCGAAGCTGGAGCGGCTGGATGCGGTCATTCATCTTGGCGATTACATTTATGAGTACGGCGATACCGGCTATGGCACCGATATCGGCCGCCAGATCGGGCGTCTGCCTGTCCCAACGCACGAAATTGTCTCACTGGCAGATTACCGCCAACGCCACGCTCAGGTAAAAGCGGATCCGCATATGCAAGCCGCCCATGCCCGCGCGCCTTTTATCTGCGTATGGGACGATCACGAGACGACGAACAATTCATGGATAGGCGGGGCACAAAACCACCAGAACGATACAGAGGGCGACTGGTCGGCACGCAAAGCCGTCGCCATGCAGGCCTATTTTGAATGGATGCCGATCCGCGATCCCGATCCCCTGCGGGCCCACGAAGCGATTTTTCGGAGCTTCGAATTTGGTGATCTAGCGACCCTTGCGATGGTCGAAACGCGGCTGTTGGCGCGCGATCAGGAAGTGCTCCCCCGCAGTGACCTGACACCTGAAGCATCCAGCGCCGCCGTGCTTGCCGAACGCGACCAGCCGCATCGCGAATTGCTGGGCCGCGAACAGAGTGACTGGCTTGAGGCTGTAATGTCAGCCTCGGTCGCAGCGGGAAAGCCGTGGCAGCTGCTGGGCAACCAGGTGATCATGGCGAAGGTGCCCGGCCCCGATCTTGAGGCGATACTGGGCGCAGACGCCTTTGCCGCGATGCGCGCCGCCATGCCGGAGCTGTATCGTAACCGGCTTGATGAGGCATTGGTGCGGTACCGTGCCGGCGTCCCATTCAGCCTCGATTCTTGGGATGGCTATCCCCATGCGCGGGAGCGTTTGTACAGTCTTTTTGCGCGCGCAGGATCACGCCCAATTGTTCTGTCGGGCGACAGCCACGCAGCGTGGAGCAACAATCTTCATGATGATGGCGGCAGGCTCGCGGCGGTTGAGGCCGGGTGCACCGCGATCAGCAGCCCGTCATTTGGCTCAATCATGCCGGGTATCGGAGTCATGCTTCAAAAAACCGCAGACGAAGTCGCCTTCTGCGATCAGGATAGCAAAGGATATTCGATCGTCACCCTCACCCCCGGCGAAGCGCGCGTCGACCACGTAACCGTTTCGACAGTGGTGTCCGATCAATTCGACCGCGGCGTCAGCGGAAGTTTTGCTGTGTCTGCCGGATTTGATGGCGGACCCTGGCGCAGCGCCTGAAGCGCTGGATGCTACAAAACCGTAACGTAATTCGGATAATTGACGCGTGACATTCTTTGAACTGAAGCGAAACTGACAAGCTCCGGCCCTATCGCACCTTCCGTGTTCAGGAGGGAACGAGCAATGAATTTCAAGACGATTATGTTTTCCGGCGCGGCAGCGGCTGCGCTGATGACCCCCGCCGCCGTATGGGCCGGCGACATCCGCGGCACCGTTACGGACGCAGACGATACAATTGCGGTGCGCGCAGCGGAAGTCGAGATCATCGAGCTGGACCGCACGGTCACCACCCAGCGCGACGGCAGTTTCTTTTTCAGCGATGTGCCTGCCGGAACATACACCGTCGAAGTGCGATATATCGGCGCGCAGCCTCAGACCCAGACTGTCACCGTGACTGAAACCGGCGCTGCGACTGTAACTTTCGCCTTGATGCGGGAGGGCAGCGGCAACATTCTGGTCATTGGCCAGATCGCGAACCAGGCCTCATCACTGTCCAGAAAGCGCGCCAATGACGGGATCAGCGACGTTCTGACCCGCGATGCCATCGGGCAGTTTCCCGATCAGAACGTGGCAGAATCGCTCCGCCGCCTGCCCGGCATCAACGTGCTCAATGACCAAGGCGAAGGCCGCTTTGTTTCGGTGCGCGGGCTTGATCCCACGCTGAATGCAACCTCCGTCAACGGAGTGCGACTGCCTTCCCCGGAAAGCGATATCCGCGCCGTTGCTCTCGATGTGATCTCTTCGGATATTATCGAATCCATCGAAGTCAAAAAATCTCTTACGCCCGACATGGATGCCGACACCATCGGCGCCTCGATCGAGATTGAAACGACGAGCGCGTTCGACCGGCGCACCGACCTGTTCGTCGTTTCGGCAGGCGGCAGTTACAACGATCTTTCCGAACAACTGACCCCCGATCTCAGCGCCGATTTCGCCGCGCGCCTGACAGAGAATTTCGGCATTTCAGGCGGCGTTTCCTATTACAAGCGCGAGTTTGAAACCGACAATGTCGAGGCAGATGATTGGCAGGATGATGGCCTGCTCTACCCCGAAGAAGTCCAGTACCGCGATTATGATGTCGAGCGTGAACGGATCAGCGCGACGCTTGGCCTCGATTTTCGTGCGGGCGACAGCACCGAACTGTATGTCAAAGGCATCTGGAGCCAGTTTGACGATCAGGAATTCCGCCGCCGCCTTACCTTCGATCTGGGCGATGCGGGCGTCAGCGGCACCTCGCTTTCGCCGGTTTACAACGACGATGAAGCGATCACGATTGAACGCGATGTAAAAGACCGTTTTGAACGTCAGCGCATCCGTTCGATTGTATTTGGCGGAGAAAGTGACTGGGGCGATTGGTTCGCGGATTATTCCGCCAGCTACGCCAAATCGACAGAGTTCGAAAACGGCAGCGTCGACCCGACAGTTTTCGAGCGCGAATTTGAAGCCGAGGGGCTGGAAATCGGTTTTGATTATTCCAACCCGCGCATCCCTGCATATTCGGTTCTGTCCGACCCGACCGGCGATTTCTTCAATGCATCCGCGTATGAGTTGAACGATATCGAGCTGACCGCGCTATCCGATAGCGAGGACGAGGAATATACAGGCCAGTTCGACATTGGCCGCCGTTTCGTAAGCGACGCGGGGACTTTCACCGTGCAGGCCGGCTTCAAAGGGCGCTGGCGCGAAAAGAGCTTTAACGGTGAGATCCAGTTCTATGAGAATGACGACCTGCTTTTGTCAGACGTTCTTGGAACCGGCCCAACCTATCGGATCGCTGATCTCAACCCCCTGCCCGGCCTGACCGAGGCGAGCGAGTTCTTCGGCGCGAATTTTGGCGATTTCGAACTGCAGGAGCTGGACAGTCAGTTCGATTCCACGGTCGAGGATTTCGTGGTCGAGGAAGACATCCTCGCAGGATATCTGCTGGGCCGGTGGGAGACGAGCGACCTTACCGTCATTGCCGGCGTACGTTACGAGGACACGTCCAACACACTGTCGGGCAACGACGTTCTACTGGTCGAAGAAGACGGCGTGCTGCCCGGCGGCGCGATTGCGGCGGAAGACACGATCTTGGTCTCTCCGACCACCATCGACCGCGATTATGACCACTGGCTGCCCAGCTTCAACGTCCGGTTCGAAGCGCAAGACAATTTGATCCTGCGCCTGGCCGGATATCGCAGCATCGTGCGCCCCGGCCCGTTCCAGCAGGCCCCGCGCATCACCATTGAAGAGGCTGACGATGGCGAGCGCGAAGGCACCTTCGGCAACCCCGCTCTGCTTCCGACCGAGGCATGGAACCTCGACGCGGCAGCCGAATATTACATGAGCAATAACGGCGCGATCTTCGCATCGGTGTTCTACAAAAGCATTGAGGATTTTATCGTCGAGCAGAATTTCGATAATGGCGGCACCTTTAGCGGCGTGAGTTATGACGAAGCGACCATTTTCGCCAATGGCGATGAAGGCGAGATTTTCGGCGTGGAACTCGGTTTCTCGCAGGCTTTCGTGGGCGCGCTCGACGGATTTGTTTTTCAGGCGAACTACACTTTCACCGATGCCAGCGGAACAATCACAACCGTCGAAAGTGACGGGCCGCGTGACATCGACTTGCCCGCCACGTCAAAACACACCGGCAACATCTCGGTCGGATATGACAAGGGGCCGTTCGATATCCGCCTGTCGGGCACATATCGCGATGGCTATCTGGACGAACTTTCGGACGAGGCCGATCTGGACCGGTATGTCGACGATCACTTCCAGCTGGACCTCAGCGCGAAATTCCGCGCGACCGACAACCTTCAGCTGTATTACGAGTGGGTCAACATCAACGATGCGGATTACTTCGCATTCAACCGTTTGGGCGGCGGAGAGAACCTGCTGCAATACGAAGAATACAGCTGGACGATGAAGTTTGGCGCACGGTACACTTTCTGATCATGCGCGAATTTCATCTCTTTGCTCTCGTGTGTCTTGGGATCGCCGCCGGCTGCGCTAGTGTGCAGATAACAGGCGATCCCGCAGTCACTGTCGCCGCATCCGGCCAGACCGATCCGGTCGGGACAGCCAACGAAGACGCAGCCGACGATGCGGCGATCTGGCGCAATTCCGTCCAGCCCGGTGCCAGCCTGATTGTCGCGACGGACAAGAAGGCGGGGCTGTATGTCTACGGCCTCGACGGGAAGGTTCGCAGCTTTCTGGCGGGCGGACTGCTCAACAATGTCGACCTGATCGAGCTTTCAGACGGGACGGTTCTGGTCGGTGCCAGCGACCGGGGCGATCCGGCCAAGGCCAAGATCCTGCTCGCCTCGCTCGACACGGTCAGCGGCACCCTCACCGAATTGACGCGCGTCGATGCAGGGCCGGGCGAAGCGTATGGCTTTTGCATCGCAGAGCAGGCGGACGATAGCTCCGTCACTGTATTCAGCCCGATCAAGGATGGCCGCATCGCGCTCAACACGCTGCGCAGCGGCAATGACGGCTGGACGAGCGAAACGCGCACCTTTGCGCAGGTGCCAAGCCAGCCGGAAGGTTGCGTCTACGACCCGCGCACGGGGCAGCTCTATGTCGGGGAGGAAACCGCCGGTATCTGGCAATTCGACACGGAAACGGGCGCTGGCGAAATTGTCGCGATGATCGACAACGGGATGCTCGTTGCGGACGTGGAAGGTCTGGCGCTGGCTCCGGTTGGGACGGACGGCGGGTATCTGGTCGCATCCAGTCAGGGTGACAATGCATACGGTGTCTACCGCCTGCCGGACATGTTGCCGGTCGGGCGATTTCGCATCGGTGGCTCTGCAATCGGATCGACCGAGGAAACCGACGGGATCGCGCTTTCGCTAGGCGGGTTCGGTGCGGATTATCCGGCCGGCCTATTTGTTGCGCAAGACGGCGACAATCGGCCCGATGCACAGAATTTCAAACTGGTTTCGTGGCAGTCGATTTTAACAGCATTGGAAGCCGCCGAATGATCCCGGCAGACCGCCGCCAGTTTCTGGCTGCCACAGGCAGCGCATTCGCCGCGCTGCTCGCCAGCGGATGCACTCGCATAATCGCCAATCCGACCGGATCACTTACCGCCAGCCCATACGGCCCGCTGCAAACGGACCCAGCCGGATTGCTCGATCTGCCAGGCGGGTTTTCCTACCGCGTCCTATCCCGGTTGGGCGACGCCATGAACGATGGGGGCCGCGTTCCCGACAGGGCCGACGGCATGGGCTGTTTCGATCTGGGCAACGGCGAAATCGCGCTGGTGCGCAATCACGAGCTTCGTGCCAGCCATGATGCTGGCGGCGACTTGCCCCGCGGCTTCGATACGTCAGAGGATGGCGCAATTCTGCCAGGCGGGACGACGACAATCGTGCTGAACGCCGCAACCCTGGAGGTGCGCCGCGAATTTCGCTCGCTCGCAGGGATGATCCGCAATTGCGCGGGCGGGACGACGCCGTGGGGCAGTTGGCTCACCTGCGAAGAGGACGTGACCCGCGCAGGCGACGGCGTGAGGCGCGATCACGGCTGGGTTTTCGAAGTTCCCGCCAATGCCAGCGGCCTCATCGATCCCGCCCCGATCAAGCCGATGGGCCGTTTCAATCACGAGGCGGCCTGCGTCGATCCGGTCAGCGGCATCGTCTATTTGACCGAAGACCGCGAGGACAGTCTGCTCTACCGCTATGTGCCGGTCAGCCCAAGCAATCTGGCGGCTGGGGGGCGCTTGCAGGCGCTGGCGGCGAACCGGCTTTCGGACAGCCGCAATTGGCGCGGGGATCAGATACGGCCCGGCGGCGGAACAGAAGCGCGCTGGATCGATCTCGACAACGTCGAAAGCCCGGCCGATGATTTGCGGCTACGAGGAGCAGCACGGGGCGGCACGCTGTTTGCCCGCGGCGAAGGCATCCACATGGGCGACGGCGAGCTTTATTTCTGCTGCACATCCGGCGGTGCGGCGCGGTTGGGACAGATATTTCGCCTGACGCTCCCACAAAGCGGACCGGAAAGGCTCGAGCTTTTCTTCGAAAGCAACGACGCGTCGCAGTTCCACTACGGCGACAATCTCACCGTTTCGCCGAACGGGCACCTTATCGTGTGCGAGGACCAGAGCGGCGATGTCGCGACCAACCACTTGCGCGGCATCACACCAGCCGGGGAAGCCTATCCGCTGGGCTGGTTGCGGCAGGAAACCGAGCTTGCCGGCGCGTGCTGGTCGCCCGATGGGGGGGTCCTGTTCGTGAACGCCTACAGCCCCACAGCAACTCTGGCTATCAGTGGTCCCTGGGTCGCATAATCGCGCATCGCGCATAAAGACCTGATCCCGCATCCCGCATAAAGAAATGCCGCCGAAGCAGTCAGCTCCGGCGGCATAGGTGTGATCCAATTTTACGTTATCAGTCGCCGAAGCGCGCGGTGATTTGAACGCCGTAAAACTGCGGTTCCGCCGGGATGAAGGTCGGTATTCCGAACGCCCCACCGGTATTGCCTGCATCCAGCAAATACTCCTCGTCAAAGGCATTGCGGATGAAGCCCGCGATCTCATACCGTTCATCGGCAAAACTGATACCGGCGCGGGCATTCACCAATGTCACCGGACCTTGCGAGATCAGGTCGCTGTTTGGCACTTCGAAGAAAATACGACTGCGATGCGTTACGCTGGGTGTCGCGAAAAACCACACTCCGTCCGAAATCGGCGCGTCGATGGTGAACCCGCCAGCCGCCTGCCATTCAGGCTGAAGGCGGAAACGCGCGCCGGAAAATTCAGGAGCGAACGCATTGTCCTCATCAATTCCACCGTCGATATACCCGACATTGCCAAACACCTGTAGCCAGTCCGCCACATCGAGAACGATCTCCGCTTCGACACCGAGATTGCTGGCCGAGCCTGCGCTTTCGGTCCGCGTGGAACCGGTTGGATTGCCCGCATCGTCCAGTTCCTGAACTGTGACCTGAAACCCGTCATAGACCTGGTAATACACTCCAAGCGAGCCTGAGACCGGACCGCTGGCGAGTTTGATGCCGCCCTCGTAATTCCACACTGTCTCTGCCGGGACGACATCGAGATCGGAAACTACGTTGCCCACATCATCCAGACCGGCGCTCAATTGCACCACCGGCGAACGCCGCCCTTTTGAAACGGTGGCGAACACGTTCACATCGTCACTGATCCGGTAGAGCGCGTTGAAACGCGGAAGCACCGCCTGGAAATTGTCATCGGCGGTGAACGTCTGCCCGTTGGTGTCGATCTGACCTGGAATGAGCGGCGCACCGCTTAGCGCGCCATTCGGAATGTCTGCAAAAAAACCTGATTGCCGGTATTCATCGATCAGCCGCACGCCAACAGTAAGCTCGAGCGCATCGCTCGCCAGCCATGTCACATCGCCAAACACCGAATACGCTTCGTTCCGTCCCTGATTTTCAAACACCGAGGCGTAAAGGATCGAGGTCGCCGCGCCGCCGGTCGCAAGCCCGGTGACTACGCTTGCCGGGACACTACCGTCGGCTGCAACACAAGGGATGCCCGGTATCAGCGCAGCGCCGAACAGGGTCGTGAGGCACTGCAGATAGGTGCCTTCCTCTGTTGCGAAAGGGACGTTTTGCAGCCCTTCTTCGATGAACATGTTCCAGCCCATGCTGGCGCGCAGGTTTGCGCCGTTGTAGCTGAAGCGCCCTTCGTGACTGACCTGCCAGCCGGTGGCGATTTCGGTGAATTCGAGGAAGGGTGCGGCGGTGCCATCGGCATCGAACACTTCGGCGCTGTCAAACTCGCGGTATCCATTCACCGTTGTGAAGGTCCAGTCGTCTGAGAACTGGTATTCTGCGGTGAGATTGACGTCATAGACCTCGCGGTTGAGGCCCAGTTGGTCATCACCCAAGGCGTCCGCGCCTTCGGGAAATCCGCCCAGATTGGCGGGCTGGAACGCATTCTCCGCGCCGCCCGGCGCACCGGTGAAGGCAGGGAACGTGCCCGAGACAAACGGTGTCCCGCCGTTGCGCTGCTGATCGTAGGTTCCGATCAAATCGACTGTGACGTCAGGCGTCGGCGTGTATCGAAGCGAGGCGCGCACACCGACTTGGTCCTGCGCGTAAAGCTCCTCTTCCTGATTGGCGTTGAGGTTTTCGACATAGCCATCGCGCGTGCGCCATTCGAATGCGACCCGCGCGGCAAGCACGTCCGAGCCTGCATTGACATATCCGCCCAGCAGCGTCTGGTCGAAATTGCCATAACCGCCGGTCACTTCTGCGGAGAAACCTTCGCGCGGGCGTGCGGATACCAGGCTGATTGCGCCGACTGCAGATGCAGTGCCAAACAGTGTAGCCTGCGGCCCCTTGATAACCTCGACCCGCTCAAGGTCGTAGATCGCCTGATACGACCCGCGCGAACGCGAGATATCGACCCCGTTGTAATACAGCGTGACACGCGGCCCTTGCTGTGATGATCCGCTGTCCGAGGTGACGCCGCGGATCACGATGCCGGGGTTGTTGGCGCTCTGCTCCTGAATGTTCAGGCCGGGAATGTAGTTCGACAACTCGTCGAGATCGGACACGCCCAAATCCTTGATCCGCTCACCCGTCACCGCAGAGATCGTGATCGGCACGTCCTGTGCCCGCTGTTCGATTTTTTGCGCGGTGACGATGATTGTGTTGCGTGGATCCGCATCGTCTTGGGCCGCCTCATCCTGAGCCAGCAAGGGGGCTGGAATGACGGCAACAGTGGTAAGGAGTGCGCTTTTGAAAACAGTAAGTCTCATGGTGTGCCCCGAAAGGTTGGAGAGGAGAGAGCTTCCCTCTAGGGCGAGACTGTGACTCAGCGGCTTCGGCGGTGTTGCAATTCAAAGAATGATCGACGGGATTTGTAACGCAGCCTTCGCATCTCGCGGCGCGCATGGGCCGTTCGCGCCCGCTCCCGAAAATTCAGGCAGGCAGTGCCAGATGTTTTGAACCAAACACCGATTGCCACATCTCAATCTCGCCGATGACAATTTCGTCCACTTTGCGCACGGCTTCGCTGGCAGCCTGGTAAGACAGCATGTCGGGATCACCGGTCAAAAGGAGTTCGATCCGCTTTTCTATCCCGGCAAGCCGCGCGGCGGTGACGGATGAAATTGCGGAGAAGCGTTCGAAGTCCCCGAAATACCTGATCCCTGCAAGGTTCGCACCGAGCGTCGGGAAAGCAACGCCCAGAAACGTGAAAATTTTAGCCAAGGCAAACGGCAATCCATCAGGCACGATACCAAACATCTCACCCGCTTCGAGCAGGAGGTAAATCGATACAGAGACGACCGCAGCGAGAAAACAGGCTTCTGCCGATTTGTCGAGCCGGTGATGAGCACGCTCCAGCTGCCGTGCCTTTGCTTCATGATAGCGCCGCTGGTTTTGGACATGGCGAAGGACCACGTCTTTCAGGATCGTTCTGAGATAGGTCTGGCTCATCGCGCTGGTCGGCAAACCGATGTCGCGCAGAACGTCTCTGGAAAACCGCTCTGGCCATTCGTGCGTGTCGCCTTTGGGCCAGCGCCCGACCGGCCTCGCAATGCCCATCAGCACCAGCGCGGGGGCAAATCGCAGATATTCCGCGACCCGCCGCGTTTCAAACCACCGTTTGTGCCAAGCAAGTTTCAGGCCAGCAAACGTCATCGCCAGAATGCCAAGCAGCAAGATCAGCTCGACCGATGCGAAAATCCATTTGTGCGCCGCAAGGCCAAGCGGGAGGTAAGCGATGCCCGCGATGATCGCCAAGGCGGAGAGCACGAAGTTCACCGACATGCTGCTGCGATAGGCATCGGAAAGACGGCTTGAGACGCCATCTGCCCAAGCGAAAACCGGCAGCAATTCCTCCCGCAATTTCCCGTTCAGACGGTCCCCGGGATTGAGCGTTTTTTCAGCCGTCAAAAGCAGTCCGGCGCCGCTTCCCGCACCGATTTTCTCCGGCTGTTCATACTGCGCCTGAAGCGTGCCAGAACGCGCCGTCCTGCCGCCGAACAGAAATTCGATCTTGCGGTAGATGCCAAAGCCGAACCCGCTTGTCGCGCGCCATTTTTCCCGCTCGATGCATTTGATCTGGTCATCAATCGGAGCAAGTGCGCCGGTGATTAAACTCCGCAGCAAGGCGTTGCTTGCCTCCCTGCCCTCAGATGCAGCGCGGTGTCCCAGCTCCTCCGGCAAAGTGAGGATTGACCAATCATCTGGCGCAGCCGGGTCGATGACCAACACCGGCGTTCCCGAATTCAGCGCAGCCAGGATCGTGTGGCCTGTTCCCCCTTTAAGCTGCGTGGTCCGGCCATCCCAGACAGCAATCATAAGGTCCGATCGTTCGATCATGACCCGGCCTGCAAGCGCGACATTTTCAGACCGCAGCAGGTCAAGCCGCCGCAACTGGTCGTGGTCGGCCTCTCCGGTTAGCGAGGCTGCATAAAGCGACGCGACCGGTTCATCGCGGTCGGCAATCTCAAAAACATGCGCTGCCTGCTCAAGACTGGCAATCGCATCAACGCGCAGCCTTAAATCCGCGTCATTTGGCGCTTCCCCATTCAGGATTTTATTAAGGTCCGATGCGTCTGCAACCTCGGCATTCAGCGCGCTGTTCAACCGTGAACCAAACGGGAGCGGCGCTATCAGGCTCCATCCGCGTTCATTTGCCAACCAGGCTGCAACCTGGTCCACTCCGCCCGCCAGCAGGCTGTGCAAACGTATCTCGGATAATCCTGCGCCCGCCTCTGCACGGATGGCGCCAATGGTATCGAAGAGCGCGGCCAGCGCCGCCTCGACGCCGCTTTTTCCGCGCGCATAGGCTTCATTGTTGCCGCGATGCCCGGTGATGCCGATCGCGAGATGCGGCTTCCATTTGACGAAGGACGTTGTGCCCATATGCGCTTTGTCTTTCGCCCCCGTGGCCCAGCGCACCCTTCACATCCGGTGCGCGGATACCCTTAATCATGCAGCACACATGCGCACAAGGGACACGTCGCTCTTACTGCGGCGCGCTTGACAGGGCGGCTCGCGGTGATGCAGCCTCACACTGGGTCGATTTGGGGGAATGGCGCATGAGTATTCTTCGAGCCGCGACACGCATTTTTTGCGGGCTAGGCCTGCTGGTCGCTCCACTGGCTGCGGCGGCGCAGCCTGCCGATGACGAGGCCCGCGATTACCGCACATACCGGACCACCGGCACAGAAAAAGCGCCTACCAACAAATCGGCAGAGCAAGAGGCGCGCGAAGAAGCCGCATGGCACTCCAACACATTGCTTTGCGAACGCGGCAACCTCGCTGCCTGTTACAAAACCGCCCGCGCGTACGAACTGGGCGAAGGCACAGCGCAAAGCCGCCCGATTGCCGCAATCCTGTATACCGAGGGATGCGCCCAAGACTACGCCGAAAGCTGCCGGCGGCTGGGCGGGCTGGCCGATGTCGAGGTCGATGACGCGGGCAAGGAAGAAGCGGCAGAGCTTTTTTCCAAGGCCTGCTCGCTGGGGTCGCTGCGCGCATGCACCTCCTACGCTTATGCGCTTTCAAGCGGGCGCGGGATGGAGCGCGATGAGGCCAGCGCCGCCGCGCTCCTGCGCGAAACCTGCTCTGCAGGAGAGGTCGAAGCGTGCCGGATGCAGGCTGCCGAATTGCTCAAGCCTGAGCGTGGTTTCTATGACCATAGCGAGGGCATATCGCTGCTGAATTTCGGCTGCGACAACGGCTATCCTGCCGCCTGTTCCGATCTTTTGAGACTGAAATTTGATCCGGCTGTCTATTCTGTCTTGAGACCGCGGATCGAAACATTGTCGCTCGCCTGCGCGGCGCAATCGGGCCTCGACTGTCTGACACTCGCCGACCATGCATTTGTTGGAAATGAAATGCCAATGGACCGCGATTATGCGTACCGGATGTATGAGCTGTCCTGCGCGCTGCTCGAACAAAATTGCTTCAAATCCGAAGCCATGCTGGCCGAGCCTGAACTGCTGCAGAAATGCCATGACGGCGATGAGGTTGCATGCGGTGATCTGGGCGAGATTTATATGCGGCAGGACCTGATCCTCCAGAACCAAGAGAAAGGCCGCGCCTACCTTTCGCAAGCATGCGACGCAGCGCAGGGAAAGGCGTGCTACCTTCTTGCACAGGCCATGATCGACGAGACATACACGCCAAGCGCTGATAGCGGGCCAGACGCTTTCCAATACCTCGATCTCAGCTGCAATTTGGGTCACTTTCCCGCCTGCAACAGGCTCGCGCGGGAGCTCGATTACGGGTACCGTATTGCTCAGGATAAAGTTGCTGCCGCCGCTCTTTACGAAGCAACCTGCGACCAAGGTGATGCCTACGCATGTGATGAACTTCAAAAGCGTTTCTGGAGCGATCCGGCGGCTCCGCTAGCCTTGGCAGGCGCGAATTACATCCCCCCTATCGGCGAAGACGACACCGGCGGGCTGTTGGCGCTTTTACCAGAAGAAGAGCGCAAACAATGGACCGGCAATTGCACCGCAACATCTGTCAGCTTTCGCGGTAAAGTTTATTCAGACCGGATATGCCCGCCAACAGGATATGTCCTCGGAGGCTATTCGCTAAGACCGGGTCAGGCACCCTGGCAGGCGCTGTTGTGGCGGCCCGGCAATCTTTCAGGCCAAAACCTGTCCAGCGCGCAGCGCGTGCTTTGCGGAGGATCGGTTATCAAGGCTGGCTGGATTTTAACCGCGGCCCATTGCCTCACCGATCAGGGATCGTCCGTGATGGGCGCAGGCCACCGCATCCGTTTGGGCGTCCACAATCCGCGCGCGAATGAAGGGGTCAGCTTCCCTATCGAGGCGATCTTTCCCCACCCCAGCTATACCCGCTCCGATTTCGCCTATGACATCGCGCTCGTGAAATATGATGCTGCTGCCGGAGATCAGGGCGAAGCGGTCAATTCAATCTCGCGGATCGATTATGACAAAGCGCCCGTGAACAGCCGCTCAATTGAGGAGGGCGCAACCGTATACACCTATGGCTGGGGCTGGACGGAGGCGGCAAACAGTACCTCCACGACCGAACTGCGCGGCGCCGCATTGAAACTTGCCAGCATTGAGGAATGCACGGCGATCACCGGTTACCGCTTCGCCGCCCTATGCGCTCAGGGTGACGATGGGGAGCAGGCGTGCAGCGGTGACAGCGGAGGCCCGCTGATCACGTATAACGATGATGACAGAGTGCCCCGCGTCATCGGGATTGTCAGCGCGGGCCGCAAATGCGGGACTGTAGGCGAGAAAAGCCGTTACACCCGCGTTGGTACGGTGCGCAGCTGGATTGCACGGACAATGGCCGCCAACCCATAATAGCAGGCTGGCCCGACCGCGCGCGATCAGGCCAGCACTGCAAACAATCGGTTATTCGGCTTCGATTTCGCTTTCGGGCGAATTCGGTCCGATTGGATTGCCGTTATCAGCATCGGGCACATTGGGTCCAATTGGATTGCCAGTGCCTTCCAGCGGGTCGTCCTCATCCGTTCCGACAATCTCGTCTGGTTCGTCTGTCATGGGATCTTCGGTCGCAGGTTCTTCCGCTGCCGGTTCTTCAGCAGGAGTGCACGCGGCGAGCGTCAAAACGGCGCTAGCGGCGAACAGTGCGGTAATGGTTTTCTTCATGGAATTTCCCCCATCGGTGATTGCATGACCCACAACGGGCTATCACGATGAAAGCTGCAAAAGCAAACGATCAAATTCCGGCTCTGCGCGGAGCGGGTTGAGCAGCGGGTCGTTCGGCGCGAGCAGGACGCCGGGGTCCGGCTTTTCAAATGCCCTCGTCAGCAGTTTCAGCGCCTCGTCCGTATTGCCCCATTGCGCCTGTATCTGCACCTGCTGGTAGAGAACCGCATCGCCGAATTCGGCAAGCAACTGGTCAAAGATTTCCTGCGCGCGCCCCGTGTCGCCAAGTTTGAACAGGGTGATTGCAAGACCGGTCTGGGAAAAGCTTGGGATGGTCTCTTTTTCAAAGGCTTCCCTCGCCCCTTCGATATCGCCCAGCATGAATTTCGCGTTGGCAATGGCGTAATACGCGCTGGCCAGATCCGGGTTCAATTCCAGCGCGCGGTCCATGTATTCGATTGTCGCTGCATAATCGCCTGATAGCAGCGCGACGTACGATGCGCCCCTGAATGCACGCGCGTTTAGCGGATCAAGCTCCAGCACCCGCTTGATCATCTGCATCGCAAGGGCTGTCTGATCGCCATAGGCATAGAACATCGCAACCGATCGCTGCGTATCGGCGTCGCCGGGTGCGATCTCCTCCGCACGCTTGTAATACGGATATGCAGCAGCCGGATCGAGCTTGCCATTGTTGTAAGCAAAGCCGAGCGCCAGATGACCGCTGGCCAGTTCCGGTTCCAGTTCGATGGATTTTTGCGCCGAAGCGATGGACTGATCGAACAGCTCGTTCACTTCATCGGCGTCGCCTGTAGCATTCGCGATCGAGGCGAGCATGGTGGAGCGCAGTGAGTGCGCGGCCGCGTAACCCGGATCGAGTTCGATGGCGGTGTCGAAATGTGCAAGCGCGGCGCGGTCACTATCCACCCCGGCCGAAAGATTTCGCAGCGCGATGCCGCGCAGATACGCCTCGTATGCCAGCACATTTTCCGTGCCGCCTATGACCTGCGAGTCGCCAACCGCCTCGACCAGTTCGAATGCGACCGTTTCCGCGATTTCGGACTGCAGGGCGAGGACATCGGCAAATTCGCGGTCATATTTGGAGCTCCAGATCACCAGCCCATCGCCGACCCGGACCAGCTCTGTCACGATGCGCACGACATCATCCACCAGCTGGACGCTGCCGCGCAGGATGTTGCGCACGCCGAGCGCGCGTCCGATTTCAAAATCGTCCTCATCTTCCAACGCCAGAGAGGAAGTGGGGGCTGACACGCGCAATTTCGGGTTCCGCGCAAGCACCTGGCGAAGCTCGCTCGACAATCCGTCTGAAAACCACGACTGCGCCGCGTCAGCAGACAGGTTGACGAAGCGCAGGACCGCCATCGAATTCGTCTCTTGTGCAGGAGCGGAAAATAGCCCCATCTGCCACGCGCCGAGCGCGGCCGCACCGCCCGCAAGGCCCAGTCCGCCAATCGCCAAAGCGCGCCGGGAAATCCCCGCGCCGGCTGTTGGCGGTGACGGGGTTGTCGATGGCTTGGCCGAGGCTTCGCCCCCTGTCTGACGCTGGACAGCGGCGATGATGCTTTGCGCTTCGTCCGCCTGCGGATCGCCGTCCCACGCACTGATATCGATCAGCTGGATCTGCCGAAACCCAAGCGGCGCCATCGAACCGTCTAGCGATAGCGGGACAAGACAGCCGCGCTCTCTCCCGCTTTGCGCTTCGTCGCGGACCCAGTTCGATCCAACCGACCGCTCCGACCATAGGACGACAACACACTCCGCCCCTTCAAGGGCGGCTTCGGTAGTGGACAGATAGGTAACGCCGCCTTCCAGCAGGCCATCCCACCAGACCTCTATTCCGGCTTGTTCCAGTAGAGAAATGATGCGCCGGGCGTGGTCGATATCCGCCCGTGTATAGCTAAGGAAGATTTTGGGGCGCCGGGGGCCCTCTACATCCTTCGCATCGGTCATAATCTCAGGTCCACCCCCAAATCACATAAGGCCACGCTAATCCTTCACGGGTGCGCTGACCAGTGCCTGTGTAAAGGGCACGCAGACCCGGTGCGGCACCGCGCTGCGCGAATGCCGCGGCCCGGGCCGCATTTGCGTCACGCTATCAGAAGCGGAAGCGCAGGTTTACGCTCGCACCGAACCCGTCGACATCGTCGCCGGTGATGACGTGACCTAGGAAAGAGGCGCTGACCGCATCGGTTTCATCACCGATTGTCACCCCTGCATCCAGCTCCACATAGTCATCGAAATCGCCGTTATTGAAATCGAAGCTGCGGGTTCCGCTGATGAAGCTGACGCCGTCTTCCCCTTCGAATTCATGGACATAGCGCGCACCCAGATGGATTGTGCCGGAGCGCGATCCCATGTCGAAGCCCGTGCCGACCCGCGCGCCGACCTTGCCCAGAGCGGATTCGCCCTCATCAAAGACAAAGTCACCTTGCGGTGCGCTAAAATCGCTTACGTCGGAAGATACATATGACAGCGAGGCATTCGGTTCGAGAAACAGACCATCGCGCGCGCCAATCAGAACGCCAATTTCGGCGCGCCCGCCGATTGTCGAACCGTCGATTTCGGTCGCGATCTGGCCCGACGGGCTCAACAAATCGCCGCTTACATCGTCATATTTGACAAGAGCGTTGGCATAGAAAGCCCCTGCATCAATCGCGAAATACGCACCGATGTTCACGACCTCGTAATCGATCCGGTCGCTGGTGCCGCTGAAGTTTTGCTGGCTGGTCATGAAACCGCCGGTCAGACCATATCGGAAAACATCGTTGCCGAAATCGATACCCGCCTGAAAACCGAAGGCGTCCTGGCTGTAATCCACGGCGAAGTCGCTGGACACGAAGTTGACAACGGTTGTGACCGCGCGGTCGCGGTCCATCGTGCTGCCGAACCCGGTGAACCACGCCTCTGTCCGCTGATCGCCCCCGCCGCCGATCGAGCCATCCTGCTCACGGCTGCCGGTGCGGCGCGTTTCCATGTAATCGGACCAGCCATCAGCCGATGGGCTCCACAAATTGCGGATACCTTCGGGGATATTGCTGATCTGGAATACCGCCTGCGATGGCGCGGTTGTCAGCAAATAATCGTTGTTCGCCGCATCAAATACGAGATCGAAGAGCAGCAGGCCGATTGCCTGTTGTCCGCCGTCAAGCGAGAAAGCACCGTCAATGCTGCCGCTGCCCGCATCGACGATCAAGATGTCATCGATCAGCCTGTTTACCGAGGTGCCAAGCGGGTTGAAGCCAAGGATGGTGGAGCCCGATGCGGCACCTGCGATGACGAGCGTATCTGCGGTCGAGGTTTCGAGCGACACGTCAAGCAGCAGAGCGGAATCGCCGGTCCCTGTGAAATCGCCGCCAATGGTGAGATTGTTGCCAACTGCTCCATCGGCCAGATTGATCGTCCCGGCGTTCGCAAAGCTTTCCAAGCCGAGAAGCGAGACCGGCCCAAGAGAGCTGACAGTCAGCACAGAATTGTTGGTCAGAATATCCGAGCCAAGACCGAAAACGCTGTCCCCTTCGACCAGGAATGCGGCGTTATTCGTAAACTCGTCGTCACCTTCGCTGAGGGAGACGAACCCTGCCATTTCGCCGTTGTTGGTAATGCTGACACCGCTGCCTGCTGCGCGGATCAGCTCACCCGTTACAGACGTGATAGTGCCGTTATTTTCAATCGTGCTGGATACAGTCCCGTCATTGTCAATCAGGATGCCAACCGTCTGACCGGAAACAACACCAGAATTGATAATAGAGAGGCCACTCGCGTCAAACCCGTTCGTAACCGAGATGCCCGCACCAGACTGACCGGTCACATCGCCAGCAGTGATGGTCGTGCTGCCAGTTCCGGTATTCTCTGCGACAATGCCGCCCGCGCTGCCTGAAATGGCGCCCGCTGCCGTGTCTATAGACAGATCAGTGCCCGCATTCGTCGCGACAACAGCGTCGCCATCTGCTGCCGTAACATCGGCGGTTATGATCGACGTCGATCCTGTGCCGAGATTTTGCGACACAATTGCGTTGTCCGAACTTTCAATAGCGCCAGCACTTGTGTCGATCGTGATCGAGTCACCAGATGCGCTGTTCGTCACCATGATTGCATCGCCATCCACACCCGTAACATCGGCGGTGGTTACGGTGACAGAACCGCTGCCAAAGCTGCTTGCCAAAATCCCGTAAGTGTTGCCCGAGACGCTGCCGGCTGCGGTATCAATGTCGATATCTGTGCCGGATGGTGCATAGCTACTGCCAAGCAGCGCGAGGATGCCACCGTAATCGGTTCCGGTAACGTCTGCGGAGACAATCATCAGTCCGCCAGAACCGTAATTGCGCACGTCCAGACCGATATCCGCACCGGTCACCGCACCGCCGCTGGTATCAACCGATACATCTGTCCCGGCAGAATTGCCCACGGCGAACAGTGCCGTGTTGCCTTCCCCCGTCACATCGCCTGTGGTGACAGAGAGGGCTCCGGTTCCGTAATTGAACGTGCGCAAACCATATGCGCTGCCCGCGAGCGATCCGGCAGTGCTGTCGATGATCAGGTCAGTGCCATTATTGAAGGCTGTAAGCGCGCTCGAACTTGTCCCGGTCACATTGGCAACCGTGATATCCAGCGCGCCGCTGCCGGCATTGGTGGCATAGATACCGCCGGTGCCAGAAACGGACCCGGAAGCGCTATCGATGGTCAGATCAGTGCCGTAAAGATTGAACGCGGAAATTCCGCTGGCACCGCTGCTCGACACGTTGCCTGCATCGATTGCAAGAGTGCCAGTGCCGTAATTGGTCGCCTGAATGGCAACGCCGCTGCTCGTGACCGAGCCATCAGAGGAATCAATAGCGAGGTCGGTGCCGTAATTGACCGCGACGATACCGCCATCGTCCGCACTATCGACATCGCTGGTCGTAATCGTCAACGCGCCCGTTCCGTCGTTCTGCGCGAGGATGCCAAGACCGTTGCTCGTAACGCTGCCGGCAGAGCTGTTGATCGTAAGATCAGTGCCATCCGCAAGGGCGGATATCGCGGCGCTTGTCCCGGTGCTTTCAACATCTGCGGTCGTGATCGACGCAGAACCCGCGCCGTAATGGCTCACCGCGACGGCACTGTTGCTCGCGATCAGCGATCCTGCGCTCGTATCGATGGAAAGGTTTGCAGAGGCTGTATCTGTTAACGCGTATACGGCATTGGAGGTGTTGCTGGTCACATCGCCGGTAACGATCACCAAGTCCCCCGTGCCCGACTGCAGGGCAGCAATGCCTTCATCTTCGCTGACGATTGCACCTGCTGCCGTGTCGATTGACAGATCGGCGCCGGAATTCGACGCATAGACGCCCGCGCCAGTGGTTGCGAAGATATCCGCTGAAACAACGGTCATATTTCCGCTGCCTGTGTGGGTTGCCAAAATGCCGGTTTGTGCGGCAGTGATGACGCCTGCGGATGTGTCGATCAGCTGATCGGTTCCGGATGACGCGACCTCAACTGCAGCTGTGCCGGTCAAACTGGTGACATCACCGGTAAGGACTGTGGTCGATCCGCTGCCTGCGTTCAATGCGAGCACACCCGAGGTTTCGGCAATCACTGCGCCGTCTGTCGTATCGACAGATATGTCAGTTCCTGCGGCGGAATTGTTGGCAAAGACGCCGGCCGCGCTGGTCGAACCGACATCACCAGAAACAACTGTTATGCTGCCTGTGCCGGAATTGTTGGCCGCAATGCCCGTGTCGACGCTCGTCACGGTTCCAGCAGAGGTATCGACAACCACGTCTGTTCCCGCATTCAGCACCAGAATGCCGAAGCTGGAACCCGCCGTTACATCAGCTGTCGTTATGGACAAAATGCCTGTTCCGTCATTCTGTGCATAGATGCCCGCGGTCGAACCTGTGACCGTACCCGCATCGGTAACGATGGTCAGGTCCGATCCGGTCGCCGCGTTCAACGCCCGAATTGCACGCCCCGCGCTGGCCGATGTGTCGGCAGCAGTGATTGCAAGCGAACCGGTGCCATTGTTGCTTGCATCGATGCCATAGAAACGGCCCTGGACCGTGCCTGCGCTGCTATCGATTGAAATGCCGGATCCACTGCTTGTCGCGGAAATGCCGTCGCCATTGGTGCCGGTTATATCAGCGGTAACGATCGAGAGCAGGCCGGAGCCTGAATTCCGGGCATCGATGCCGTCATTCGCGCCTGTGACCGTGCCGCTGCTGGTGATTGAAAGGCTACTGGCGGCAGCGGAATTGACCGCATAAATGCCATCCGCAGTGTTCCCGCTGACCGCGCCGGTGGTCGTAATCGCCATGGCCCCGGTGCCATCACTGCGAACATTGATACCAAACCGCTCGCCGCTGCTGTCCACCGCTGTGACCGAAAGGTCGGTAGAACCGGTGTAATTGCGCGCGACAATACCGTCAGATCCGGCCCCCGTCGCTGCGCCGGTTGAAGTTATGCTAAGCGCGCCGCTGCCTCTGTTGCGGGCATTGATACCAACCCTGCCACCGTAGCTGTCAGCCGCCGTGATCGTGAGGTTTGCAGACCCTGCCGCATTGTATGCAAAAATGCCGTCATCGTCGTTGCCGTTTGCCGTGCCGCTCGATGTGATCGTCAGCGATCCAGAGCCGAATTGCAGTGCGCGGATGCCGGACTCGTCACCGGAATTGTTGTTTGCCGTTACCGTCAGATCGGTGCCGTAATTGCGAACATAGGTGCCGTTGGCAGCGGCGCCGCTCACGTCGCCGGTCGATGTTACGGTAAGCGTTCCGGTCCCGAAATTGATGGCATTGATGCCGCCACGTCCGCCATTGGCATTCACCGCGTCAATTGACAGATCCGTCCCGTTAAAATTGCGGGCAAATATCGCGTCGTCCGAACCGGCGGTGACAGTCCCGCTGGACGAAATACTGAGCGAACCTGCGCCATAATCACGTGCGTTGATACCGTTACGGCCGCCCGACACATCGGCGACATCGATATCGGTGCCGCCGTCGCCATAATTGGTTATCGTAATACCGTCATTGGACCTGCCGTTGATCGCGCCGCTCGCTGTCACCTGAAGCGAGCCGCTGCCGTAATTGCGGGCGTTGATGCCGTTGCGGTCGCCTGACGTGCTGGCCGTATCTATGACGAGGTTGGTTCCGAAATTGCGGGCTACGATGCCGTCATTGCCCACCCCGTTTACAGCGCCAGTCGCCGTAATGCTAAGCGCGCCGGTGCCGTAATTGCGCCCCTGAATACCGTTCGTACCGCCGCTGACATCTGTGGCAGTGATCGATAAGGACGTGCCGCCATAATTCCGCGCAAGAAGGCCGTTTGAATTGAGGCCGGTGATCGGACCTGCGGTGTCGATGACCACAGTGCCGCCGCCGCTGATCACGCGCAAGCCGTTATCAAACCCTAGCAGAGTGCTGGTGCCACTGATCTGGCTGACCGTGATATCGGTCCCCGTGACGGACATCGCATCGCCCGCGCCCGCTGACGTGTCGACTTCAAACCCGTCTTCAATGTCGACAGTGCCGTTCACGTTTTGAGTGACGGTTGCTGCAGCGCCGTTGTCCTCGCATACGAATTCGCCCGGCGGTCCTTCGACGCAATCATCCTGCGCGGCGGCGGGAGCAGTCCCCAACAGGATAGCTGCGGGCGCAGCACCAACCATCAGCGCCTGCCGGGCAAGTGCGCCGGTCGAAAGGGCCGCCCAGATTGAAGGCTGGGTGATTTCGGCGAATTCGCCAAGCTGCGGGGAATAGCTACCGGTTTGACCTTTAAGCTTGGTCACGCGCCCGCCGCGAAGCATAGCCATGACGCTCCAGCGAAAATCATTCTTCGCGAGACCTTCATCACTCTTCGCGGCAACGAAATTCTTTTGAGCGCCCGAATTGCCAATCACTTGCATTCCCCTGTTTCCCCACTTTGAGTGGGTTTCTTCTAATCATTATTTCGATGCAGCCCCGGATTGTGCAATCGGATTTCAGCTAACAGTGCACGTTTGAAGCAGAAATTGGCAAACAGGTCGCTGGCAAAAAAGTGGTATTACCCTATTTGCTATCGAATGTGATCAGCGTGGCAGCGTCGGCGGAATTGGGTGAAACAGTCATCGGGCATGAAAACCCGTCAACCAGCTCGACATCATAGAGCTCGCCGATATCGCCATCGATGCGGAACCAGTCGACGCAGGTGCCGGTGGCCAGATCGATGACCTGCACGCCGCACCACGGTTCGCTGTCCGCATCTTTCAATCTGCTATCGAGAGCGAGCCCTTCGAACCGTTTGTAGCGCGGGCGCGAAAGGCCAACGAACGCGTAATTTCCGCGAAAACTCAGGCCGCGAAGAAAACCGGGGCAAAAGGCGACAGGTTTAAACACACCTTTGCCGTCCACGGCATTTTCCATGTCGACATAGCCAAGATCGCCCGTCCCCGCATTTAGGACCCATAGTTTGCCGTCATGCCAGCGGGGCGAATGCGGCATGGAAAGACCATCGCAAATGATCGCCCCGCTTTCGACGTCGATCACGACACCGCCATCTGCGCGCCGGTCGCGCCAGCCATCGATCGTGTTCGATTTCGAAACCGCGGTTACAAAGGCAGCCTTCCCGCCGCGCATCGCCAATCCATTGAGATGGCAGCGATCCTCATCAACCAATTCGGTGATGAAAGACGGCCTCCAGATTTCTTCAAAGGAATGACGCGGCGAAACTGTCGCCAGGCAGTTGAAGCGGGTGTTGACGAATACGATCCTGCCGTCTGTCTCGACACCGATATCGTGCGCGTCGAGATGCCCCGTAACGTGCTGTGTGCGCGGCATGAAGCACGCATCGTAGACCTGGTTGATGCGCTGGTCTGCGTTCAGCACATTTTCAAACCGGATGATCTGAGCTTCGGAAGACAGGACCAGTTTGCCCGAACCATCAGCGGTTAGCCCCATCGGTTTCGGCATGCTGGACTGGTGCAATTGCGCACCGCCCTGCTGTCCGTTTCCGAGCATGTAGAGAAAGCCGGACTGATACGATGTAAAGGCGAGCGATGTGTTCAGACTGGAAAGCCGCGCCAGTAGGCCGCCCGATAATGAATACTCAACCTTCAGCTGCGTCGCACCAGCCTGACTGGCCGCTACCGATTGACCGCTACCCGACATTTCATTTGCCCCCAAACCGGGCAAGAATCGCCCAATCGGGTATTACCGTAGCCCAGTAAGCTCCGGCGTAAACAGCACAAAATGAATATTCGGCTGCGGCAGGATCACTGCGATCAAGGTTGCTGGAGGCGCACCACGCACTCGTTTCCTAGAACGTGGCCCCGACGCCGATGCACACGCATCGGCCCACCGGGTTCACCGCGTAGGCGCGTACTGCTTCGGGCACGGGCATCCTCATTCGCGGCGGGGTATCAGCGACCGGTTGAGCGACGATCCGTGTGGCTGTGACAGATGCGAAAAAGCAGGCTTCGGCTGATGAGGTGCAGATTTTTGGGCAAGCGGCGATCATTCAATCGGCGGCGGCGCGTTTTAAATCCTGGATCATCGGAACTGGTAGAGGCCGGGGCTGCCCATCGCTTGGGGCTTCGGCATTTTCGACACGGTTGCGGCCACGCGCCTTTGCCCGGTAAAGCGCCTCGTCAGCGCGTGCAAAGAGCTGTTCGTAGCTTTCCCCTTCGCGCGCTTCGGCCACCCCGAAACTGGCGGTTAGGCGAATGTCGTTACTGAGGCTGGAATGTTCGAGCCGTGCAAACGCCTTACGGACGCGCTCACTTAGCTGCGTCGCCGGTTCGTCTTCGCAGTCCCACACCGCAATGCAGAATTCCTCGCCGCCGATGCGGCCCGCCACATCATAGCGGCGCACCCGTTTGCGAATTAGCTCACCAAGGCCCGAAATGACCTGATCGCCCGACTGGTGTCCCCAGATATCGTTCACCTGTTTAAAGTGGTCGATATCCACCACCACCAGGCTAAGCGGGCGGCCCTCTGTCTGCGCGCGTGAAAGCAGCTCACGCATTGAGCGTTCGAACGATCCGCGATTGTGAAGGCCCGTGACTGCATCACGTTCGCTCTTCTGCCGCAACGCAGTGGTCCATTCAATAATTGTCGCGCCGATAAGCACCATTGCGCTGGCAACCGACTTAACGCCGAGAACGAGGCCGATGAGCGAATAGTAGACGGAATCGCGGTAAGCAGCGGCGAGAATTTCCTTCTCGAACATCAGGGTAAGATTAGGCCGGATCAGAAAATCCATCGCCTGCACCGCCACGACCACGATGATTGCGACATCGATCACCTCGCGCCGCCGCGAGGCAAGCAGGGTGCTGAACCCCATCGCGCACATGACACCGTAACCCGTGTTGACGATTATCAACCTGGGGCCGACGTCCTGCGTCAGCGACACCGCGATTGCCAGCACCGCCGCGCTGATCGCGTAAACGCCGATCAGGCTTCCCAGGTGGACACGCTGCCCAGCCCGCTCGCACAGCGAAACAAGGTAAACGATCATGCCGAGACTGTAGAAAGCCTGCGTTGTGTGGAAGAGGTAAAACGCGTCCGCTGGCAGGAAATGCGTGGCGAGAAATCCCGCTGCAAACAGAGCATATCCAATCGCAAAGCCGAGCACGTGACGCTGCATGCGCCCCGCCCACCAGAACACCGCAAAGGTCACCGCAAACAGCAGCGCCATCAATGGTGTCAGCAGTCCAAGGATTTGTGTTTGCATTTAACCGCCATGCTCCAATCCAAACCGGATATGCGCATAAGGTTAAAGCCGCCTTTAGGAATTACACTTTGCCTGAAAAGAATTCTGAAATTGCTTGCGTATTTCCGATGCCGACAATCGCGTCAGATAAAATTCAGCAGCTTTCAGGTTAATCAATCGGCGAAGGTCGAATGTGCGAGCGCCATTGTGAACATCTGCGCGTTGATGCGGATCGATGACGGGAAAACGCTGGCATCGGCAACATAAAGGTTTTTGTGGCCGTGCACGCGCAAATCGCTGCCGACGACCGAATTGCCGGGCCATGAGCCCATGATATTGCCGCCTTGCGGATGCGAAGTGCTGACAATGAAATCGCTCGATTTTTGCAGGTGCTCCTCGACAATTGCGGCCACATCGTCGCCGCGTTGTAACGTGACGGATTTGGCCGAGGGAAGATACACCTCCTGCGCGCCTCCCGCGAAATGCATCTTGATCGTATCAACGATGTATCCGCGCAGTTTCTTGCGATAGCTGGACTTAAGCTTGATGCGGAAATCGCCCCCGTCCACCTCGCCCATATCGCTTACCGGCATGAGGATGCCGAGGCACACCAGGTTGGAATAGGACTGCATCCGGCGGACATATTCATCGAACCATGCACCCATTGACGCCGAAAAGGTGGCGGGCGGATGGAACCAGCTTTCGATCAGATGACTGCCGCGGTCGACATATGCCCCCATCTGGACGCCGTCCCAGCTGTTCATCGCGTGCGGCATCTTGGCAATGACAGGGCAGGCGAGATTGCACGCGATTTTCTCGCCCACATTGGCGATTTCGAGCCGCTCCAGCAGATGCGATGATGCCGCCGTGCCCGCAGCGATGATCGTCCCCTTCTTCGGGCGGATCCTGTGATGCTCGCCGTTCTGGATGACCTGAACCGATTTCACCGGCTTGTCGCGCAGATGCACGCCGATATTGATCCTGTGCGCGGACGTGTTCGCCGCGATCAAGGCGCCGTCCCTTTCAGCGTCTTTCAGCAGGGTTTCGACGACCGAGTTCTTGCGGTCATAGGGGCAGCCTGAATTGCAATAACCACAGCCCCAGCATTCACGGCCCTCCGCCTTTAGTCCGTAATTCTTTTCAAACAGGCCAAAGGGCGCCTGCCGGTCGCCGGGTTTCGCATTCCCGCTGTCAAGAAAGACATCCCACGCGGTTTTGAGATATTCGCCGTTCGGTCCCGCCTGCTCCGGCGTGATTGCCGCGATTTGCAAGCGATCCCACAGAAAATCGAATGAGCGGGTGAGCTTGGCCCGGTCGATCCGAACGCCGTATTTGTCCCACCAATGGGCGATAACGTCCTGAGCGCCGGGATGGACAGCCGCGCTATCCGGGCGAAAGCAGATGCCGTTATTCACCAGCGATGACCCGCCAACGCATTCGGCCTGCATAATGGCAATTTCAAAGTTGCTCGAAGCCATCAGGCCGCCGCCATTGTACAGCTCGGCATATTGTCTCGCATCGTCATGGCGAAGTTCACTGGTCGGCCAATAATCGCCTTTCTCGATGACGATGACGCGCTCACCCTTGGCCGAAAGAGCGGCAGCGGCGGCCGCGCCCCCTGCCCCGGACCCGATGATCAACCAGTCGCATGGCTCATCACCCGTCAAAATGACCGGCGACAGGTCTTTCTTGTCTGAAAATCCGGGAAAGCCGGGGCGGCTTGGTGCAGGGATAAATCCGATAGAGCCCCAGCTTGAGGGCAATTGGTAGTAGGCCGAATAAAACACTGACCGCAGGCGCCCGAGCGTGCGGACAATGCCGAATTTCGAATTGATGATCCGTCCCTCGATCCGTTCTTGCCGCTGCTTGATCGTGCGATCCGGGAAGCTCCTGCCAAGGATGATTTCCATCGCGGCGAGGCCCAGCTTGACCTCGCTGCGAGTAGAGCGGGGCAGCATTTCGATCCAGCGCATGGCGGAATCGAGCACTTCTGCGGCGCTGCAACCCGGCGGCTGTCCGTTGAACAACGCCTCGATGAATGCCAGCTCAAACGAAATCTGTCGGTCGATAATCTTGCGGATGGCCGCGTCATCCACAAGGATGGTATCCGCCGCGCTGCGATCAATCGGCTCATCAACGCGCGTCACCGCGCCTGTATCCGAGATCACATATTCAAGCGTTTCTCCGCTGAACCCCTTCCCCGCCCGGACGACCGGGTGGCCATCCGGCGTATGCCCCAATGGTTTAATGTTAGAGGGGCTTTGCGCGGCAATCGTCGAGAAGGAAACAGCAGGCACCGAACTCTCCCAATTCCAAGTTTGACTGCTGTGCATTCTGCCTTATCTGCAAATATCTGCAACCGGGCCGCGTTAACCGCTTTCCGGCGGCGCCGGACCAGCGGACACTCGCTACCACCTGAAAGCAGAATTAGATTTATCTGACGTGGTAAGACGCAACGGCTAGCGTGGTTAGGACCCATTTGCGGGCTCCAATGCTTTGTTTCGATATGCCGCCAGAACGCAAAGTATAACTGCAGCGACACTTCGCCATAAACCGGGGCTTGGCCCCAACGATTTCGCGTTCAAATCATCGAGAGTAAATCAGCCCTAGCAACCCGCAAGACCACAGCCTATCAATGACAATATGAAAGACGAACGAGGTTTCATGGATTATTACGCCGTCCTTCAGGTCCAACCTGACTGTGACGAGCGAGTTCTGGAAATGGCATTTCACCATTTCGCCAAAATGTATCATCCAGATAATCCAAAGACATCAGACGAAGAGCGATTTCACGCAACTGTGGAAGCCTATAATATACTAAAGGACCCTAAAGAGCGTGAGATCTATGACTCCGTTCACGCAGGCCAATTTTCCGTAAGACAAGCCAATTCCACCAGTTCAACCCAAGCTAGTATCGGCGAAGATACAACTCTTAAGGATGCAGAGGTTCGCAATAGCTTGCTGCTTGAGCTTTATAAGCGACGCCGGGAATTTCCGACTGATGCTGGCATCACTGGCTGGCTTTTGCAGGAAACTCTAGCGCTGACAGAAGAAGCGTTTGAATTTCACATGTGGTACTTGAAATCGAAAGACTGTGTGGAAATCGACGATCAGGGAAAGCTGGCCATCACTGTGTGTGGAGTGGACCAAGTAGTTTCCCAAAGCCGGATGAAAAAGGCCGAAAAACTTCTTATCTCAGACACCAATTCGCCGTCATCTGAGGCTTAATTAGCGCGCTGCCCCCGGAAAAAACACGTGCCAAATCCAGCCGCGAATTCACTTGCGGGGCAGTGACCACTCACATATCCATGGAATACCCCGCAGCGTCGATCGTGGCGGTTTGTCACCGGGCCGGAATTTTGCGGCCAATCAAGCGTCTATCCAACGCCATGATGACACCAACAGCGGATCGGGAAATTGTCCGCTTGGTATTAGCATTTGCTGGACCACAGCACGTATCTGCAAATCACAGCCAATAATAGAAAAAGGCCATAAGCAGGCTCCGAAGAATGTTCAACAGCATTCTAAGACGCTCAAATGCCGTGCGAAATCACAGCATCCGCCTGGCAAAAAAACCGAACCTGTTCTCCTGCACTACGAATAAATTTACCAAATCTTAATAATATCTTTCAACCTCACTTAAAAATTTAATGTGCACATTTATAGCGGTAGGTTCAGGTGGATAATACGCAACCGACCCTATGGTTCTAAACTTAATCTTTAGGACTGTGTCTTATCAGCTGTGTGAGGAAGAAGCGTCGTGCCAAACAAGAAAAATGCTCCATTTCTGTTGCGCCTACGAGACAGCACCTCTGGTAACGTGCTTGCGTTGTCGGCTGCTGCGGTCATCCCGTTGATCGGGATCATCGGCGGCGGTCTTGATACCAGTCGCACATATCTTGCGAAGTCGCGCCTCCAGCAGGCATGCGATTCTGCTACCCTTGCTGCTCGAAAGCAGCTCGCAGGGAACACGGTGTCAGGCGGCACAATCCCGTCCGAAATCGAAGACGTGGCCGACGCCTTCTTCAACAACAACTTCCGAAGCGGGATGTACGGCTCCGAAAACGAAACTTTCGTTTTGACGGCCGATGGCGAAACCAAGATGAATGGTGCTGCCAGCGTGGAAGTGCCCACCACCCTTATGGCGGTATTCGGCTACGATAAAATCGATGTCGATGTCACGTGTAGCGCTGAACTGAATCTGCCCAATATCGATGTGGTGCTGGTTCTGGATATGTCCGGATCGATGGCAGGCCAGCGGGTCGCCGATCTGAAAGACGCGGTTTACGACTTCTATGACGAAGTGATGGCGGTCAAACCTGCTGACGCACGCATTCGTATCGGTGTTGTTCCTTACAATAGCGGCGTAAATGTTGGTTCTATGCTTCTTGCCGAAAACCCGGATTTTCTGGCCGATAGCTTCACGTACCAGTCGCGCGAGGCCTTCTTTGAACTAGTCAGCAATAATGATGGCATCGAGGAAGGCGACCGTCTTGATGAAACCCGGTCAACGGAATTGTTGCCGCGCAACCCCGTACAGTTAGGCAGTAGTAATTCCGCACAATACCACTGGAACAAAAATAACAAAAAGAAACGGCAGGAATGCCGTGATTATGCGGGGACCTATCAGGCTGACGGATACACTTGGGAAATTTCCAATCCGAAATGGCTACCTAACTACTGGACTCACTGGCCGAATAACCAGAAAGCCGCCTGCCGCGCTGATGTCACCAAATATCGTGAAGCGACTCAGGATGATGAGCAGGAAGAAACGTTCACCGAAGTGTTCGACTATTATGTCTACAAAGACATGATCTTTGACACGTCCAGCTTCAAGATGGGCAACACGGTGACGACGCCAACCGGAACTAGGGGCGCAGATGTGTTGAGTTCCTGGAATGGTTGCATCGAGGAGCGGCAGACGGTCGCTACCACGACTTTCGCGCCGATCCCTGATGACGCGTATGACCTGGATATTGACCTGGTCCCAACCGCTGGTAACCCGGCAACGCAATGGAAGCCAATGTGGCCTCAGATTACATATGATCGCGGCGGACCGGATCACTGGACCACGGAGACCAACAGGTCGACCCGCGGCTATTATTGTCCAAATTCAGCCATGCGGCTCACCGAATTCCCGCTGGAAGGTGGGTCGCGCAACGGGGCATTCGAAACTTACATCAACAACCTGACGCCGAGTGGCTGGACGATGCACGATATCGGCATGATCTGGGCTGGTCGCATGATTTCACCCGATGGAATCTTCGCAAGCGACAATCGAGATGCGCCGAACGGTGACCCGATCGCACGTCACATCATCTTCATGACCGATGGTGAAATGCGCGCAAGCCCGACGGTCACAACTGCATACGGAAATTACGACATGGATGGCCGTGCTGCTGGTTTTGCCATGGATGGCACCTGGGCGGAAGCTGACTTGTCCATAATCCACAACGCGCGGCTCGATGCGATCTGCTCGCGGATCAAAAACAAGAACATAACAGTTTGGTCCGTTTCTTTTGAACTGGCACTCAATGACCACACAAGAGGTTGCTCGAGCGGCACCGGACGTGCTTTTGAAGCCGACAATGCGGAAGAGCTTTCAAACTCGTTCAAGACAATCGCTGGCTCCATTGCAGAACTGAGACTGGTTGAATGATGAAAAAGGCGACATCACCATTCGGTAAACTAGCCCGTAAGGAAGATGGTGTAACCATTGTGGAGTTCGCATTGGTTGCACCCGTTCTCCTGCTTATGCTGGTCGGCTTGCTGGATTTTGGCTTGCAAATGTATGCTCGCGCTATCGTCGATGGCGCAATGCAAGACGCCGGACGAGACTCGTCGCTTGAACCAGGTGGGCCGACTGCCGCCCAGATGGATGCCCAAGTCACAGCTCGCATCAACGATCTGTTGCCATCTGCCAATGTCACCTTCACCCGCCGAAACTACGAGGATTACGGCGACGTCGGCGCGGCGGAGGAATTCACGGATTCCAATGGCGACGGTATCTGCAACGATAATGAACCGTTCGAAGATATGAACGGCAACGGAATATGGGACGGCGATCAGGGCCGTGATGGCCGCGGCGGTGCTAGCGATGCGGTGGTATACGAATCTCAAACATCATACGGCCGCCTGTTTCCAATCGACGCATTCATAAATGTCTCTCCCAATGTGGTGATCGAATCCACCACGATTCTCCGCAACCAGCCGTATTCCGACCAGGGTGAACGCATCGCAGAAGCAGGGTCTTGTGACGTATGATTAAAGCAGCACGGAAATTGATCGGCTGGCGCACCGCGCACAGGCTGAAACGTGACGAGAACGCCGTCGCGATGGTGGAATTCGCGTTTGCGGCGCCCTTGCTTGGGTTCATGGGCTTGGTGGGGCTGGAGCTGGCATACACGGCCAATATGCATATGCGCGTCAGCCAGTTGACAATGCAGATCGCTGATAACGCATCGCGTATGGGCGATAACGAGGTACTCACTGCCAAGCGTGTCCGTGAAGGCGACATTTACGACCTGCTGGTAGGCGCTGAGATCCAGGCGGGTGGCCTTGATCTGTTTGAAAATGGCCGGGTCATCATCAGCAGCCTTGAGCAAAACGAAGATGGCGGCCAGTGGATCCATTGGCAGCGCTGCATGGGGAAGAAGAACTTCGCGTCGGCTTATGGCCCGGCGGGAACGGGTGAAACAGGCGACTCCTTCCCAGGCATGGGCATGACGGGTGAAAAACTTATGGCGCCTCCTGACGGGGCGGTCATGTATGTTGAGGTCTCGCTCGACTACGAATCGCTGACCAAGACCCAGATCGTTGAAGACTATGTCTTGCCGCTGGTTATCAGCAGCGAAGCGGCATTTACTGTACGCAGTTCGCGTGATCTGACCGGTGTATTCGAGCAGGACGGCATCGACGCGGCGACCTGCGACAAATTTGAGGCGTTGTGAGCCATGAACAAAAATATAGCGATGACGATGTTGGGGTTTGTAGTGCTGCTGGTCGCAGTTATCGGCCAGGAGGGCGGTCCGCTTTCAAAAATGTCCAACGCAGCAGATGCAGAAGAACCGGGCTTTGTTGCCAAGAACGACGCAGATTCTGATGGTGAGCGCGTGGATTCAGACCGCAATGACACTTCAACAGAGCTCGCAGAGGGCTGGGCGGATGAACCCATCGATCCCATGAAGGACATCCCCGATTTCGATAAGCCTGCAACATTTGCCGAGGCGAAGATCCAGGAATACGGTTCGAGTTCACCGGCATCCACGATTGCAAAGTCGAGAAAGACAGTCGCCACGCGAGCGCAGCGGACTCGTTCGGCAAACTATGACAGAAGCCTTGTGCCAGACGGTTATGTCGACTTGAATTTCAATCCTCAGCTTCACTGAAGCCGAAACGTCGATCGGAAAAGGTGTTGTCTGACTAATCACAACTCGTCTTTGACTGGCGCAGTCAGAGCTCTTGCCCGGCCGAATAGATGCCCTGTTACGCCGAAGAACAGGGAAGCCTCATTTCTGCGTGGCTAACCCTCAGTAATGACGCGCTTTTATCGGTAGTAATTCAGTCAAATCGGGCCAGATCAACCTGTTCTGCGCTCGAAACGAAGAATTTTGCCTGTTTTCTCCTATTAAACAGTCAAACTTACCGATTGCAATTGGCGCAGAGACTGGCCGCGCAAATCTCCCCTGATATCCGCAGAGACTGCGCTTCAAGACGGGGATAGATACGGATTGGCCTGCTCAAGCCCGCACACACCGCAGCTTTACCCGGGAGCCCTGTAAACAGAGATTGGTGCTGAGGGTGGGTGGAGGTGGAGTCAGTCGCATGGCAACCAGTCTTCGAATGGTCGTCTGCTTTGCGCCCCAACTTCGGTCATTGGGGTGTTATTGAATCGACACCGGAAGCAGACCATCTGCACTCCACGATCCGCCGAGTGCAAGGTTGAGCCCGACCCATTGGTCGATCCGCTGGCGGCGCACGCTCACCAGGTTGCGTTCCGCCTGGAAAAGGCGCTGCTGAAAATTGAGCACATCGATCAGGTCGATCTCGCCTTCGCGGTACTGCAACTGGGCAAGCTGGTAGGCTGTCCCCGCATCGTCGGCAGCGGCCGCGAGGATCTGTTCGCGTTCCTCCAGCACGGTGACGGCGTCGAGATTGTCCTCGACCTCGCGCAGGGCGGCAAGAGCGGTCGAGGCATATAGCGCGATCGCCGCGCGGCGGTTGGCATCAGCTTCGTCCTCGCGTGCGCCGCGCAGGCCGCCATCGAACACCGGCTGTAGGACATCGCCGATGATCGACCAGATAATGTTATCGGTATCGAGCAGGTCGCCGAGATCGGTGGAGGCGACGCCTCCGACAGCGGTTAGCACAAGTTGCGGCAGTTGTGCGGCCCGCGCCTGATCGAGATTGGCAAACGCTGCGGCAACCCTGCGCTCGGCCGCAATCACGTCTGGACGCCGTTCGAGCAGTTGGGCGGGCAGCCCCGCGGGCGGCGCGGGCGGCGCTTCGGGAAGGCTCCGGCCGACGGTCACGAGATTGGCCGGATAACGCCCGACCAGCACCTCGAGCGCGCGGCGGGCGTTGCGCGCCGCGATCTGCGTCTGGGCGAGGCTGTCCAGCGCGGATTGATAATCCGCCCCCGTCGTCGCGGTGTTCTGGCGCGAGGCAAAGCCTTCGCGGTATCGCACCCGCACGATCCGGTCGATTTCAGCGAGGGCTTCGACCGTGCGCTGTGCCACACTGACCTGTTCAGCGGCCTCGATACTGACAAAATAGGCTGCAGCGACCCCGGCGGCGAGCGAATATTGCGCAAACCGCAAATCCGCCTCGACCGCCTGCGCGCTGGCATAGGCGGCGTTGCGGCCCGCGCGCACCCGGCCCCAAAGGTCAACCTCCCACTGTGCCTGCCCCGCAACGGTGTAGAACGCCTGATTGAGCGCGAACGGATTGGGCGATTCGGTCCGGTCGACGTTCACATTGGCGTTGATCTGCGGGAACAGCGCCGCACGCGCTTGCCGCACCAGCGCGCGCGAGGCGTCGAGATTTGCGGCGGCGGCGCGGATATCGGGGTTGTTGGCCTGCGCCTCGAGCACAAGTTCAATCAGCACCGGATCGCCGACCGCCTCGATCCAGCCGATCCGCACCTCCCCCGGCACCGTGCCCTCGACCACCCATTGCGGCGGCAAGGCGGGCAGGCTCTGCGCGGTGGCGGCGGCGATTTCTTCGGGAGTGCTGAGGCTGGCGCAGCCCGCCAATGCGAGCGCGAGCGCCGCCGGGGCTGTGCCAACCAGAAGCCTGCGCGCGATCATGCCACCGCCTCCCCGCCGGTTTTCCTGGTGCCGGATTTGTCCGCGCGCTCGTCGCTCGAAATGCCGAACACGGCGGCATAGACCACCGGCACCACCAGCAGCGTCAGCGCGGTCGCGAAGGTCAGGCCGAACACCAGCACCACCGCCATCGACTTGAAAAAGGCATCGGTGAACAGCGGCAGCACGCCAAGCACCGTTGTGCCTGACCCCAACAGGACCGGGCGCACACGGCTGGCGGCGCTATCGAGCAGCGCGTCCATGCGCGGCTTGCCATCGCCGATTTCAAGATCGATCTGGTCCACCAGCACGATCGCGTTCTTGATCAGCAGCCCGGCCAGAGACAGCACGCCGAGGATCGCCATGAATTCGAACGGCACGCCCATCACGATCAGACCGAACACAACGCCCACCAGCGCGAGAGGCACCACCGACCAGATCACCAGCGGCTGGCGCACCGCGTTGAACAGGAAGATCGTCACCAGCACCATCGCGCCAAATCCAAGCGGGATCGTGCTGGCGAGATTTTCGTTGGCCTCTGCCGAATTGCCCGATTCCCCATCCCACTCAAGCGAGTAGCCCGGCGGCAGCGCAATGTCCTCGACCAGCGGCTGGACCCGCGCCTGCAAATTGCCGGCCAGTTCGCCGGGTGCAGGATCGGCCTGCGCCTTGATCGACCAGACATTGTCGGTGCGCCGCAGGCGACTGTCGCGGAAGATCGTTTGGATGCCGTCGGTGACCTGTTCGACCGGAACCGCTGCGCCGGTCGGACCGAGCACCTGGATCAGCGGCAGACCCTCGACGCTCTCGCGCTCATCCGCAGGCGCGCGCGACATGATCGGGATCAGATCGTCATTCTCGCGATAGACGCCGACCTGCTGGCCCGAGTAATTGCGCGCCAGCGCCGCGCCCAGATCGGACCGGCTGATGCCCGCGCGCCGCCCTTTGACCTCGGAATAGACCGGTTCGATCGCGGGCACGCGCTGGCGCCAATTGTCCTTGATCGCGATTGCCTTGCCGTCTGCGTGATAAATCTCCTGCGCCTGCCGGGCAAGGTCGCGCAGCACTTCGGGATCGGGCCCGCTGAAGGTCGCCTCGATCTTCGAACCGCCGCCCGGCCCGAGGATAAACCGCCAGACCTTGCCTTGCGCCTGCGTGAAATTGGCATCGATATATTGCTGCACCTGCGGCACCAGCGTATCGAGCCGGTTGTAATCATCGAGCTTCACTAACAATTGCCCATAGGCTGCGTTGGTGCTCTCGAACTGATAGACCAGCATGTAGCGCAAGGTGCCCCGGCCCACGAGCGTGTGGACGTGTTCCACCCCTTCGAGCGTGTTGATATATTCGCTCAGCTTGCGCATGTCGGCATCGGTCTGGTCGATGTCGGTGCCTTCGGGCAGCCAGTAATCGACCACCAGTTGTGGCGTCGTCGAGGCGGGGAAGAAACCAGGCGTGACATAACCAAAACCGAACACCGAGGCGACGAACAGCCCCACTGCCGCCGCGATGGTGGTCACCCGGCGAGCGATCAGCACTTCGATGATATCCTTGAAGCGTTGCATCAGGCCGTCGGTCTTATCCTGCGGAGCCTCTTCAGCGGCCACGCCCCCTTCAGCCTCGGGCGCCTGCGCCGCCTCTTTGAACAGCAGCGAACACAAGAACGGCGTGATCGTAATTGCGAAGACCCAGCTGTAAAGCAGCGAGATCAGGATCACCCAAAACAGGTCTCCGGTAAACTCGGCGGTGTCGCCGGGCGCAAGGCCGATGGGCGCGAAAGCGAGGATGCCGACCAGTGTCCCGCCCAGCAGCGGCCAGATCGAGCGTTTGACGATCGTGCTAGATATCTCGATGATCTTCTGACCGCGCTGCACCCCGGTCAGCACGCCATCGACAACCACGATCGCATTGTCGACCAACATCCCCAGCGCGATTATCAACGCGCCCAGCGAGATGCGGTGCATCGGGATATCGCTCATATACATCGTGCCCAGCGTTGCCGCGATGGTCAGCAGCAGCCCGATCCCGATCACGAGCCCCGAGCGCAGCCCCATGAACACCACCAGCGCACCGATCACGATCACCAACGCCAGGAACACGTTGACCACGAAATCGGTCACCGATCTGTCGACCACCTTGCCCTGGTTGTAGAATTCATGGATCTCAATTCCGGCCGGGCGCTGGCCTTCGACCTCGGCAAGGCGCTGCGAAAGCCGTTCGGCCACCGCGACGACATTGCTGCCCGAAACCGCCGCCACGCCCATGATCAGGCCCGGCTCGCCATCCCAATAGGCGAGGAAGTCGGGCGGATCACGCAGGCCACGGGTGACTGTGGCGATATCGCTCAACTGCACCACGCTGCCATTGCTGGATGCAACCAGCAGGTTGGAGATCGCCGCAACCGAATCGATATCGCCGCTCGGCGTGATGATAAGGCGCTTTCCATCGACCTCGACCGTGCCGCCGGGCACGACGGTGTTCTGGGTCGAAAGTTGCTGGAAGATCGCGTTGACCGTGGCGCCCAGCGCGGCGGCGTTCTGGCGCGAGATCTCGACATAAATGACCTCCTGGCGTTCGGCCGCGATGTTAATCTTGCCAACACCGTCGACCGCCAGCAGATCCTGCCGCAGCGCCTTGGCATAGGTGCGCAGTTCGGGCATCGAATAGCCCTCGCCGGTGAGCACGTAATAGAGCCCGAAAACATCGCCGAATTCGTCGAACACCATGCTCGGGCCAGCGCCAGGCGGCAGGTCGCCGGCGGCATCGCGGACCTTATTGCGCAGCTTGTTCCAGATGTTCTGAAGCGCGCCCTTGTCGGGGCTGGCCGAAAACTTGATATCGACCGAAAGCTCCGAAAAGCCCGCCGAGGAAACCGAGCGCACTTCGTCGACCTCGGCCATGTCCTGAAGCGCTTCTTCGAGCGGGGCCGAAACCTCGCGCGCGACCTGTTCGGGTGAGCCGCCGGGATATTGCGTGAAGATCTGCGCGGTGCGGATCGTGAATTCGGGATCCTCGAAGCGCGGCATGTTCTGATAGGCGGTCCACCCCGCCAGCAGCGAGAGCGCGATCACGATCCACATGATCAACCGGTTGCGAATGCTGAAGGCTGCGATATCCATATCTGCAACGCCGCCCCGCGGCTATTCGCCCCAGGGGCGAACCGTGTCGCCCTCGCGGAAGTAGTTGCCGCCGGCGGCCACGATGGTCTCGCCAGCCTTCAGCCCCGTGATCGCGCGCAAGGTTTCTCCTACGCCGTCCTCGATCGTGATCTCGCGCCGTTCAAGTACCTTGTCCAGCCCCTTGGCCACCCACACAAAGCGCTTGCCGCCCTCTGACATGATCGCCGCCAGCGGCACTTCGACACCATTGGGCCCCTCGCTTTCCTCAATCGGTTCGCCCTCGTAGAACAGGGTCGCTGTCATCCCGGTGAGCACCAGCAATTCGGAAGGCGGGGTAAAGCTGAAATGCGCCTCGAAGGTCTGGGTGGAGCTGTCCGCCTGCCCGCGCGCCTCACGGAAAACCGCCGGGAACTGGCGACCGGGGGCCGCATCCAGCTCGACGAAGATATTGAAAAAGCGCCGCTGGTTGGAAACCAGCACGAAACTGGCGGGCACATTGACCACCGCCTCGACCGCGCGGCTTTGCAGGACCAGCACCGGCTGCTGCGGACCGACATTCTGGAACTGCTCAACATAAGTCACCCCGACCCCGCCGCTGAACGGTGCCCGCAGAACGGTATCGGAAAGGTTTTTCTGCGCAGTGTCGAGTGCCGCCTTGGCTACCTGGCGCTGGGCCAGGCGGCTTTCCACCACGCTTTTGGAGATCGCGTCCTGTTCGATCAGGCGCTGCGCGCGTTCATATTCGCTGTTGGCATTGAGGTATTGCGCCTCGGCCTGGCTGACGGCTGCGCGGTAGCTCGTCGGCTCGATCCGCGCAATCACATCGCCGCGGCTGAACCGTGCACCGTCGATCGCGTTCCACTCGATGATCTGCCCGCCGACCTGAAATGCCAGATCGGTGGTACGGACCGAGCGGACGACCGCCGGAAAACTGCCCGAAGTCTGCGAATTGGCGGATTGGACGGTCACCAGCTTGGCCGGGCGCGGCGGTGTGTCCACCGCATCCACCTTGGTCGATCCGCAGGCGGCGAGGACAAGCAGCGCACCCGCGAGTGCCAGGAGAGCAACATGCTGCCGCCAAGATTCCCGAACGAAGATAGACGCCAAAGTGAATCTCCAAACGCATCGACCAAATTGCGGCTGCACGGCAAAAAAATTCAGGGCCTATAGATAAGTAGTGCTCAATATGGAGGGTGAACTGGCCAACTTCGATCTGATTGATAGTTCGCCAGGTCATGGCGAAAAAATGAATTTCCCGAAAGCTCGCTGCGCAAGCGCAGAGACAAATACTGCTTTTGTATTGCCTGCTCCCAAGGGTGGCCACACTCTGAGGACGGCAGGCCTACCCGGGTATCCAGTATACTTAGCCGTTATTGGCGCGCAACCCCTCGTTTCCTGCGTCACAACTTCCAGACTGACCGCGTCCAAGTATCGCAAAAGGCCGACATTTTTCGCCGCGGGTCCGGATCCAGCGCCAGTCTCCGGTTGAATTCCTTGCTGATTCCGGGAGGCCCGCGGAAGCCCGTCCATCCTCCCCGGCCCCGGAAAACTACCATCGGGGATCGATTCGTCCAGCACGGCCCGGAGGGTGGGCAAGGGAGTGGGCAAGGCGCCCTGCCTGGGCGTCATCGTGAAGTGCCCGGTGATGCTTCTGAAGGTCAAGGCGACAGGGCCGCGTGACACGCCCTTCTTGGGCGTGGTCGTCAGTCCCGCATAAGTTGTCAGCACCTTGATGCTCGGGGCAGGCGACATCCACGCCAAGCGCTAGCGCAACCCGTCGCGGAATTGCTCTGCGTCGACCTTTTACAATCGGTAGACCTGCCACGAATCTTACTTCTGTCCGGCGCTGAGATCATCCCAGATCGATCGCCTTCCCACCGAGCTGGTCGCGGAGGAGCTGGTCGCCGCGACGACAGCGGAACGCGCGGGTCGTCTGAGCCGGCGGCGTTTCCTGCAGGGATTCTGACCGATCCGAACGATGACCTCAATCCCGACACTTCAATCTTGGTTCGAGACGAGCAAGACCGTGCAAGTTGATCGCTGCCTGCCCCTAGAGGACTAAACACGAATAGCACTAATCGCTTCTAAATCGGACAGTCCGGTTTCAGCCGCCGGTAATCCATGAGCAGACTGTCGCCTCACGGCCCAATTGCCGAACGTCCGCTTGGAAACTGAATTCTTTGAAAGCTACCGTGTGGCGACATTCGGCAGACTAGTCCCGTCCGTTCGAACCCTGCCTGCGCCCCCGAAGCGAATGAAACATCATGACGGTCGCGGTTTGCGCGTAAGAGCGGCATCCAAAAGGAAATTGCATCGAGTTCAGCTAGCGTGACTAGCCCAAATCAGTCTCTATTCGATCCTGTCGAACCTTACACCCTGCGTCCTAACGCTGTTCACGCTGAAACCGGTGGCACGTCCCGTTGAGTCGCGATCAAAAGCAACCCCCCAAACAGGGCTTCTAAAATCGCCAAGGAAGCGACCGTCCGCACTGGGGCGAAGCTTAATCGGCTCCTTTCGCCCGGGTATAATCGCCAAGACGACGCCATCTTCCTCGCCAACAGTAAAAAGAGAATCCAACTCTTCGCTGTAATACCGCCCTACATAATCTTGCGGGTTCAGGGGTTCTGGTTCGCTTGTAATGCGATAAAACGGCTGCGGGCCCATGCGCGGCGCGCTGATAGACTGCGCCTTACCACCTTTCACCTGACTGAAAGTGATCTCAAGACCCCCTCGCGTCCGGAAGCTGTCGTCTGCGACAGGAGTAATTTTCCAAGGCTTAGTCTCACTGGTCATGAGTATTTGGTAACCCTCATCGTCGCGAGTGACCGTCATCATGTATCCGAGGAAGCCTTCCTGCTCGTAACGCCCCTCAAACATGTCGAAACGCGCCGCGTCGAAGGTATCAGGGTTGTACGGCGTCTCCTCGGTCTCCTCGGTCTTCTCCTCTACGCTGTCGCTGAGCGTTTCAGGTTTCAACTGATCTCCGAAGAACATTTCCGTCGTCGTGTCGGTGATATTGATCGGATCGATAGTGCCCGCATTGGCCAGCACCACCACCCCTGCTCCTAAGGTCGGATAGAACACAACGTCCGACCGATAGCCAGCAACCGAACCGCTATGTTCGAACCGGTCCAGACCTTTAAATGTCTCGACATACAAACCGAGCCCGTAATCGGTGGTCTCTCCATCATTCAGACGGGCGACTTTTGTCATCTGGTCGATGACGTTTCGGCCACCCACTTTCGCAGTGCGATAGTTGTCCAGCCAGAGCGCAAGATCACCGACAGTCGTGTATCCCAACCCCGAACCGTAGAGCGTATCGGCCAGAACCTCTTCCTGCCACACGCCGTTTTCCGACTCATAGGAACTCGCGCGATTTGGGATAACCTCCCGAAAGTTGTCGATGACCACAGTGTTTGTCATGCCCAAGGGCAGGAGAATGTTCTCCTCCACCCATTGCCGGAAAGATTGATCGGTTACGCGGGAAACGACTTCGGCGGCCAAATCGTAGTTTCCGTTGCTGTATTCGAATTTCGAGCCGGGCTCGAAACTCAGAGCTTTCTGCCTCAAGAGGAGGTCGCGCACGGTTTTGAACCGCATCGGATCCCCGCGCTGGCGTCCGGCCAGACCTGCCAGTCCAAACGTATCTCGGATACCGCTTGTGTGCGATAGCATTTGACGCAGTGTCACCGCTTGCCCGACGTCGAGCTCCGGCAGGTAAAGCCTCACGTCGTCATCTAGGGATAGTTTTCCCTGATCGGCCAGCATGACGACCGCCATCGCGGTGAACTGCTTGCCGACAGATGCCATGTTGAAGCGCGTATCGGTCGAAATCGGTATACCGTGTTCGAGGTTCGCTGTGCCGTAGCCTTTGGCGTGAACAACCTGACCATCGCGGACGACAGCCACGGCGAGGCCCGGGGAGCCTGTGCCATAGTCTGCAAGTGCCTGATCGAGCTGACCTGCAGGTGTCGCCGCTGTAGGCTCGGAACGCACAAGCCGCATGACGTAGTCGCCCGTCTCATTGCCGTAAGGGCGAACCGTTAGCGTGTGCTCGCCGGCAGACGTCGCTGTGAACCGATACGTCTCCGGTCCGCGAGCAGGACGGTCAAAAGTCTGAATCTTCTCCCCATCGGGCCCTGTGAGCGTGATGCTGACATCAACCGTGATCTGATCCGCAGCACCGAGGACGAAGTCGCCTGGGTCCAGATCGAGCGTATAGGTGTCAGCTGCACCTTTTTCGAGATTGCCCTCTATCGGTGCGCCAACAGCCAGCGCCGATTGGGCGTATAGAGGGGCCGCCAGCGTTAGACTGGCAAGGGATGTCGCGAGACCGAGGCCCATTACCAGCGAACGAGCACGCTTCGCTTGGTTCTTCTTAAAGCCTTTGCATTTCATGCTACGCGCCTTTGTTGTTTTCTTCAGTAGAGATGGGCCGAGAACTTCACTTTGAGGCCACTTGTAAAGAGCGGCCAGTCAAAGTCAGTTCAATTCTGAAAAATATCGGATAGCGGCTTCGAGGGCCGGATCGCGTCGCTCAATGAAGGCCTTCACAGTCAGCGGCGCTAAAGTATCAGGCTGCACCCCATCACCCACAAAGTCTGATCCATCTGGATAGGTATCGCGTTTTGTCGTGATGCGGGCTGTGCCGCCCCCGGGTAAATAGAATCCTAGGGGTTGCCCTGTGCTGCCGCCGCTGGCCTGTCCGATAATGGGTCCGCGATCCATGACATCAAAGGCCACCAGGAAATCCTCCGCGGCCGAGAAAGTACTCGTCCCGGATAGGACCGCAACAGGTCCGGCGTAATACTGATCGGGATCAGGAGCCCTCGTATTCCCCGTGGATTCGAAGCTGTCAGTTTGATAGCCCCATGCACGAAAGGCGGGGCGATAGTTCATCGTTCTCCATGAGCTGACCGCAAAGGCCTCTTGGGTAAGTCTGGAAAGGACATCATAGCCATAATTGCTGCTGCCGCCGCCATTCTTGCGCACGTCGAAAATAATGCCATCGGCCTTAGAAATCTCTTCAAAATTATTGGCAAAGCCTTGCGAGGCTTCTGAACTACCGAAAGAGTTGAGTTCCACATAGGCAATATTCCCCGGCAGCATTTTCCATCGAAAATTCGGCGGCTGTTCTTCTCTGCCTTTGGTCAATGCCGTCCATGTATCCCAGTCAGGTCGACGGGATTGAACGATGACGATATCGTCTGACTGCTTCTTGATGGTGAGTTCGAGTGGACCTTCTGGCCCCTTTAATAAGCGCCATGAATAGACCACGCTATCAATGTAGGCTTTATTCGAACCGCTGACGTAAGGGCGGTGCTGCGTATCGGCAAACTCTTGGATGGGCTGTCCGTCTACAGCTATGATTTCATCGCCGCGAATGACGCCTGCGGCTTCGAGTTCCTCGCCTGCGACGTAGTCCAGGATAAGTCGCTCTTCGATCCATTGGTAGTTGAAGGCTGGGACATTGGAACGTCCGTCGTTGAACTCTGAGACATTCGGGAAATAGACATTCGCATGACCATCTTCGAGCTTCGCGACGAACGCTTGGAGTAACCGATAATACTCATAAGTGTTTTCGCTGGCCATGACGCGCGGGATCATGGCGCGATATTCGGCGTCCCAATCAAGCTCGGGAACGAGATCAAAGTTCGCGAAATTGTATTTGGCCTCCGACCAGAGAAGAGACAGGCCCGCCAGCTTATCCTCAACGGGCAAGTTCTCTTCATACGCAGGCCGAACAGAAACCGTGCCCCAACGTCTGTCTTCGCTCGCGCTCGCCTCTGCAACGGTCTCTTCGATAGCAACCCAGCGAGACGTATTCCTCAGACTATCAAGGTCCGTATCCTGTTTCAGCGAATAGGTATCGATGAAGCCAAGCGCGACCGCCAGTTCTAACAAGTCCAGGGCTTTATCGCTCTGCCCTCCTGCAAGCGCATAAGCGCAAGCGGCGTTATAGGCGGCTGAGCGGCGCGTCCATTTCGGGGCATCTTCCCGGTTCGCCATTTCCTCGTACAGGGCCCCGGCCTCAGCATATGCCCCCGATTTGTATCGCGCATCCGCCTGACTTTCGATGGCAACAATAGAGAGTTCGGGCTCTTGTTCTCTGGCGGCTAACTCTTTGGAAGCGATTGCCGAAAGACATAACGCGAGGCTGACTACAAAAGTTGAAGCAAATTTCGGAGCCTTGAATGCCATAAATTCCCCCTCTTCTTATTACTGGCACAGGTCAAAGGCCGAACCCAGACAGAAATTTACAATTGACCAAGCGAAATTTGCATTTGCTCTGGGGCATTGCCAGAGAGTCTTTGTGAGCGTTTCTCGCGATCCAGCAGGGAACGGATCGCCCAAGTCTGCTTCTGATTGAATGGCCGCTTGGGTCCGATTTTAGCGGCAAAGTTCCAGGGCAATCGGTTCTGAGGTGGGGGGTCGAATTGTGAATAAATCATTGTCATTTTCCTCAGCCGGAATGGCCTCGGGAAAGGGCCGCTCTTGAGACCTAAAAATCGGATCGCTATCGCTGGGATTGGGGCGCTTTTCAGATATTCACCCTCTTACTGTCCAGCAGTTGGGCCAATCCACTTTTTGAGGCGTGCGGGTGCAGTTCCGAACCTCACGTTGCTCATCCTCGGTGAGCTGGCGATTTCCTAGCCTCGCGAGCGCAGCTTGAACTACCCATGGATTGATTTCCCATCGAACCCTCTGTTCATCCATCGGGTATTTCTTGATGGCCATGCCGAGCCTTCGAAGCACGCACTCAATCTGCATCGGAACCAGCACGATGCCATGGATCGGCCCAATCACGGTTTATCACCTAGCTAAAAATTTGGGCGCTGACGTGGCCAAGCCTGATGTGCACCTCGAAAGGCTGGCTAGAGGCGATAAAACCACCTCACAGACCCTTTGTCGCAGGCTTTCACGTTGGACTGGCTACCGCGTCGCTACAATCGATACAGTGCTTTGGCGCGCATGTGCGAACGGTTTCCTGCATTCCCCAACCTATGAACGGCATGGGTGGGTAGCGGCTTTCCGCTTGAGAAAATAACTGATTTTCAGGTGTATCTGCGGGAAAATGACCGCAAAACTCACCTGAACCCTGGTTCAGCACCACTTAGGTGCCTGACAATTGCAGACATCAAACCCTGCATCTTCCGTAAAATCACCAAACAAAGAGAAAGGAATTTGACCATGGCGTCAGAACCAATGAAGACGTGCGTCCACACCCCGCGTGCAGAAGCCATTGCGCAGCTTAACGACAATCTACGCAAAACCGGCTCTGGAGGGGCTATAACCGTCACCAGAGGCGTCAGACTGCTACCAAGCTTCTGCCCAATGGCGTTAATGCGAGCGCTTGGCGCATATAACGACTTCGATGAGCACAATGACCCGCATGGAGAGCGCGATTTTGGCGATCTGAACCTGTTTGACGAAGATCTGCTTTGGAAGATCGATTATTACGACAAAACGCTCACTTACGGCTCAGATGATCCCGCCGACCCCGCCAAGACGCAGCGCGTTCTGACCGTGATGCTGGCCGGTGAGTATTAGAAGTCGGCCAAGCTCAAAAGCGCTGAAGGATCGATTTTGAGTGCTTTGGCAACTCTGTGAAGATTAAGCAGCGTAACATTGCGCTCAGCCTCCACTTCACCAGTGAACATGCCAGTGTGACTGCTCAGCTTGTACGCGGGGAACCCTTCCTAGCCCGCTGTGAAACACTGACCGAGATACTTGGTGCGCCGCAGCTCGAAGATTGCGTGCCGTTGTAAGACGGTAGCTGCCCTTGGTGAGCGCTCAAACCTAACCAAGGGCAGCTGCTTGACGATCTACGCTAAAAGCCGACTAACCGCTTACGACCCAATTCCAGACATAAAGGCCAGCGTCCGCTTTGCGCTCCATCCAAGACATAGCCATCCAACTTCTTAGTGCCCAATAGCAGACATTCTCCTTGGCCATTCCGGTTGCGCAATTGCAAACAATAGAATCCGCGCTTGAGGATGTGTGGGCCAACCCCTAGCTCGCATTGACGCTATCCTCCTAGAACCGGAACGAAGCGCCGATGCGGATCTCGTCGAATTGCGCATGACCGCCAATGCTGCTGTCCCATCCCGCTTGGAGCGCGATGTTGTTGAATTCCAGCGAGAGACCTGCGCCCACTTCCGCGCGCAGCTGGTCGGTGAATCGTAGCTGCGTAAAGTCCACAATGTCAGGCACATCGGTAAAGCGAAGCAAGGCTGATTGATTGTCGGTGCTGTCGAATGTCATCCGTGTGAACAAGTGCGAACGGAGTGTCGCCTTTCCGCCGAGCGAGATCGAGGAGCCAACTTTGGCCCCCGCTGCTGCACGCAAGAATGAAGAGCCCGCGTCAGTCTGCGCCAATCGCAAGCCGCTATCACCGTTTTCAGCGCTGTAACTGCCATTGATCGAGACGTATGAGAGCTGAAATGATGGCCGAAGGAAAACCTCGCCATCCTCGATCAGAGTGCTGACGCGACCGCCGAACTCGATCAAGCTGAGGTCCTGATTCCCCGTCGCCGAGCTAATTGAACCAGGATAGGCAATGATCCGCGAGAGATCATTGCTCGCTTCACCGTATATCGCAAAAATTTGCGTTTCCAACTCTCCAATTCGCGCTCCGATATGCCCACCGACGAACGTGCGTTCGCCGCTGCTAGCCGCGGATTGCGCAGCCAAGTCGGTCCAATCGCGTGCAGCGGAGAAGCCAAACGTCCAACCACCACCGATGCCAAGCTCGAACCCGCCGGCAATGCGCTCGCTGCGAGCGTCAGCGCGCAGGTTTTGCGTCGTCGCAGCAAGTTTAGTGTCGCGATCGCTATAGACGCCCCAAGCGCATCCGTTGCTGGATGCAATGTTGGAAACTTGGACGCAATCAAACATCGAACGTGAGAACTGCTCACCGGCCGAGGTCATATCCGCGACATTGTCAGCGTAGACGGTTCCGCTGATGGTGTCGTAGGTCGCGGCAATCTGAGCGATTTCAGGAACAAACAGCAGAGCCACGGCCAAGTCTTGCACCGAATTGTTGCTGCCGGCGTTCACAGCACGGTTGAGATATTCGCCGAAGCTGGTCTGATTGATGTTGAGGCCTCCATTCAGCCCGGTAAAGTCAATTGTATGATCCAGCGTCATCTGCGTTGGCGTGAAGTTCAATCCAAACCGCGCAACGGCACTCGGCTCGAAACCACGCAGTGTCACCCCATTGTCACTCAAGCCTCCTGCCGCGTCGATCAATACGGACGAGAATGAGCCGGTCCTCAGCTCACTAACGTTGTTTAGCTGAAGAATCACCTCACCTGACAAATCCGCGTTTCCGCTGATCATCAGGCTATCGGTCTGCTGTCCGGACTGAGAGAAGTCCAAGTCACTAAGAAAAATGCCCGCGCCGCCTTGCACCAACGAACCTGTGAGCGTGACATCGCGCCTATCGTTGGCCTCGCCGAATGCGAGCATTCCAAGATTGTTCAGGATACCGGCTTCGCCCAGATCAATGAAGTCGTATGCTACCAGCATGCCATCTGACAAGTTATTGTAAATGTTGACTTCGGTGCTGTGTGACGAGGCGCCCGTACGCAATTCAGCAGCCCTGCGAAGTGATGATGTTTGGGCCGTATCACCCCCAAAGAGATCAATATTGCCGAACACCATCGACTGGCTGTTGATCGTGTCATTGCCAGCAGTTGCTTCGATCGCGAGGCCGCTTTCAGATGCAACGCTTCCGAACAGCGTCAGGAGGTTGTTCTCGCCACCTTCGACCATGATGCCTTTACCGAACACCGAACCGCCGCGGATATCTCCATCAAGCGTCGCGATAATATCGTCTTGCCCGTCGGTGCCCTGGCTCTGGAACAGAGCCGCGATGCCGTTGATATCGGTCGCGACAAGGTCACCAGTGTGTAACCAGCTGACCTTACCAGCTTCGCCTTTGAGACCGAGCGAACCAGCGGTGCCAAGAATGCCCTGACCATTCCAGAGGCCCCCGCCGCCGCCGACAGATTGCGCAAAGATTGCAACGGCACCGACACCGGACACATGGATGTTGCCTGTCGATGTAACGGTGACATCGCCGCCATCGCCGCCCTGGGCGCCAATTGGCAGAGGAATGGCTGGGGTGGAAAAGTCGCCTACGCCGAAGGACAGATCGCCAGCATAGCCGCCACCGCCGCCGACCGATTGCGCAAAAATGCCAATCGCTCCGAAGCCCTCTGTGACAATGTCACCGGTGTGGATCACGGTAACATCGCCGCCGTGTCCACCGCGACCGCCCGACATCGGAATGGCGATCTCTGACGGTGTGAGCGAACCGGCGCCGCCCATGCCGCCGCCGCCGCCCACCGACTGGGCAAAGATGCCGAAGGCCAGCGTGCCTTTGGTGAAGATCGAGCCATTGTTGGTGATAGTGACATTGCCGCCGTCGCCAGCTGCACCGCCTTCACCGGCGAGGGACACAGACTGGATCTGATAGGGCGCTCCAACCGTCGCCAACTGGCCTGCTACCGATGGTAGGGAATTGCCAGCTGCAAGCCCGGCCGCGATCTGTTCTCGCGTCCCACCACTGCCAAGCGCTGGCAGCTGCGAAGACTCGATCCCTACCGAACCGCCAATACCGCCACCGCCGCCAACAGACTGCGCGTAGATGCCTGTTGCCAATTTGCCTTCGGTGGCGATCTGGCCATTGTTGACAATGTCGATGTCACCACCGTCACCCGCAGCGCCGCCTTGGCCGCCGACATTCAGGGCCCCGCCGCCTGCATTACCGCCGACGCCGCCGCCGCCGCCCACCGACTGGACAAGCATGCCCATCGAGCCGTCACCGGTCGTCCAGATATTGCCATCGTTTACAGCGCTGATCGCGCCGCCATTGCCAGAGGAACCGCCTTGGCCTCCAATGCCCACCGACATATTTGGCCCAGCCGGTGGCTCTTGCGCTGCCTGGGCGAAATCTCCAGGCAAAGTGACCAGGCCACCCGCAGATTCAATGATTTCCTCATCATCGGGATCGGTTTCTTCCGGCCCGCCGGTCGCGCCGCCGGTGCCACCACCGCCGCCGATCGATTGCAGGAATACGCCGTGACTGACGAAGCCTTCCGTCACGATTGTGCCAGCGTTGTTGAAAGTGATCGCGCCGCCATCGCCGGATGAGCCGCCTGTGCCAGCCCAGCCGCCGCCGATAGATACATCGGCATCACCGCCTTCGCCGCCAGTGCCCCCGCCGCCGCCAACGCTTTGCGCGAACACGCCGTACGAGAGATCGCCGCGAGCGACGAGCAGACCAGTGTTGGACACCAGCAGATCACCACCTGATCCGCTGGCTGCGCCGCCGCCACCGACGCCAACAGAGAACTCACGCGCCGCGCCTTTGTTGCTGGCATCGAGCAGGTCGAGCGTATCATCAACCGGGCCAGACACGGCGCCGCCATTGCCGCCACCGCCGCCGATGGACTGGGCAAAAACGGCATGGCTGCCGCTACCGAGTGTTTCGATGGTGCCGGAGTTGGTGACCGTAACCGTGTTGCCATCGCCCGCTGCGCCGCCTTCTCCGCCGATAGCAACCGAGATGGCCGTGTTCTTCTTCTCGAGACGCTTTTCTTGCTTCTTGGTGACCTTGCGATTGTAGACCGTCGCAAGACCGCTGGCGTCGCCGCCATTGCCGCCGCCGCCGCCGATCGACTGTGCAAGAATGCCGAAGGAGCTATCAGCCAATGTGAGCAATATCGCGCTGTTTGAGACAGTGACAGCACCTGCATCGCCAGCTGTTCCACCCTTGCCACCTATCGCGACAGCCATTTGCTTTGTCTTGTTGTTCGCTCCGCCAGCGCCGCCGGTGATAGCAAGGGAAGCCGCAACGGATTGAGCGAGACCAGCCTGCCCGCCGCCGCCGCCAATGGACTGCGCGAAAATGGCATTCGCTTGCAGGCCGCGGGTGACGATATCGCCCCGGTTGGTGACTGTGACAGCGCCGCCATCAAGCCCAATTCCCCCGTCTGCGCCAAGCGCGACAGAGATATTGGTCGCATTGTTGCCGGTCGACAGTGAGCCATTGGGAATGCCGCCTTCGACATAACCGTTGAACAGCTCAAAATCGACACCGGTTGCTCCGCCTGAACCGCCGCCGCCGCCAATGCTTTCGGCAAAGATGCCATGGCTCAATTCGCCGAGAGTATCGATGGTACCTTCGTTCAAAACGGTGACTGTGCCGCCAATGTTGCCGTCGCCTCCAGCTCCGCCAAGCTCCATGGTCAGATTGGTGGTCGTACCGGTTGCGTTCGGTTTGGTGACGGACATGGCCAGCGCGCCGACCGAGCCACCGGCTCCGCCGCCGCCGCCAATCGACTGGGCCAAAATACCAACCGCATTGTTGCCTTGAGTGACGATGCTGCCCCGCGAAGCAATGTCGATTGCGCCACCAACATTACCCATACCGCCTACGCCGCCAAAACTCAGTGCGAGGTTGGTCGCAGTGCTATCGGAGATTGATCCGGCGAAGGCCATTCCACCTGCGCCGCCGCTGCCACCGATAGATTGCACCAACATGCCATTCGAACCTTCGCCCATGGTGAAAATTTGCGCGAGGCTATCAATAGAGACATCAGCGCCAATTCCACCGATGCCAGCACCTCCGCCCAAGGCCATCGAGATGTTGATCGGTTTCTTGTTGGAGCCAGGCGTTGCGGCGCTGTTGAATGCGAGTGCGCCAGCCATGCCCCCGTCGCCGCCACCGCCGCCAATCGACTGAGCAAGGATGCCGTAAGAGTTCTCGCCTTCAGTGCTGATCAGGCCGCTGACATTGACGGTCACGTTATCGGCATCGCCAGCCGCTCCGCCTTGACCACCTAGCGCAAAGGCAATCGAGGTCGCACCGGTTGAGCGAGAAAGATCGGCAGAGATAGACGCTCCGCCCGACCCACCGCCGCCGCCAATCGATTGCGCTGTGATAGCGTGGGCAAACTCGCCTTGGGTTTGAGCAGCAACCAGACTGGTCACGCTCACGCTGCTGGCATCGCCGCCAACGCCGCCGCTGCCGCCGATTGAAAGTGACGCCGTCTTGCTTGCTCCTGACGTACCCGCACCCAGCTCCAATCCGCCAACGATAGAAGCGGAGAAGCCGCCACTACCGCCGCCGCCACCGATGGATTGTGCCAGAATTGCGCCAGAGCGCGCTCCGGTCGACGCAACCCCTTCCTCAACCCTGACGGTGACAGAGCCAGCATCACCGCCGCCGCCTCCTGCACCGCCTAGGCCAAGGGCTGCACCGGTGAGCGGCGCGTTAACAGCCGCTTGCCCAGCGATTGCGAAGCCACCATTACCGCCGCCGCCGCCGATGGACTGCGCGACGATGGCATAGCTGTCTTCGCCATTGGTCAGAACTGTATTGAGGCTGGTTAGATCAACGCGTGCCGCGTTGCCTGCGACGCCGCCGGTGCCGCCAATCGCGACCGAAGCTGCGTATCCCTTGCCACTACCGCCGAGTCCAATATCGAGGCCCGCCGCGACTGAGCCACCACCGTTGCCGCCACCGCCGCCGATTGATTGCGCGACAAGCGCAGCGGCGCGGTCTCCCTGCGTCCAGACTTGCCCGCCACTGGTGAGCGACACTGCGCTTGCATCACCGCCAGCGCCGCCACCGCCACCGATTGAGACGTTGGCGCTCTTGAGGTTTTGCCCTGCGTTGACGGTTCCCGCGAGCGAGAACCCGCCATTGCCGCCGCCGCCGCCGATGGATTGAGCGAGGATGCCTGTCGCATCCAAGCCCTCTGTCGTAACGTCGCCGGTCACATCGATTGTCACGGCGCTTGCATTGCCGCCTGCCCCGGCAAACCCACCGACTGATACCGCAGCGCCGGTTGCTTCTGAACTACTCGAGGCTGCCGCCGCTATGGCCGATGACCAACCGCCGTTGCCGCCACCGCCACCGATGGATTGCGCAACAATGCCCCGGGCGCGATCTCCCAAGGTCGAAATGTTCGCATTCCCGATAATCGTGACTTCGCGTCCATTGGAGGCTGTTCCGCCGCCTCCGCCAATAGCCACGCCTGCCGCACGGCCAGCGCCACCGGTCGTGAAGGCAGCCGCGCCCGTGAGCGCAAAGCCGCCATTGCCGCCGCCGCCGCCGATCGACTGTGCCAATATTCCATCGGAGTCGTCACCTTGTGTGGTGACCGAACCGTCCGCCGAAACGGTGACGATATTGCCTTCTCCGCCGCCTGCGCCTGTCCCGCCGATCCCGACCGAGGCGAGCATCGCGGTGTCTTGCGCCAATCCGCCCGCGAGCGCCGCGCTAAACCCACCATTGCCGCCGCCGCCGCCAATGGACTGCGCGACGATACCGCGGCTGCGTTCCTTGACTGAGACAATGTTACCGGAATGGATAACCGAAACCTCGCCAGCCGAACCGCCGAAGTCTCCAGAGCCGCCGATGCCAACAGACGCAGCCAGCGATGACATGCCAATGCCCAAACCCATAGAGAAGACAGAGCCGCCCGAACCGCCGCCACCGCCAATCGACTGAGCCAGAAGGACATCGGAATCCACTCCAAGCGTGGTCAAATTGCCGCTGCTATTAATCGCGACATTTCGGCTCGAACCGCCACCGGCTCCCGAACCGCCAATGCCGACCCCAACGCTCAATACTTTGCCGGTCGCTGCGGCTGCTGCAAGCGTGCCAGAGAAGCCTCCGTTGCCCCCGCCTCCGCCGAGCGATTGAGCGAGCACCGCGTGTGAGCGATTGCCTGCGATAATCATGTCACCGACGTTGCTGACCGTCACATTGCGCGCGCTGGCTGCTGTGCCGCCGGAACCGCCAATCGCAACGCCTACGGACGCTGCATTTTGTCCTGAGAAACTGATCGAGCCTGCAAGGCTAAACCCGCCGGCGCCGCCGCTGCCCCCGATGGATTGCGCGTGAACGCCGCTGCTGTCGTCTCCGGCGAGTTGTGTGAAGCCCTCGCGGCGCACGGAGACATCGCCAGCCAGACCGCCGCCGCCGCCGCTATTGCCAATCGCAACACCGATGGCTGCGCTGTTCTGGCCTCCGATTGAAAGCGCGCCCGAAACAGCAAAGCCGCCTGTGCCGCCGCTGCCACCGATGGATTGAGCAATCACACCATGGCTGCGTTGGCCTTGCGTGATTGTCTGACCGATGCTCGCGACGGAGACATCGCCAGCTCTTGCCCCAGCACCGCCTATTCCGCCGACCGTAATTGCGCCAGAAACCTGTGTTTGCCCGGCCGCGCCGATGGCAACGCCAACACTACCACCGCCGGTTCCGCCGTCACCGCCGACCGATTGGGCAACGATACCGTAAGAATCGTGTCCTAAGGTTGCGATATCGCCAGTCTGCGTGACCGCGACGCCGCTCGAGCGACCGCCATCACCGCCTGCTCCACCAATTGACACAGCAATGCTGGCTGCATTTGAAGTCGCAGTATTAACCGCAACCCCCACGCTGGTGCCTCCAGAGCCACCGCTACCGCCAATGGACTGGGCGACGATGCCGCTGGAACGGTCGCCTGTGGTGATGATCCCGCCGAGGTTTGCGATATCCACCACAGCAACATTGGGATTGACGATGTTTCCACGGGGATCGCTGACATCACGGAAGTCGAACACCGCAGATGTCCCGCCCAAGCCGCCGGCGCCGCCGATGGTTACGCTCGCTGCTGCGGCATTCTGGCCAGCGGTCAACGCTCCGGCGACTGAGAAGCCACCTGCGCCGCCGTTGCCGCCAATGGATTGGCCAACAATGCCACCTGCATCGGCCCCAATCGTCAGGATGTCGCCGACGTGATCAATATCAACCAAAGTTGCAGTGCCGCCAGCACCGCCAGATCCACCGATACTAACCGCGGCGCCCGCTCCAACGGTACCGCCAGCGCCAGCACCCGCAGCGAAAGAGAAACCGCCAGCGCCGCCATTTCCGCCAATCGACTGCGCCAGGATGCCGGTTGATCCCGCGCCTTCAGTAGCGATGTCTCCAATAGCGCTGATCCGCGCAATGCCGCTATCCGCACCATTGCCGCCTGCACCGCCAAGAGTAACCGCTGCACCAACGCCTGCCTTGCCGCCAATGCCAACGCTTGCACCAAGCGCGAAGCCGCCCGCGCCGCCGCCTCCGCCGATGGACTGAGCCAAGAGACCTTGGGCATAGGCACCCAACGTCATGACATTGCCGGTGCTTGCAATCGTGACATCTTTGGAGATGCCTCCATCCCCGCCGATGCCGCCAATTCCTACGCTGACGCCCACGCCAGCCACGCCGCCGCCCGCGATCGCAAAAGCTCCAGACCACCCGCCGACGCCGCCATCGCCGCCAATCGATTGCGCAGCCACGCCGCGCGCACGGTCACCGCCGGTCTGGATGTCACCTTCGCTGGTTATTGTGACAGTGTCCGCTTCGCCGCCCAAACCCCCGGTGCCAGCCACCGAAACCGATGCTGCGATGCCGCCGGTTGCGCCAATGCCTCCTGCACCCGTGAGGGCAAAGCCACCAGCTCCTCCGCTGCCGCCGATCGATTGCGCGAGGATGCCGTTGGAGTCGGTGCCGGTGGTCAGCAAGCTTCCGATGTTGTCGACGTTGACGGCAGCGGATGTGCCTCCATCGCCGCCAGAACCGCCAATGCCGACTGAAACGCCGCCAGCCGCTTTGCCGCCAGCCAAGGACATAGCAACGCTAAAACCGCCCGCACCGCCGCTTCCACCGATGGATTGCGCCAGGATTGCATGACTGCGCGCGCCTGCAGTCTGAACGCCGTCGCGCGCAAAGACAGAGGCCGCACCAGAAGTGCCGCCCGCGCCGCCATTACCGCCGAGCGATACGTTCACCGCTGCCGCGCCAACGCCCACCGCTGCTCCAAGCGAGATAGAATTGCCGCCTGCACCGCCGCTGCCACCGATCGATTGCGCACCAATGCCGATAGCGTCCGCGCCCAGCGTGCTCACCGCGCCAATCTGCTGAGCTACGGCAATGGCAGAATCTCCGCCTGAGCCGCCCGCACCGCCTAGCGTAACGCCCAACCCGACACCGGCGGCCCCGGCACCAATCGATAGCGAGCCGGAGAAGCCACCAGCCCCACCGCTGCCGCCAATCGATTGCGCAAGCACGCCAGACGAACGATCACCTACTGTTGTCACGAGGCCTGTGTGGATGATTTCGGCATTGCCCGAAACCGCGCCAGCCCCACCATCTGCACCAATGGCCACAGCCGGAGCGATTCCTGCACCAGACCCGCCAGCCAGAGACCCGGCGAAAGAGAAGCCGCCTGCGCCGCCCGCACCGCCAATCGATTGGGCAAGAATGCCTGCCGCGTCATCGCCGCCGGTAAGAATTTCGCCGTCGGATTCGACTCTGGCGCTCTGGGCTGTGCCACCATCTGCGCCTGCTCCGCCAAGTGCGACTGTGGCAGCAACGCCTGCTCCTTGAAGGCCGACACCGACGCCAACCGCCACACTAGAGCCGCCTGCACCGCCGCTGCCGCCGATGGATTGCGCAAGGATACCTTTGCTGCGGTCACCGCTCGTCGAGATGAAACCTTCGTGATCGACCAGTACCCGGCCACCAGTGCCCCCGCTGCCGCCGATACCGCCAAGCGCCACATTGACGCTCACGCCTGCTCCGGCAGATCCTGCTGCTCCGATAGAGACGGCTGTTCCGCCGATCCCCCCGCCGCCGGCGATAGATTGCGCCGCTATACCGCTGCTGTCGTGGCCAGCAGTGCGAATGTCGCCGGTTTGAATCGTGGTTACGTTGCCGCCGCGTCCACCTGCTCCGCCTGTGCCGCCAAGGTTCACCCCAGCAGACACAGATGCGCCGCCAGACAATGTCGCAGTCACCGATGTGGAGGAGCCACCATTGCCGCCGCCTCCGCCTATCGACTGCGCTACGATCGCGCCTGAGCGGTCGCCGACGGTCTGGAGCCTTGAATTGCTGTTTACAAAGACCGCGCCGCCTTTGCCGCCTTGGGCAGCATCGCCGCCAATGCCGACGCCAACGCCTGCACTACCTCCAGCGCCTGCGCTACCGGTCAGGGTGAGTGTAGAACCGCCATTACCGCCGCCACCACCGATGGATTGCGCGAGCAGCGCTGCCGAGTCATTGCCGGCCGTAAAAAGCTGCCCACTACCACCGACATTGCTTTCAACGGCGACGTTGCCTGCGTCACCTCCACCGGCGCCGCTGCCTCCGATATTGACCGTCGCAGCAACCGCTCCGCCACCCGCAAGGGCCAGGCTAAGGCCGCCGGAAAAGCCGCCGTTTCCGCCGCCACCGCCAATTGACTGCGCAGCGATGGCCGCTGATCGATTTCCCAGGGCTGCGGCATCACCTGCATAGCGAACGGTAACCGCTCCTGAGTTGCCGCCAACTGCGCCATCGCCGCCAATCGCTACGTTCGCGGACACGGCGCCAGCACCCGCGAGCGACGCGTTCAAGCCAAGTGAGACACCGCCATTGCCACCGCCGCCGCCGATGGATTGCGCCAAGAGCGCTGCGGAATCCTCACCGAACGTGACGAGTTCGAGCCCACCGCGCGCATCGACGGTCACAGCGTTTCCGACACCGCCGCTGCCTCCTGAACCGCCGATTCCGACATTGACTGAACCGGCTGCAAGCGTGCTGCCTGCGAGAGCTGCAGTCACGCTCATACCGCCATTACCGCCACCGCCGCCGATAGACTGCGCCGTTACAGCATTGGAACGATCGCCCTGTGTACGGATCAGGCCGCTAAGTGTCGAATTTACGACGCCGCCATCACCGCCGTTGCCTCCACTGCCACCAATTGCGACTGCTACCGCCGGGCCGGGTGCTGCCGATGCAACTGCTGCTATGGCAACTGAAGCGCCGCCGTTGCCGCCTCCGCCACCAACAGATTGTGCAACGAGCCCGCGTGAATCATTACCCTCTGTCCGGATCGTCAGTCCGCTGCCATTGGCAGTCACAACGCCGCCCGCACCACCATTTCCTCCAGAACCACCCAGAGCGACAGATATCCCGGCAAGTGCGCTGACTGATGTGGAGACCGCTAAACCGCCATTGCCACCGCCGCCGCCAACCGCCTGGACCACCAGACCATCCGATGCCGTGCCGGTTGTTTGGATGAGGCCGTTGTAGACTGCAGATGCCTCACCAGCATTGCCGCCATTTCCCCCGGCTCCGCCAATGTTTACGTTAAGACTCCCGCCTGTGCTAATCGAGCCGCCGCCATTGCCGCCGCCGCCGCCGATGCTTTGCACAACGACGCCTGCAGCGGAGTTTCCGCGAGTGTTCACGACAGCAGTCCCGTCCAGCGCGCCAATTGCAGCTCTTGCAGAACTGCCGCCCGAACTGCCTCGCCCGCCAATCGCGATGTTGCCGACAGAGGTACCGCCCGCACCGCCGCCGCCGCCGATGGATTGCGCTAGGATGCCGATTGAACGGTCACCGCTTGTGTCGACCGTTCCATTGTGAACAACATTCACAGTGCCGCCATTGCCCGCTGCACCACCGTTGCCACCAATCGCCACGGCGCCAGCGGTCACACCGGCGGCGCCACCACCGCCACCGATTGATTGCGCCAGTATGCCGCGACTATCATTACCACGGGTGATGATCGAACCGCTTTGCCCAACGGTCACAGTCACAGCGCGCGCGGCACCTGCCGTGCCGCCGCTGCCGCCGATGGCTACGATGCCGGCGCTGGAACCACCTACTCCGCCGCCGCCGCCAATTGACTGCGCGATAACGCCATCGGAGGTCCCACCCCGTGTTTCAACAGCGCCATTTACGTTGACTTCAATCTCACCGCCCGTGTTGCCTTTGCCAGCATTGCCACCAACGCCAACTAGGCCCCAACCGCCTGCCGATGCGCCACCGCCGCCGCCGATCGATTGTGCAACCACACCTTGCGAGAAATAGCCGTTGGTGAAGATTGAACTTCCAGGCTCAAGCGTAACGGTAACTTTGCCAGAAGTACCTCCGGAATCGCCAGCACCACCGCGACCGTAAAACAGGCCTGCGCCACCGGAACCTCCTCCGCTGCTCCCGCCGATGCTCTGCGCAACCAGACCGCTGCTGAAATTGGGAATAGTTGTGATCGAACCAAAGTGGCGAACCGTTACGTTTTTGCCATCGCCTCCACGGCTTCCAGCGCCACCTGTACCGTCTATGATGCCAGAGGCAGTTCCGCCGTCGCCGCCAGTTCCGCCGATCGATTGGACCAATACGCCTGGAGCAATCACGGGAAATGCAGCTGGACGAATCAGAACTTCGCTAAAGATATTCAGGGAGACATTATTGCCAAACCCGCCTTTGCCACCGGCTCCTCCCTTGATGTTGGCCACACCCAGAATGCCATCACCCCCATCACCGCCGTTTCCACCGCGGGAAATCACGTAAATGCCCGTCAATGGGCTGGTAAGGTTAGGAAGATTGAGAATGCGCGGGATCGGCGAGGCAACCAGAGCTGGAATGTTGCCGGGGGTATACAAGTCTGTACCGCACGCTTCGTAGGCAATAACATTGCCATTGCCACCATTGCCGCCACGACCCGCCGTTCCTGCAATCGCGATATCTTGCCCATCACCGCCATTGCCACCGATTGAACGGACAATCGTGGGTTGCGTCGGACCACCGTTGTAGAAATGCGTCCCGCTGGCATTGACGCCCCCGGCGGTGCTTCCGAATTCCCCGTTGAGCGTCGTGGGCCGGTCTTTGCCGTCGTCGCCATTGCCACCTTGTGAATTGATAACGATGTTGCTGGTGTCAGGGTTCACCGTTATGGCTGGCAAGCTACAGCCTTGCGCCAAGGCAGGTTGCGCAGTCACCATGGCCCCCAGCGCAACACCCCCTAGAAGCACACGCCTGTTGAATGCAGTGCCGACGGCATTGGTGTTGGAGCTCTTCTCGGACTTTGGCTTGCCCACAATCGATTCCCCTGACTCGGTTTTCCCCTAGTGAGTTTCACAGGTGGTTAGGGTGCGGCGCAAGCTTGCCCTCAAAAAAACCCGTTTTTAGGTTTTGTTCGAAAAAAGCAGGTCTGTGTATCGTAAAAGCCGACGAGATGTTTGATTTTCGATGAGTTTGAGGGCAACGAATTGACATGCGCAACAAGGGGAGGTCGCGCTTAGGTGATTTACCGTTTTGGCGCTTTTACATTCGATAGCGACAAGTACGAACTGGTCGATGCTGCGGGCGAGGTCATACACCTTCAGCCACGCACAAAAGAGCTGCTCCACCTGTTCCTTGAGACGGGCACTGAGCGCTTGCTTAGCAAGACAAGAATCGCCGAGACCTTGTGGGATGGTCGCGGTCTGTCGAACGCCGCGCTACTGAGCCAGATCAAATCGTTGCGCAGGGCGCTGGACGATACGGGAAGGCCGCGCACGGTGATTGAAACCGTGCACGCCAAAGGATGGCGGCTTGTGCCAGAAATTGTCAGTTCGATGCGTCTACCTGCTGCCCCTGTACAACAGACTGACTCTAGCGAACGGCCCGGCGGACCGGAGAAGATCGGCGAGCGCCCAAGCATCGCAGTTCTGCCATTCACTCATCAACTGCTGCCGCGCTCACCGTATTCGGGCATGGCCGTGGCGCTACCCGATGATATTATAACTGCATTATCACGGTTGCATTTGCTCAGCGTGATTGCTCGCGGGACAAGCTTTCAATTCGGGGGAAGCTCAATTGCGCCATCAGCGCTGCGTGAGTTGTTGGGGGTCGACTACGTTCTCAGCGGTGTGATTGATGTTGCGGGTGAACATCTCATTCTGTCCGTCGAGCTCGCCGATGCCCACAATGACAGGATCGTTTGGGCGGAGAGGTTTGAGGTCGCCCCTGATGCTGTCCATGAAATTCGCAGTCATATCACAGGGCGCGTCGTGCATGAGATTGAGCGTCAGGTTCCGCGCAATGAAGCAGAACGCCTGCGATTATCAGCACCGCATGATTTGACAGCCTGGCAGGCGTTTCATCTTGGCAGTTCGTTGCTCTATCGCCGCGGGATAGCCAATATCGAGCGGGCACAGGGCTTATTCCAGAGAGCTGTGGCAATCGATCCAGATTTTGCACGTGCCCACGCAGGCTTGTCGCACACCTATTGGTGGTTGTTGCTGCAACGCACGTTGCACGATCCCGGCGACGCGCCACTTCTGATGAGACGCTCGGCCGAGGCCGCAATCGATGCTGACCCAGACGACCCAGCAGCCAATCTGGCGATGGGAAAGGCGCTGTCCCTTGGTCCGCAACGTGAGCAATCACCAGAATGGCTTGAACGTTCGATTGAATTGTCGCCCAGCTATGCGATGGGGCATACTCAATTGGCCGCCTTCCATGCTTTTGCAGGGCCATATGAGGACGCGATGGAGCACGGTGCATCTGCGCTATCGCTCAGTCCCCGCGACCCGATGCGCTATTCCACCTATGCAGCCCAAGCGATCGCTCAATTCAACCTGGGAGACATTCAAGCAGCAGCGCATTGGGGACGAATGGCCCAGAGCGTGCCGCATGAAGATCTGATGATCATGGTAACAGCTCTTTGCGCCATCTTCGTTTCGGGAGAGAAGGAAGAGGCCGCCGAAATTGCTGACCACATTCGCAATGTGTTCCCCAAGGTCACTATCGCCGGAATTGAACGCGCTAACCCATACATGGGCGAACGCGTCCGTCCCGTTGTCCAAGCAATTCTTTCTGCAAACGGCTTCAGTTGACTGAAACTAGTCTTTCAACCGCTAGATTCGTTGCTGCAAGATCAAATGCAAATCCCTGTTTAACCCCCTCAGGTCGAATCCCGATTGTCTGGAAATGCGTATAGGCAAATTGGAAGCCGACAGTCTGCCGCCGGCCCAATTTCGGACGTCCGACTTTGGCGCATCGTTCCTGAAAGTGAACTCAACTTGCTTAAGCCTGGCATGTCTTAATTTGGAAGTGTGAGCGGTCCTTACCAATTGTACGTGCTGGATCTTAGAGCGATTTCCGATCCGATTGCATCGGATCACCCGCTCCAGGTTACTGATTTACCACGTTTTCCGACTCGCCGGGCGATTCCACCCGGCTCGAAAGCGCTCTAATGCGAGCGCTATTTTTATAGCTCTTTTTACGAGCTATGCAGTATACCTCCGTTCATCATCAATATTCGCTCAGACGCTTCAATAGTTTCCTTGCGGTGTGCGATGATGATGCGGGTAATGCCCATGGCCGATATGGCATCATTGACCGCTCGCTCATGGTCAGTGTCGAGATGCGCTGTGCCTTCGTCCATTACGAGGATTTTGGGCTGCCGATAGAGCGCACGAGCAAGCAGGACGCGCTGTTTTTGTCCGCCCGAAAGTGTTGATCCCATGTCACCGACAAGGGTTTCGTATTGCATCGGCATTTGCGCGATATCATTGTCTATCGATGCCGCTGTCGCCGCTCCGACAACCCGCTCCATATCCACACTTTCATCAAACAACGCGATGTTATCGGCAAGTGTTCCTGCGAACAGGCTATCCTCTTGCAGCACGGCTGCAATCTGGCTGTGGAAGCTCTTATAGCCGAACCTGTGTAGAGAGAGGCCATCGACCAAAACCTCACCGCTTTCAGGCTCAATGAGGCCAAGGAACAGCTTGACAAGTGTAGACTTGCCGCCGCCAGATGGCCCTGTGATAGCCACGAACTCGCCTTGCTCTACAGTCAGGTTCACCCCTTCGAGCACAAGCGGGTCGCTTGGTGCATAGCGATAGAAGACATCGCGCAGCTCGATACGGCCTTTTAGCGCGGTCTCGCAGTCGAGGCTTTCGCCAAAGCTTCTATCCTCATCGGACATTGCAATATCGGACAGGCGCTCGAGGTGCAGGCCAAGCATTTTGAACGCAATGGCATTATCGATGAGCGCCGCCGCTTTGCCGATGAACTGGCCTTTATCCGCCAGCCCAATAATCGAGCGCAGCGGCGCACCGCGCAGCGAAGGAGCAAATCGGCGGCGCAGTGTTCCAAGGTCAATATTGAGGCCGTGGTAGTTCGCGACCATTGCCAAAGAAGCGAGACCGCATTCCGCAATCTCGGTCTGGCGCACCAATCGCACCCGCGAGCGGGTGAAAAACCCTAAGTCTAACATGTTATCTCCCTATCGCCGTCTTACGGCATAGAGAGGCTCGAACAGCCATTGAAGCAGCGATTGCTTCTCGGTCACAATACGCGCTGAGAGGGTCATTCCTGAAATGAGAGGTTCGCTGCGACCGAATGCGGTGACAGCCGACGCGTCGAGCTACACGCGGACAGGATAGACCGCCACAACTGTGCCGCTTGCATCTTGCTGGCTCAATGCGCTTTCGGCAACGGTCAGCACCTCGCCTTTGACTGTTCCGAATCGCTGATAGGGAAAGGCATCAATCGCAAGACTCACTTCTTGCCCCGCTTCCACGAACCCGACGGCAGAGCTGAGAACGGCCAGTTCGGCTTGAAGTTCTGACCCTGCGGGGACAATAGTCATTAGCGGAGATTGCGGATTGGCAGGTTGTCCTACGCGTGAGGTGAGGGCTGTTACCGTGCCTGCGACAGGTGCGCGGATAGCATAGGAGCGAGAGCCTGCTGTGCTGGCGGCTTGTTGCCCCACCTGCGCACGGGAAGCTGCAAGGTTTGCGCCTGTAGCGCGGGCTTGTGCAGCTATCTCAACCGAGGAGCGTTCGGTTTCTGCAAGAGCAGAGCGTTTGGCTGATAGGCTCTGATTAAGCTGCGAAAGCCCTTGCTGACGGGCGAGCAGGGTTTCTTCGCGTATCTGCAAATCACGCTGACTGATAAAGCCGCGTTCGGCCACTTCGAGCGCACGATCGAGGTCGGCTTGTGCCGTCTCGATGAGGTTTTGCTGGATACTGATTTGCGACTGGATTTGACCAATCTCCGAGCGCAAACCTGCTTGCTGTGCCGCGAGCTGGCTTTGCTGTGCCAAAGCCGCTGCATTGGCCGCATCCATTTGTGAGGCGAGGCTTGCATCCTGACGGGCTATAGCCTGTTCGATTTGCTCTGCCGAGGAAAGGTCTTGGCCGCTGTCTTCCTCGGTGCGGATTTGCGCCAGAAGGTCGCCCGCCTCGACGCGCTGTCCTTCCATTACGGCGAGCTCGGTTACCGTACCTGTGCGGGTTGGGAGAATGCTGGAGATGCCCTTGTCGGGCGCCACTGTGCCGAGGGCGGTCTCAACGCGAGAATAGCTGGCCAAGGAAAGAAAAGCCATTGCGGCCACCAAACTAGACAGCAGGAGATAGCCAATGGCTTGCCATGAAATTGGCACTGCCATGAAAACATCGCCATCTAAACTGCCTGTCGAGTGTTCTATTGCCTCGGTTCGGAACATAAACTCCTTTCCACTTCACCAGTCTCCAAAATCGTCACGCGAACTTGATTGCTTCTGCACATGGCTCAATGATTGTCGCCCGCGAGAAAGGAAGCAAACCCAATCGTGCAGCTTTCAATCGCTGCATCTGAGCTATCATAGAGAAATTGCATCACCGGTTTTGACGATAAGGATTTCGGATAGAATGACAGAGCACTCTCTGCGCCTGAAACTGTGACCCGAAAGGTCGCCAAGCTATTCATGTCGTCAACATCTCCACCAATTCGCTCTATTATGGTCATGCCGTCGCGGACACCCGCTCTGTAAGCGCGCGATAGCACGTTTACATTTTTGACTTGGTAAGTGCCGTCTGGATGCACATCGAAATCGAAACCAAGCTCGTAGCTGTACATCTGAAGCACTGCCGGCTTAATGCAAAGATCGGAATAGTTAAGAGAAAGCGGGACATCGCCAATTTCTGCCAATGTTATTGGCGAAATCCCTCCCATGCGCAGCTTATCTTGAAGCTGATCGAAAGCGTCCAACTCTTGATGTCTGGAGCCTGATGGCAAATGGACGAGGCTCTTCAGCGTGCGGAACAAACTATCTGAGCCGTGAAACCTCAAATTCAAGTCCGTCACGAACGCATGGAGTAGGCCCATGCCATACGGATCATCAAGCAACCTTGAATCGCTAAACTCTTTAGCGACAAAGGCCGCGTTTATCGCCCCCAAAAATTCGGGAAGGGTTTCCCTACCCATTTCTAGGTTAAATTTGTGGGCAAGGTATTCTGTATAGCCTTCGGTGAACACATACCTTTCGGAATAATCAGAACCAAGCTTAACTCCCCCCATTCTGAGTGGTAACCATTCGTGGATTATTTCGTGTGTGATTTCGTGATTCCAGAGCTCAGGGTCTAGAGCACTCGTGTGAAAGGCAACGCCATTTGGCAGCGCTGTGCCCTGAAAAAACGGTCCCCAGTCGTCTTCTTTCGTAGGGACTAGCGCAACGAATAGTTGAGAGGGTCGATGTTCATCGAATTTTCCAAGAATGAATTCGTACCGCTCACGTAAATCAATAATAAACGCTTCGTTGGCTTCGCCTTGGACATAACTGAAAGTAATATCGACACCGCGCACGTTGTAAGTGACAACTTGTACTTTCGGACCAAAAAAAAAGAATGTATCTTTTAAATCATTACCATCGAAAAACGCATGGCCTAGCCTATTGTTCGAACTTCCAAAGTTTGTCGCAATTTGCGATCCATCAGAGATCACTGAAAGTCGGTAACTCGCATCCTTCTTCGAGATAATCGGTAAGATAGAATTTCCAAAAAGGAACGACCAACCATCCCCTGCCATCGGGCGCGAAATGAGCGTACCACCTTTCGAATCCTGAAAGCCGATGCGTGCAGCGTAAGTGAGAGTTTCAGCGCCTTCGAGACAAGACTGATATCGGATTGGTATGAGGCTATCAGCCAATCTGGCATCGCCTGCCCAGCTGGAAGGCAGCTTTATCGAACGCCCGCTCAGATCATCACACTTCCCATCAAGGGTAACCGTAACCTCAGGAGTTGTTGACCCTGAATAAAGAGCGGCCAACTCGATTCGGTTTGGCTCGTTCGCTGATGCGTGACCAGTGAGAAAGAGACCCACTGCTATCGCAAACAGCTTCGTCATGATGGCACCTCTAAAGTTTCGAGATAATCCCACAGCCCATTCGTAAACTGCTAGAAGCGATCCAAGCCTGTCGTGATTAAACAGATAGACAGAACACGTGTCGAATCGTTGATGACATACTTGGTAAAGTCGGCCTGGTTCGCGAAAGAGTTTGTGATCGACGGAAAGCGTTGTCGAGGGCAAAGGCGGGCCATTCCCGAGCCATTTCATTCACAATTCTTGGTTTGGTTAGACCAATGGAGGCCCGACGATTTTAGCCTGCGGATGGGCCTTTCATTGAGCTTGGAAGGATACAAAACACCCGTCCCGGAGTGACCATTTAAACTTTTGGGAAGTGGCGCATAAAGTGCTCTGGCGTACCACTAGGAACACTAGAATGCTCAAACTCGACTGGGAAAGCTTACAACACAGCATTGCGTCACTTTCCAACCCTTTTTGCCAATAAAAAAGCGGCCCACACCTCCATCAATTCACGCCGTTTTTCTAATGCGCGCGCACGACGATATGCCTGCTCAGCCTTTGACCCAATTGAATGGGCGAGTGCCATTTCAATTGTTTCTCGCTCAAAGTCGGTTTTCTCGCCGGCCCAGTCCCGGAATGTCGAACGAAACCCATGCACGGTGATCTCGTCGTACTGCATTCGTTTTAACAGCTGCGCCATCGCCATGTTGGACATCTTTCCGCCATCACGACCGCGAAAAACATGCCCCTCCTTGGGCCCAGCCTTCCGATGCTTCTTGAGTAACTTCATCGCCGCCTCGCTCAAGGGGACTTGGTGTTCTTCTCGTGCCTTCATTCTACTTGCTGGAATGGTCCATACCGCCGCCCTAGGGGAGAATTCGTCCCATTGAGCGCCAATCACTTCACTCGTTCGACTCGAAGTCATGATTAGCAACTCTAGTGCAATCGCCGCATCACCCGTCATTGAGCGAAGTTTGGAGATAAAGTTGGGAATCTTGCTGTAAGGAAGCGCAGGATGATGTTTGATTGCCCCTCTGGGATGTCTAGGTAGCAGCAACTCCAAGTGACCCTTGAAACGAGCAGGGTTCTCACCAGTCGGAAAACCACTGACCTGGGCTGCATCCAAGATGCGCTCGATCCGCCCCCGTACTCGCTTTGCTGTCTCTGTCTTCGTACTCCAAATGGGCTTCAGCACATCAACCATGTGCTTTGTAGCCACCTCATTGATCGGTAGATCAAGGATGGGCGCGCCATATGTTTCTATCGTACTATGCCATTGCTTAGCGTGCTTGGCGTTGCTCAGGCCCTTTGCAATATCTTCGATAAACTCGTCTGCAAATACTCCGAAAGTCGGAACAGTTGTGGGTGATAGTTTGTTCTGCTGACGAAGCCCTACAGGTGTTTGTCCGTCGACAATCGCCTGCCTGAACTGATCCGCACGTTCGCGTGCTTTCGCAAGCGAAACGTCTAACGCCGAGCCGAGCCCCCATTCTCGCCTTTTTCCACCTACGTTCGAGACGAAAACCCATGATCTAGTCCCAGTTGATCTTATGCGCAGGTACAGCCCTCCGCCGTCCGAGTGCATTCCCGGATTGGTCAGGGCTGTCACATGACGAATATTGAGTTTGTGCCTGGTACGCATGGTGCCGTTTTAAATAGCGAGTATCAGTGCATCAAGTCATAATATTCGTCATAATACTGAACCCGAACCAAGACGAACTGACGCGATCAACTGCGAACGCAAATTAGCACTTTTCACACGTAATAACAGTGGTATGGCACATCAAGCAAGTTGGTGACGGTTCGTCGATGTTCGGGAAATGGCGGAGACGGTGGGATTCGAACCCACGAAAGAGTTGCCCCTTTACACACTTTCCAGGCGTGCGCCTTCGACCACTCGGCCACGTCTCCGCATTCTTGTCGCGCTACCGCTTCGCTATTTGAGCGCGTTGGTTTTGCTCTGCATATGCCCATTGATGGGCAGTGCTACTTACAAGAAGCGCGCGTCTAGCTTTCCTGCCATTGCAGCGCAAGCCGCTTGATGGCACCAAGTCCAAATGAGAAAAACATGTCTGGCCGCCGCCGCATTCACCTTGCCCTTTGCCGCATTGGCGCAGGATGAGCCCACGCGCTCAAACAGCGAAGCGGTAGCGCAGACCGAAACGCCTGCACCCTCGCCCAATGCCATCGTGGACGCCGCGCCCGAGACCGAGTGGGTTCAGATCGCCGCAGAAGACCTGCTGGTGATGACGCTCGCGCCGGATGCCGAGGGCAATGCGCGTGAGGTGGTTCTGCAACTAATGCCCGCGCCGTTTTCGCAAGGTTGGGTGGAGAACATCCGCACCCTCGCCCGCGCCAAGTGGTATGACGGGATCAGCGTCAACCGGGTGCAGGACAATTACGTCGTCCAGTGGGGCGACCCGGGATACGATAATCCGGAAAGCGGCGATGTGGAGCAGAAGGCTTTGCCGGATGGGCTGAAGGTGATGCAGGATGCAGACTATACCGTCGAAGCAACCGAGAAGATGCTAGATGAGCATTTGTCGGTTCTTTCTAATGAAATGGCGAATGCGTCTCGCGAATTGGCCACAATCATCAAGGAAATGGAGACAATCGCAATTGGCGAAACGGTTGGTAATGGCACTGTCACCTCCGACTGGCGATACTCTGATCCCTACGCCTTGTCAGTCGGGCATAGCGACGGATGGGCTTATGCCACAGATGTCGATACTTTCTGGCCAGTCCACTGTTACGGCATGGTCGGCGTTGGCCGGAATTACTCACCTGACACCGGGTCTGGCGCAGAGCTCTACACCGTCATCGGCCACGCGCCGCGCCACTTGGACCGCAATATTGCGCTGGTCGGCCGCATCATCAGCGGGATGGAGCACCTGTCTTCCCTACCTCGTGGATCGGGCGAATTGGGCTTCTACACCGAGGAAGAGGCTGACAAGCGCACGCCGATCGTGTCGGTGCGCGTCGCCAGTGACTTGCCGGACACCGCGCGTCCAGCATTCGAATACCTCTCCACCGAAAGCCAGACGTTCGCCGCCTATGCCGCTGCCCGCGCCAATCGCCGCGATCCGTTCTTCATCGAACCTGCTGGCGGCGCGGACATTTGCAACATCCCTGTTCCGGTGCGCCCGGCCGCCAGTGAGTGAAAGCCTTTCCGCCGCCCTGCCCCTGACCCGCTGGCAGGGTGATCGCGGCATATACCATCTCGTGACGTTTACCGGAGCCGAGGCCGAAGTCATTGCCATGCATGCCCGCCTTCACCGGCTGGAATTCGGCAAACAGCGCGGCTTCGGCTCGGTCAAAATCGTGGCCCGCATTGGCGAGACGGAATGGAAAAGCTCGGTGTTTCCGCAGGCAAAACAATCCGAATGGGTGCTGCTGATCAGCAAGAAAGTGATGCAGCTGGAACAGCTATCGTGCGGCGATACCGTTCCCGTCACTCTGACATTCTAGGAACAAGCACGCCGGCGCTCGCATTGGTCATGTATTCAACCATCAAACGACGGGACTGCGCCTCATGAGAATTGCCGATCGTAAAGAGTTTGCCACCAAAGCTCCGCCGCTAACCTGCGGGCCGGACACAACCGTTTTCGACGCTGTCACACAAATGGCTGAAAAGAACTTTGGATCGATCTTCATCACCGACGAAGATGACCGGGTCCTTGGAGTGATGACGGAACGGGACATCTTTCGCCGCGTGATTGGCGAAAACCGCGATCCGAAAACAACGCGGGTCAGCGAAGTGATGACCACAGAGGTTCGCATGGCGAACAAGGATGACCAGGTTCTCGAATGGCTGCAGGTCATGTCGAACGAACGGTTCCGCCGTCTGCCCGTTGTCGATGAAGAAAAGCGGCTTGTGACGGTCATGTCGCAGGGCGATTTCGTAAGCTATACGTGGCCGCAATTGCTGGGTCAGGTCGGGCAAATGGCACAAGCGACCTTCGCACCGGCGTTCAATGTGATCGCAATCGTCGGCGGTATCGCGGTCTACACTCTCGTTTTAATACTGCTGTTGCTTTACGCGCGCTAAGACTCGGACGATTCTTCCTGCTGCATCAGCTCGATCCGGTTGCCAAACGGATCGGCAGTAAAAAACCGCGTGTATCCATCGACAGGCTTATCATCACGGGTTTCATAACCCGCCGCCTCTAAGCGCGTTCGCAGGGTTGCAAGGTCAGCGACCAGAAACGCGGGATGCGCTTTGCTGGCAGGTTTGAAATGCGGGTCTACGCCGACATGCAAATGCGCCGCACCACCTTTCAGCCATAAACCACTGGGTGACAGGTTCGATGGTTTTGGCACTTCGATCATACCAAGCAGATCGCAGAAAAAAGTCCGCATCGCGTCCTCGCCGCCTGCGGGAATGGCGAGCTGCACATGGTCGATACCGATTACCGTCATCAAAGCCGCTCGGCCTGAGCCACCGCGTCGCTGGCTCGAAGGGCGCTCAAAATCCTGGCGAGGTGCGACAAGTCCTGAACCTGAGCCTCGATCTCGTAAGTGACGAACGGATCGTCGAATTCCGATTGGGAAAGGCTGGTCACGTTGGTTTTGTTCTGCGCAAACACCCCGGCCATTTCGGCGAGCGTCCCGGGGCGGTCGTAAATTGTCACTGACAGCCTACCCACCGCGCCGTGCGAGCGTTTGCCCCATGACAGGTCGAGCCAGTCGGTATCGACCCCGTTGATCAGTTCAAGACAGTCGATGGTGTGGACCAGCACGGTTTCGCCTTTGCGCCGAAGCCCCACGATCCGGTCACCCGGCACGGGATGGCAGCACTGCGCCAGCTCAAATCCGACGCCAGGGGTCAGCCCCTTGATCGAGATTGCGCGGTCGCGCGCGGGCCACTGCGCGTCCTCGTCCATATCGGCGGTGCATCCGGGGACCAGCGCCTCCATCACCTCGCGGTCAGACAGCTTGGCCGAACCGATGGCGTGCATCAGGTCTTCCGCCCCGTCTAGGCCCAGCCGATCAATCGCGCCGCGAATGGCCTTTTTACCAATGCGGGCGGGCACTTGCGTGGCAATTTCATCAAACAGTTTGGACCCGATTTGCGCAACCTCCGCGCGCTCTTTCAGGCGGACAGCGCGGCGAATGGCAGCGCGCGCCTTGCCCGTGACGACAAAGCCGAGCCACGAAAGCTGCGGTTCGGGCGCTGCGCCCTTGATGATCTCAACTACGTCGCCATTGTTCAGCGGAGTTCGCAGCGGCATGTGCCGTCCGTTTATCTTTGCTCCGACCGTGGACAGACCCAGATCGGTGTGCACGGCAAAGGCGAAATCGACCGAAGTCGAACCCTTTGGCAGCTGGAACAGCGCGCCCTTTGGCGTGAAAGCGAATATGCGGTCCTGATAGATCGCCAGCCGCGTGTGCTCGAGCAATTCCTCGGCATCGTGGCTGGCATCCACGATCTCAATCAGGTCGCGTAGCCATCCGACCTGGCCATCCGCCTCGTCATGCTGTTTATACGCCCAGTGCGCTGCCAACCCGAATTCGTTGCGCTGGTGCATTTCGCGGGTGCGAATTTGCACCTCCACCCGCATCGAATTTTCATACATCAGCGACGTATGGAGCGACCGGTAGCCGTTGTTTTTGGGCGTGGAGATGTAATCCTTGAACCGCCCCGGCAGAAACTGCCACGTCGTGTGCAGGATACCCATGGCGGTGTAGCAATCCGCCTCCGTCTCCGTGATCACGCGAAATGCCATGATGTCGGTCACCTGTTCGAAGCTGACATGCCGCTCCGACATTTTCTGCCAGATCGAAAACGGGTGCTTTTCCCTCCCTGACACCTCAACAGTCAGCCCCGCTTCGGCGAGCGCCTGTTTGATTTTCAGTGCAATGGCATCGACCTGCCCGCCATCCTGATTGCGCAGGTGGTCGAGCCGTTTTGTGATCGTGGTGTACGCCTCCGGCTCAAGCTCGCGGAAAGCCAGCGCCTGCATCTCGCGCATATATTCATACATGCCGACCCGCTCTGCCAGCGGCGCGTAGATATCCATCGTCTCGCGCGCGATCCGCTGGCGTTTCTCCGGTTTTTTGATGAAGTGCAGCGTGCGCATATTGTGCAGCCGGTCCGCCAGCTTGACCAGCAGGACGCGAATGTCTTCGGACATTGCGAGCAGGAATTTGCGCAGGTTTTCGGCCGCACGCTCGTTCTCCGGCATGGCTTCGATCTTGGACAGCTTCGTTACGCCATCGACCAAGCGTGCCACTTCCGGTCCGAAATTGGCTTCGATATCCTCGATTGTGACCAACGTATCTTCAACCGTGTCGTGCAGCAGCGCGGTGATGATCGTCTGTTCGTCGAGTTGCAGATCCGTCATCAGACCTGCGACCTCTATCGGATGCGAGAAATATGGATCGCCGCTCGCGCGTTTCTGCGCGCCGTGTTTCTGGACGGTATAGACATAGGCGCGGTTCAGCGCCGCTTCGTCAGCGTCGGGGTCGTAGTCTTTGACCTTTTCAACAAGTTCGAACTGGCGCAGCATTGCCGTGAATATGTGCGCGGCGTGTTCCCGGGGCAAGCACAAAGGCGGCTGGCGCATGTCGAACCACAAATTCGTATGCGCTCGCTGGCAATTGTGCGGCTATGTGGTATCTTATGTGAACGTTATCAGGGGGAGCATCATGCGCACCATTCGGACCACAATAATAGCTGTTTCGGCCACCATCATCACCGGGTGCAGCGCATATGCCAATGAACCGCAGACCATCGCTTCCAATCAAACGGAACGGGAGCTGGTCTTCGCCGATGAATTCAACGCTGGCGAACTTGACCGCGATGCCTGGAACGTCGTCGGGATGGATTTCTGGGTCAACAATGAACAGCAGGCCTATCTCGACAGCGCCGAAACCATCCAGTTTGCAGACGGCGTAGAGGGCGCCGATGGCGGCGCGCTGGTGCTGCGGCCCGTATTCAAACCGGGCGTGGACACGTTGGCAGAGCGAGAGGCCGATTTTATCTCAGGCCGCATCAATTCCCGCGACAAGGTCGAGGTGACGCATGGCCGGATCGAGGCGCGCATTAAAATGCCCGATGCCGAAGGCGTGTGGCCCGCATTCTGGATGCTGGGCCGCGACCAATGGCCGGGCACCGGAGAGATCGACATCATGGAATATGTCGGGGAGACCGACTGGACTGGCGTAGCCTTGCACGGCCCCGGATATTCGGGCGAAACGCCCATCGTGAACAAGTTTTTTTTCGATGACGGCACGGACGCGACCGACTGGCATGTCTATGCGGTCGAATGGACCGCCGATGCCGTGCTGTTCGAAGTCGATGGCAGGCTGACCTACCGCGCCACAAAGCCAATGGTCGAAAATTATGGCGACTGGCGGTTCGACAACGACAAATACCTCATCCTGAATTTCGCGCTTGGCGGGGCATACCCGTTCAAGACGAACCGGATTGAACAGCCTTACAGCGGCATGCCGCAAAGTACCGTGGACCAGATCAAGGCTGGCGACGTCGCGATGTATGTTGACTGGGTGCGGGTATACGCACCGCTGGGCGCAGGCGAGAAGTAATCAGCTCCAGGTCGCGCGCGGCGGCAGGCTCATCAGGATCGCATCAATATTGCCGCCTGTCTTCAGGCCAAAAATCGTGCCCCGATCATAGACGAGATTGAACTCGGCATAGCGCCCGCGATATTCGAGCAATTGCGCTTCGTCCTCGTCAGTGAAATCGCTATCCATGCGTTTGCGCACCAGCTTTGGATAGATGTCTAGAAACGCTTTGCCGACATCCTGCGTGTAGGCGAAATTGCGGTCCCATGACGGATCATCGTCGCATTCGAGATGATCGTAGAAAATACCGCCGACGCCGCGGTGCATGTCGCGGTGCGGAAGGTAGAAATATTCATCCGCCCATTTCTTGTACCGTTCGTAATAGGTCGGGTTATGCGCCATGCAGGCCGCACGCATCGCGGCGTGAAATTCCTCGGTATCCTCTTCATACGGGATCGGCGGGTTAAGGTCCGCGCCGCCGCCAAACCAGGCCTTGCCCGTGGTCAGAAACCGGCAATTCATGTGCACCGCCGGCACATGCGGGTTCGCCATGTGCGCGACCAGCGAAATGCCGGTCGCCGTAAATCCGGGATTGTCGGGATCGGCGCCGTTGATGTTGCCAGCGAATTCCTTCGGAAAATTGCCGCGCACGGTCGATACGTTGACGCCGACTTTCTCGAACACCTTGCCCTTCATCAAACCCTGCACACCGCCGCCGGGATCGGAATTGCCCTCTTCCTCGCGGCTCCACGGGGTGTAGGTGAATTCCGCATCACTGCCCGCCTCGCGTTCAATCTCCTCAAACGCTCCGCAAATCTGGTCGCGCAGGCTTTCAAACCATTCTTTTGCGCGCGCGGTGTGCGGATTCCAGTCAGTCATCTCGGTCTTTCCCGTCCCAATTGCCATGCCCGTCATCAAAGCATTGGCCCCTGATGACAGACATCGTGTCCATCAACTTTGACACAAATCAAGTCAACCGCAAGATCGCAAATCTTGCCCTTGCCAAAGCCGCGCCGGCACGCCAATTGTGGTGGATGGTTCCCGTTTCGTTCGCTCCACTCGATTTTGCCGGGGAGGAGCTTGTCCTGATGAAATCCAATGCGCTTTACTGGCCGCGTGAACGTGCGCTGCTGGTTGCAGACCTGCATCTTGAAAAAGGCAGCTGGTTTGCGCGACAGGGCCAGATGCTGCCCCCCTATGACAGCCGCGAAACGCTGGAGCGGATTGCCGACGGGATCAAGGCGACCGGCGCGCGGCGGGTCATCACGCTGGGCGATAATTTCCACGATGATGCGGGCACGCAGCGGCTCGACCATTATGCCGCCGGAATGCTCGAATCGCTTACCCGCGCGCTCGACTGGGTGTGGATTACGGGTAACCACGATGATCAGATGGACCGCGCATTCGGCGCGACACTGGTGGACGAGCTGGAGCTTAACGGCATCATCCTGCGCCACGAGGCAAAGCGGGGAGAAACGCAGGCAGAGCTGTCCGGGCACTACCACCCCAAAATGCGGCTGAAGGTCAGCGGCCGCCATATTGCCCGGCCCTGCGCCGTTGTAAGCCGGACGAAAGATACAGGTGACCGCATGATCGTGCCGGCATTCGGCGCCTATACCGGCGGCATGGATGCAGGATCGCCAGAGATCCTCAGCGCGCTTGGCCCGGCGAATTCCATCGACGCGGTGCTCCCTGCAAAGGGCAAACTGGTGCGCTTCCCGCTTTATCGCGAGACTGCCTAAGTCGCAATCCGTTCGAGGATGCGACCGACGCCCACAACGCCTTTCCTCGTCAATCCAACCATCGTGACCCTGCGGTCAGTCTCCGTCCGACTACGGATAACTAGATCACATTCTTCTAAGCGATCAATGTACCTTAACGCTGTTGTTTCAGGACAGTCCGCAGCGATACATAAGCTCTTCGTGCTGATTTTCGCGCCGCCCGCGAATTGGCAAAATAGTTCCAAGAGCATGTTCCAAGTCGGCTCGCCTAGCATAGCTTCGGGCAAAACCTTTTTCTTCACTCCGTTTTGACATTTAAGCAAAACTGCCTGCTTCGCCAATTCAATTGAGTTACGTTCAATCCGAGCTGCCGCAGATGGCCAATGAAATAAGGATCGCACATTAGCCGGATCCCAGTTCTGGTCCATTGCGTCCGCCAATCGTATCAAAGACGCGCCGAGATCCCGCATTTCGAAAGGCGACCATTCGCTTTCGATTTTTTCAATAATATCTGTCTTGCGCCTCATTCGACCACCAGTATTTTCGGTATCGGATTGCGAGGGCTTTACCATATAGCTTGACGGATCTTCCTTCGCGCGATCATGCGGGAAGAAAAATTCCTCGTTATCGTTCGAAGGCCAGTTTTCTACGAGATGCAGAAATTCATCAATATCACTGTCATTAGCAGCCAGGATGAAACGGCAAGAGACGATAATACTTTCCAGTTCCGAAACACTAACGCCAGTCGAAGCAATTACGCTGTTTTCCGACTTGCCAGATGAGAGAGCTGCGAACAATTCTCGTTCTTTGTCGCTTAGATCGATCTTGTTGTTCGATCCAAAATTTTTAATGACCATAAAATTTACCAGTGCCTGAGCGTTAAACAGCACCGCCCTTCAAAATTTAAGGCCAATCCACTACGTAAAATCAGTTAGTCTTGTTAGTTAATAAAAACTTAAGGGGGGAACCCTTGGTCTCATGGGGCCGAACAAATTGAATTGATGGAAAGGCGGTCCGACATTTAAAGCGCCAGACTCCGCTTTCCCTTTCGAGCGTTTCCCCTTACATAGCGGCCCAGCACCTAAGGCTGTAACAGGAGAACACACATAGCCCGTCCACCTCGGCGTTCGATGGCCCCGCCAACTAAAAGCGGCCCTCGCTACGATCAGTTTATTCAAGTCCCCAAGGTCCGCGTCATTGATGACGAAGGCGAAAATCTTGGGGTGATGTTCACTCGCGAAGCAGTCGAGCAGGCGCAGGAGAAGGGTTTGAACCTTGTCGAAGTGTCGCCCAATGCCGATCCGCCTGTGTGCAAGTTCCTCGATGTGGGCAAGTACCGTTTCGAAGCTCAGAAGAAAGCCAATCTGGCGCGCAAGACACAAAAGACGCAGGACATCAAAGAGGTCAAGATGCGTCCCAACATCGACACGCACGATTACGATGTGAAAATGCGCAATGTGAACAAGTTCATCGACAACGGCGACAAGGTGAAAGTCACCCTGCGTTTCCGTGGCCGTGAAATGGCGCACCAGCATCTCGGCATGGACCTGCTGAAACGGGTGCAGGAAGATGTGGCGGAAACCGCCAAGGTAGAGGCATTCCCGCGTCTTGAAGGGCGCCAGATGCTGATGGTGCTCGCGCCGAAATAATCGCGTTTTCAAGTGACACCGCAAAAGGCGGGCGGCCCATCGGGTTCGCCCGCCTTTTGCTATGATAATCAGCGACACGCGCGCAGAAATGCGGTTCGTCCCTGACCAACGTCGGAGGATTTCGATGAAATACAAACGGCAACCGATTACCTGCAACACACGTATTTGGTTTTAGAGTATAAAATATCGCATCAACCGGGATCGGTTCTCGTATCGGCGGATTGTCGATGAAACCGCTTCCGGTCGACAAAAATACAAGTCTTCGTGACACCCCCTTTGCCCCCGGCACCCCCTCATGGCCGGGGGCAAACCAATCCTCGCCCCAAAGCGCCCCGTCAGAGGGTCTGCGGCCCAACTGATTCAGGAAGGACTGCCCCCATGTCCCGTATCCCAATGTCCCCGTTCAAAGCGCTTACCTTTACCGCGGCGAGTGCATTTGCGCTGCTTTCGGCCCCCGCTTACGCGCAGGATACCGCATCGGTGGACCCGATCACGGCAGCGTTCACTCCCTCAACCGCTCCGAACGATCACCGGATCGATTATTCGATTTGGGACGAGGCGATGAAGAACCTCGTGATCTCCATGGGCCCGTCCTTGCGCCAGACCGCCGGGCGACCTGACCAAAGCTTTGGCTCGCGCCGCCAGTACGGGCATGTTTCGCGCTACCGGCTCGAAGGGTCGCGGATCATGTTCAGTTTCCTCGATGCGGATGTGCGCGCCAGCTTTGGGGAATATCGCCGCGATCTTGAGGCGACCGCTGACAAGGTCGACATTCAGGAGCTTTCGCGCAACGAACAGCTCGCTTACTGGATCAACCTGCACAACGTCGCCATGATCGAAAAGATCGCCGAGGAATGGCCTGTGCGTCAGCCACGCTCGATCGAGGTTGGCGGAGTGCCGCTGGATGATGCGAAATTCATCACGGTTGAGGGGATTTCGCTCAGCCCGCGCGACATTCGTGAAAAGATCGTGTTTGCCAACTGGAACAACCCCAAAGTCATTTATGGCTTCTGGCGCGGCGATATTGGCGGTCCTTCGATCCAGCGCGAAGCGTTCAACGCGGACAATGTCTCCCGCCTGCTCGACCGCGGAGCGCGCGATTTCGTGAACTCGCTGCGCGGCACCCAGAAATCCGGCGATACATTGCAGGTGTCGGAATTGTTCGAAGAGGCAGCGCCGTTCTTCTTCGACGATTTCAACGCCGACGTGCGCGGTCACATTGCCGAATATGCCAATTCCGATGTGATGGCGATCCTCGACCAGACCAGCGATATCGAGGCGAATATTTCCGAATACGACATCGCCGATCTGGCCGGCGGAGCGCGTGAACCGACCTATCAGAACATCGAAGGCGCGGACGGCAATCAAAAAAGCTTCCGCATCCCGCAAAGCATGGCCCGCCTGCTTGCCCAGCGTGACGAGAAGTTCCGCCGGATTATCCGAGAAGGGCGCACCGGCACGGTGACCTTCAGCAATATCACCTTGCCGGGCGATCCCGAAGACAAGGATGCAAACGAAGTCGAGTGAAGAAATAGACCGCAACGCGGCGCTTTAGAAAAACCAGCTATTTAGGCCGCCGAGACAATTTCGGCGGCCTTTTGCATTTTATTCGGAATTACCGTTATAACTCGGTGTACGAACTTCGCTGGACGCAGCTTTCATGCGCGCGGGAAAGGGCATCAGGGTGGCTTCACTGTTTTCATCAGCCGCTGCGGTAGCAATAATCGCAGCCTGCGCCGTTCCCGCCAGTGCCGGACAGGCCCGTCCTGACAATGCCGCGCAGGACACATGGGTAGCGCCCTCTGGTCCAGGCGAATTTGCGACCTTCGCCCCTGCGGAAAACCGCGTCAGGCACCGGATCGATTATTCGATCTGGACATCGGCCCTCGCCAATTTCGTCGTGTCGATGGGGCCGCCGCTGCGGAAACGTCCGTTTGCACCGCCCGGCGCGATGGGCACCCGCACCAAGCTGGGTCACAGTTCCATCTACCGGCTGGACGGGGCGATGGTCGGCTTCACCTTCATGACGCCAGAGGTGAAAGACAGCTTCACCGCGTACCGTGAAGATCTTGAGAGCGTGCCCGATACGATTGACCTGCAATCGATCTCCAAGAACGAACAACTCGCCTACTGGATGAACCTGCACAACGTTGCGATGGTCGAACAGATCGCCAAGAACTGGCCGATCCGCCAGCCGCGCGAGATCGAGATTGACGGAATGCCGCTGGACGAAGCGAAATTCATCACGGTCGAGGGCGTGGCGCTATCGCCAAGGGATATTCGCGAACGAGTCGTTTATCCGAACTGGAGCAATCCCAAGGTTATCTATGGTTTCTGGCGGGGCGAAATTGGCGGACCGGCGATGCTGCGAGAGGCGTTTCAAGGGAGCACGATTTCCGATCAGCTGGACCGTGCCGCGCGCGAATTCACCAATTCGCGTCGGGGCACGGAAAAGCGCGGCGGGACACTGCATGTCTCCGAACTCTATACAGAAGCGGCACCGTTCTTTTTCCGCGATTTCAATCGCGATTTGCGCGCGCACCTTTTGAATTATGTGGAGGACAGTGTGCTCAGGCGGGTTGAGGAGACCGATGCGGTGAAGGCCACGTTGAGAGAACACGATATCGCCGATCTTTCAGGCGGCGCGCGCTCAAATCCGTATTTTTCGACCGGCAAGCTGGGATTTGGCGTCGCCGCGCTTCTCTTCGAACGCCGTAAAAAGCTGGATTATGTGGAGCGCAAAGGTCTGCGGCAGGGCACGGTGACATTTAGCAATATCGATCTGCCCGGCGACCCGGAGGGCAAGGGCGAGGTTGAATAGGTGCAGCGCCATGGCCCTTATTTATCTGACGTTCATCTAAGGTTAGTGTGACCGGGCGCATGTTGTTCATGATGGGATCGTACTAACTCTGTGGGAGAGTTTCGATGAAACCTGGATTTATTGCACTCGCATTGGCCGGCAGCATGATGGCTGCGCCTATCTCGGCTGAAACCGCTTCTTCGGCGTCTTTCCAGACTGGCGCGGTGAACGACGCCGTCAAGGATAATCTGGAGCGGTTCGCCCCGGCCGATGTACGCGGCGACCATCAGATTGATTACGAACACTGGGACGAGGCGCTCGCATGGATGGTGATCCCGATGGGTCCATCCATCAGGCAGACCGCAGGCCGGGTCGAAGCCGATTTGGGATCGCGCATGATCACAGGTCACGATTCGCGGTTCAGGCTGGAGGGCAACCGCGTTGCCTTCAGTTTCCTGACCCCTGAAATCGTGCAGGCGCTGAGCGAATATCGCGCCGATCTGGAACGGGTGGGCAGCACCCTCGACATCACCAGCATCCCGCGCAACGAACAGCTCGCCTTCTGGCTGAACCTGCACAACGTCGCGGTGATTGAGGCGCTGGCTTATGAATATCCGCTGCGCCAGCCGGCCGACCGGACATTCGGCGCCGAGGCCGCCCCGCTCGACGATGCGAAACTGGTTACGGTGGCAGGCGTGGCCTTATCGCCAAGGGATATTCGCGAGCGGATTGTCTACAACAATTGGCGTGACCCAAAGGTGATGTACGGGTTCTGGCGCGGCGCGATCGGCGGGCCTTCGATCCAGCGTATCGCGTTCGATGGCGCAAATGTCGATGCGCTGCTCGCTCTGTCAGCGGAAGAGTTCGTCAATTCGCTGCGCGGTGTCGAAAAACGCGGCGACACATTGCAGGTCAGCCCGATTTATCAGGAAGCGTCCGGGTATTATTTCAGCGATGATGACGCTCTGCGCGCCCATTTGGAAAAATATGCCGGCGAAGACGTCAGCAAGCTGCTCGGCAAGACATCGCAGACGGATTACAAGTCTTTCGAACAGGATCTTGCCGATCTGGCCAAGGGACATGCGCATTCCAACATCGACTTTCTTTCCAGCATCGATTGCAGAGGGCAAAGCTGCGCATTTGAACCGCAAGGGGGATCACCGGTGCGCACCAACGCAAACCTCGCCATTCAGCGCCTTATGAAAGAGCGCGGTGAAAAACTGCGCCGCGCTTACAAAGCGGGCATTCGCAGCGGTATGGTCATCTATGGCGACGGCAAGTATTCAGAAAGCGACGTTCCGGCAGAGGTGGAATAACCGCGTCAGGCTGATCGCCTAGCCAAAAACTTCTGCGATCTGTTCGGACGCAGTTTCGACCGCTTGGCGCCGGGCGTACCGCCACCAGAAAAATCCGGTCGCGCCGCCTGTAACCGAGCCAAACGCTGCCACGAGCAAGGCGGCCTGCCACAAGCCGTCGAACAGGGCATATGTAATTGCGAATGTCACCAGCCCGCCGCTTAAAAATCCGCCCCAGAAATAGGTGCTGCCACGCTCCGCGCGTCTGCGCTTGAGCCATGCGGTCGTCGGTATTCCAATCAGCAGCAAACCGGCACCGGCGATGACCAATCCGACAGCGAATGGCATTATTGCAAGAGCCAAACCGAACGGATCGCCTTCATTAAGCGATCCTATCGCGACCGCAATTGCGACAATTGATGGCACGCTGGTTCCGATCAGCGACCCCATTGCCGCCGCCTTTATCCCGGCGACAAGAGTGTTTGGCCAATCCATCGCACAGCACTAGACAGAGGCAATTCGCGCAGCAAGAATACTGCTTGAAATTCAGGGGACGGGATAGACATGACAGCGCGGCAAATTGGCCTGTTTCTGGGCCCGGCCATCTTCGCCGTCACCGCCCTTACCCCTGCGCCGGGCGATATGGGCACGCAAAGCTGGCTGGTCGCAGGCCTCGTCATCTGGATGGCGACGTGGTGGATGACGGAGGCGATCCCGCTGACCGCCACCGCGCTGCTACCCTTCATTTGCCTCCCGCTTGGCGGAGTGATGAGCGCAGGTGACACGGCCAGCGCATATTACGCCCCCATCCTGTTCCTGCTGCTGGGCGGCGCTTTCATCGCACTCGCCATTGAGCGGACCGGATTGCACCGCCGATTAAGCCTTGCGATCCTGAGAACGGTCGGCGCAGATGGCGGACAGACGCGTTTGTTGCTGGCTTTTATGGTGTCGGCCGCGCTGCTTTCCATGCTGATCTCAAACACATCGACCGCGCTCATCATGATGCCGATGGCGCTTGCCGTGATCGCGGGCGGGTCGGCTGTTTCAAACATAGACGTGCTGGAGCAGAACGGACTGCCGGGCGCGTTGCCGATGGGGATAGCTTTTGCGGCGACCATTGGCGGGCTTGGCACGATTGTCGGATCGCCGACCAACGGGATCGCGGTTGCGCTGCTGGACGACATGATCGGGCTGGAAATCAGCTTTGCCGGGTGGATGGCGTATGGCCTGCCGATAGTGATCGTTGGCGTGCCGCTCGCCGCGCTCATCATCAGCCGGGTGCAGCAGGTTGCCGACCATCCGTTTGACGTAGCCGCTGCGCGCGCAGCGATTGACGATGCCGCCCCATGGACGCCTGCGGAAAAGCGGCTGGTGCCGATTATTGCGATCACCTTCGCGCTCTGGATGTCGCGGCGCTGGGTTGCGCCCTACCTGCCGGAAAACAGCTGGACTGACGGGACGATTGCCGTGCTCGCCAGCCTCGCGCTGTTCCTGCTTCCCGATGGCACGCGCCGTCCGCTGCTTAAATGGAACGAAGCCGACCGCGCGCCGTGGGGCGTCATACTGATGTTCGGCGGCGGACTGGCGCTGGCGGCGGGAATGAAGGAAAGCGGCCTTGCGCTGTGGCTCGGCAATGAATTGCTGCTGCTGGAGACGGTCCCACTGATACTGATCGCTCTGGCGGTGACAATGATGGTGGTTCTGATCACCGAATTTGCGAGCAATGTCGCCACCGCCAGCGCGATCATCCCCGTGGTCGCCAGCCTCGCTGCCGCGCTGGGTCTCGGCGAAGATGCGATCCTGTTGGCGATGCCCGCCGCGCTTGCGGCAAGCTGGGGGTTCATCCTGCCAGCCGGGACCGGGCCGAATGCAATTGCGTGGAGCACCGGCAGGCTGAAAATCGGCCAGCTGGTGCGCGCAGGCGCGGTCCTCGACATTGTGGGCATCGCGCTGATCGTCGGCATGGTCTGGGCTGTTGCGCTGATTGTTTAGGCGGCGTTGGCAGAAGAGCCGGCGATGCTCACCACATCTTGCGGGTGCGCGATTTGTCGCGTTGCAGGTCGCCAACCGCTATCCGGTCCCAGAACTGCCCGCCAACAATTTGTTCGGCGTCGTATGTCTTGACCAGAAAGCTTTCCAATTCATCGGTCTGCGGCGCGTTGGGTATTTCGAACGTCCACAGGCGAAACCGCCCGCGCCGGTTCTCTGCAAGCACGCTCTTGATGAACGCATGGGGGATCGGCACGCTGATACCGAAATCCTCCTGCTCTTTCCCGATACGCTCAACCGTTTTGCCAAAATAGAAAACCGGACAGGTCAGCACATATGTTTCCAGCGTGCTGTCGCGCGCATCTAGATCCCTGATCGCCATTTCAAGATCGCGCCAGATGCGGCGATTGAATTGCGGATGTTGGGGCGACATGTTGGACAGCAGGAACGTTTCGGAATTCTGGATATCCTGCAGATCCTGATTTGCGCTGGCGACGAGATGTCCGCGATCAAAACCGCTGCCCTTGTACGCTTTCAAACCGGCTCTGAACCGTTTGGGTATCCGTGTATCGGCGCGAAAATTATCGAGACGCTCCAAATCGCCCATATCGTTGACCAGTTCGCGGTCTCGGTTGATGATCTCCAGCGTCCATTTCGCCTGCCGGAAATACCACGAATATCCGATGGTGAAATGCCGTCCGGTCATGATCTGGTCGCACACCGGTGCGCCGTAACGCAGTTCTCGCTGCATCTGGAATGGATCGTCAATCACTGTCCCTCCTTTGCCGGGACCGGCTGATGCCGATCTTCGGTGCGAATTTGAGCCGCGACGCCTTATACCATTTCGTCAGTCTAACGGTGCCGGAAAATGCGGTGCTCTTGGGAATTCGGGCGATCGGCCTGGCAGGCGCGAATCTCCACATTCTCTTTGCCGCCAACCGGTTGCATCTGAAACCATCGCGCGATAACCACAGCGTCGATAGCCGGTTCGAGAGGAGAGGCGCTTCTGCGGAGGTTAGAAGCGGGTGCCAATCGGGCCAGTCACGTCAAATGCAGCGGCTCCTGCCTTCCTGGGAGCGAGTTCTTTGAGGAAGGAATCCGCATGACGGATGCAATCGACGCCACTGACACACCAACCCCGCGACGCAATCCGAAACCAGCGAAGACCACCATCGGCGGCCGCGAACTAAAACCATCGACGTTGATGATGGGGCACGGTTTCGATCCCGTCCTGTCCGAAGGATCGCTAAAACCGCCGATCTTCCTGACCTCTACCTTTGCCTTCCCCAGCGCCGCAGACGGCAAACGCCATTTTGAAGGCATCACCGGCAAACGTGAAGGCGGCGCAGAAGGGCTGGTCTATTCCCGTTTCAACGCGCCAAACCAGGAAATCCTCGAAGACCGGCTCGCGATCTGGGACGGGGCGGAGGATGCGCTTAGTTTCTCCAGCGGGATGACCGCGATCTGCATTCTGATGCTGGCCTATGTCAGCCAGGGCGACGTGATCGTGCATTCCGGCCCGCTTTACGCAGCATCGGAAGGGTTCGTGGCCAAAGTGCTGTCGAAATTCGGTGTGACCTACATCGATTTCCCCGCCGGTGCGACGCGCGAGGAACTGGACGATGTGCTGCAACGCGCGAAGAAACAGGCTGGCGAAAACGGCGGGAAGGTCGCGATGATCTATCTCGAAAGCCCCGGCAACCCGACCAATGCGCTGGTCGATATCGAAGCGGTAAAGGACGCGCGCGATGCGAACCTCAAATGGGATTGCCCGATCGCCATCGACAACACGTTCCTTGGCCCGTTGTGGCAGCGCCCGCTGGATCACGGTGCGGACATTGTCGCCTATTCGCTGACCAAATATGTCGGCGGTCACTCCGATCTTGTCGCAGGATCGATTGCGGGCGCGAAAAAGTGGATGGACCCGGTGCGCGCGCTGCGCAACACGATGGGCGGGATCGTTGATCCAAACACCGCGTGGATGCTTCTGCGCAGCCTCGAAACGGTGGAGCTACGGATGCAGCGCGCTGGTAAAAACGCGGCGAAGGTTTGCGCTTTCCTGAAAGACCATCCCAAGGTTGATGGCCTGGGCTATCTCGGGATCATCCATGATGAACGGCAGCAGGACATCTATGACCGGCACTGCCTGGGCGCGGGATCGACGTTCAGCGTGTTTCTGAAAGGCGGCGAGGCGGAGTGTTTCCGCTTCCTCGACAACCTCACAATCGCCAAATTGGCCGTCAGCCTTGGCGGGACGGAGACGCTGGCCAGCCACCCCGCTTCGATGACGCACCTGTCCGTTCCACATGCGCGCCGCCAGCAGCTTGGCATTTCGGACAGCCTTGTTCGCATCAGCATCGGGATCGAGGACGCAGACGACCTCATCGCCGATTTTGAACAGGCTTTACAGCACGTATGACCGGATCAAGGGCCGCCGCATTCGCCATCGCGCTAAGCGCGGCCCTTGCCTTGTCTGCACCCGCATTCGCGCAGTTCGATATCGACTATCCCGACACGCCGCCGGCGGAAGGGCAGACGATGCTGGAATGGGCGCGTCCGCCCGTGCTCGATTACACCATCCCGGCTGACAAACGCGGCGATCTGTCGACCTGCGCCGAAGACAGGGAAACGGAGCTGGAGCGCGTCGCGGCGACATGCTGGCCCGTGCTGCAAACGTTGAAGCTCTATACGCTCGCCTCCTTTGCCGAGAATGAGCCGGTCGGCGACAAAGCGACGAACTGGCGGGCCGCAATTGCCCATGCGGAAGAACTGATCGAGCTGGTGGGGACGCCGCGCTGGCCGATGGAAGAATTGCTACGGACCAAGGCGCTCGAAATCCGTTTGTCGGCATTGAGAGGGCTCGGCGAGTGGGACGCGGCCCTTGACGCGAGCGGGGCGCTGATAGCGAGCATTCGCGATGACATGGTGCAGCATGACGATTTCCGGCTGGGCTTCGCGCACCGAAAGCGCGGCGAAATCCTGATCAAGCTGGGTCAAAGCGAAGCTGCGCGAGCCGATCTCGACAGGGCATGGACGCTGTTTGATGGCGATGACCGCGACATGGTCGGCTGGCCGCTGTCCAATTACAGCGAAGCCGTAATTGCCGATGCAATCCGCAGCGGCGATCTTGAATATGCAAAGCAGGCGGCCGACCGGTTTCTGGACCTCATCCGAACCGCGCCCTCTAACATGCAGTTCGGCATCACCGATCACATCGATCTGAAACTCTATCTGCTTGCCATCGAAGGCGATGCCAACGGTGCCCTCACCCTCATAGCGGAACGTGTCGAAACCGGCAGTCCTTATTCGAAATGCACCGCCGGACCTTTCCGGTTTCCGCAGGTTCTTGCGCCTCTGAGGCAGGACGCGCGGATCCTGAACGCGCTTCGCGAGCTGGGTTGCCGTGACAAGCAGCTTGCCGAAATGGATTTCGCAGCCGATCAAGGCATTCGTAGCAGGAGGGGCGACCTGATTTTGCCCCCGCCAAGCGGAGAATAGATTTTGACCGATACGCGTCAGCCAGTTTTCCTCGTCATTGGAGCGGGCGCAGGCATCGGCGGGCAAACTGCGGTTCGCTTTGCCAAAGGCGGGTATCACGCGGTGCTGGCGCGGCGCTCTGATGAGGATAGCCTTGGCCGGTTGATCGAGCGGATTGAGGTGGACGGCGGAAGTGCCACAGGCACGCTGCTCAACGCTGCGGAAGATGGCGCGATAGAGGAACTTGTCGAGCGGACCGAGCGCGATATCGGCCCTATCGAAGGCGCGCTCTACAATCTCGGCGCGCAGATCGGGAACCGCAAACTGCACGATACACCGCACCGGACGTTCGAGCTGGGATGGCGGCTGGGGTGTTACGGGGTGTTTCGCCTCGCCCATGCGATGTTCCCCGCCATGGTGGAGCGGGCGAGGACTGGGCGGCACGGGACGCTGCTGGTCACATCAGCGACGTCGGCCGTGCGCGGAAATGCGGGCCAGCACAGCCATGCCGCCGCGATGGGCGGCCGGCGGATGCTTTGCCAAACGCTGAATGCCGAGTTTGGGCCGCAGGGCATTCACGTTGCGCATATCGTGGTCGATGGTGCGGTCGATGCGCCCGATACCTTGGGCAAGCTGCTGGGCAACAAATTCGACGCGTTCAAACAGGCAAAGGGCGAGGAAGGCGTAATCGACCCGGCCGAAATCGCGGAGACGTATTGGCACCTCGCACAGCAACCGCGCAATTGCTGGACCCACGAGGTCGACATCCGCCCATGGAGCGATACCGCGTGGTGGAACGACAACCCGAACCCCGAAATCAACAGCCGGGGCAAGGGATTTGCGGGACCGAAGGACTGATGGATGAGTGGTACTGGAGTGGGAAGCGGACATTCCCGGACCCTCAATCCAAACGGACAGTGTTACCTTTGAAGAACCCTGAGCAAACAGCCCCTTCAACTCGCTGGCCCGACGGACTCTTTGCTTTGAAAGCGGTGGCAAAGACATCATCTCGACCGCAGTCGAAATAGGCATAGCCGGTCGTCACAACCTCGCTGTAGCCTTGCGCTATAAGCGTTTGAGAAGCCCGATCATGTGATGTGCAGGCGACCGGCGCAAAAAAAGGAAATGCTGCGACCAGCGCAATCCCTATACCGATATGGATCATCTTCTTTCGGGGCATTGAATGTAAAGTGCCATAACCAGACTACGTCTGCAATGGGGGCCATGAACAGTCGCCGCTAGCTTGCGCTCTTGTCGCTTGAACGGGACAAGCGTCGTCTCCAAAAACCGAACGCCATCTGCAATAGGTTCAGCAGCAGAACACCGCCGAATATCCACGGGGTCCACTCGGTAGACAGAGACGGCAAGAGATCGAACTTTATGTCCGCCCAGAGAAAGCCGAACACTGCAAGGCTTGCGACCCAAAGATAGATTGAGTTTCGAGCGTCTTCAGTCATCGTATCACCTACAATATCGGGAAGCTTCATGCCCGCAACCGGGGCGTAGGCAGTCGCTCCCCGACCTACCCCTTCCAAGATCGCCGTTCTTCGGCCATGCGCAGCACTTCGTAGCTGACCTGGATCGCCTGAAACTGCTTCGCCGCTTCCTCGTCGCCCGGTTTTACGTCTGGATGCACTTCTTTTGCCTTGGCGCGGTACGCTTTCTTAATCGCGGTGTAATCCGCGTCCGCTTCCAGCTCGAGAACCTCCAGCGCCATCATCTCATCGGCGCTGCGCGATCCATCGCCTGATCCGGTCCAGCCGTAATGCGATGCCTCGGCATAGCCTGAGTTTTCCTGCTGTTCGGCATGTTTCCGCTCGGCCTTCTGCTCTTTGTCGAGGCCTTCAAAATAGTCCCATCCGCGGTTGTATTCCGCCGCATGTTTTTGGCAGAAATACCAGCGGTCCGGGCTGTTGGGCGATTTCGGCGCGGGGCACAGGCCAGCCTCTCCGCAGCCGTGGCGGTCGCATTCACGCTGCGCCACGGTTTCGCGCGAGGAATCGTAAGACCGCCAGCGCGGAAAGCCCCAATCGTTGGAACGTCCGGCGCGGCTCATAGCGGGCGAGGCGCGGCAGGCGCGCATTCAAAGTTGTTTGTCGAGAGTATCACGCGGTCAATCTAGGGTAAGTGGCGGGGAAAGCAAAGGCTGGCAAAGGTCGGGAACCAGTTGCGATGTGAAATGTTGCATTGCAACAGTCCGTTAATTTTTCGGTGTCAGGACGCACCCGAGACAGAGACCAGAATGAGCCAGCAACTCGCCCTATCCAGCATTTTTTCAGTGCTTGCGCTTGCAAGCCTGTGCCTTGCTGTGGGCAATGGTCAGATCACAGGGCCGCGCAGCGATGGTCCGGTGATCGTCAGCCAGCCATTCAGCGCGCAGTCCAGTCTGCCGCCGGTTCTCGCAGACTGACAGACACGGTGGCAGGGGCCGGTTTCCCGGCCCCGCCCAGTCCTTCAAATCAGTTTATAATCACGCTGGCTGCGCGGCGGTTTTCTGCCCACGCAGCTTCATTAGAGGCAAGCGCCACAGGGCGTTCCTTGCCATAGCTGACGGTGCGAATCCGGTCCGCTGTTACGCCCAGGCTGACGAGATAATTTTTCGCAGCATTCGCGCGGCGTTCTCCCAATGCGAGGTTGTATTCGCGCGTGCCGCGTTCATCGGCGTGGCCTTCGATGATGAACGTCAATTGCGGGAAGCGTGCAAAATACTGCGCCTGCGCCTGAAGCGCCGCGGCATCGGCGCTGTCCACGTTGAAACGGTCAGTGTCGAAATAGATCGTTGTCGATGATCCCACCGCCGCTTCAAAATGCTGCTGGGAGCCTACGGTCGGCCCGGACGGTGTCTGCGTCCCGGTTTCCGCAGGTGCGGTCGTCGTCGCGGCGGGGGGCGGCGGCAATTCTTCGGGCGGCTTTTTCGAACACGCGGCAAGCGCGCTGGCCGACACAACTAGCAGCATGGTGGCTTTCATCGAATTCATTTGCATCTTCCTTTAAATTGCGGGGATAGCCCCGTCAGGAGGTAACAATTCAACGCATTCAGGGCCGGATCGGTCCCCACGCCGGATCAGAGGCATCGACAGGCGTCGGCAGTCTGCGTTCATTCCGGCCGGTCAGATCGACCTGCCACAGCCCTGAACGCCCGGTGTTCCGCTCGGTCCGGAAAAACTGGATGATGCGGCCATTGGGCGCCCATGTAGGTGCCTCGTCCTGCCATCCGCTCGTCAGCACCCGCAGGTTGCGCCCGCCCGGCGTCATCACTGCGACGTTGAAATCGCCGGCAATGCGCGTGAAGGCAATCTGGTCGCCGCGCGGGCTCCATTCGGGTGTAGCACATCTGCCACCGAAAAATGTGATGCGCCGCTGGTTGGAGCCGTCGGCGTCCATGACATAGCATTGCTGCGACCCCGACCGGTCGCTTTCAAATACGATTTTTGATCCGTCGGGCGAATATGATCCGCCGATGTCGATCCCCGGAGTGTCGGTCAGCCGCACGCTCGTGCCGCCGGTTACAGGAACGCGGTAAATGTCCGTATTGCCGCCGACAGCCATCGAATAGAGGATGCTTCGGCCATCAGGCGACCAGCGCGGGGCAAGCGTCGGGTTGGAATTTTCCGTAACCAGCTGCTGTTTGCCGCTGCCGATATCGTAGACATAGATGCGCGGGTTTCCGTCTACGTAAGACAGATACATGATCTTCGAATAATCTGGTGAATATCGCGGCGTAAGCGCGGTCGCGCTGCCCAGCGTCAGGAACCGGTGGTTCGCGCCGTCGCTGTCCATCACAGCCAGCCGCTTTACCCGCGCATTCTTTGGTCCGGTTTCCGCAATATAGGCGATCCGACTGTCGAAGAACGGGCTTTCCCCGGTAAGCCGCGCATAGATCAGGTCGGAGCATTTGTGCGCAGCGCGCCGCCAGTCTGCCGGGCGAACGACCCAGCCTTCGCGGATGAGCTCATCTTTCAGCGCCACGTCATAAAGGTAGCATCCCACCACCAGCCGATCATCAGCGCGGGCGCGGACATATCCATGGACCAGCATTTCTGCGCCGCGCCCGCTCCAGCTGCCCCAGCTGGGCGCGGTGATCTGGCCGAAACTTGGCTGCGGCAGGCTGTCCGGCCCGACCGGTTTGAACAGGCCGTTATTGCGCAGATTGCCGGTGATGACCCGTGCAACCTCGCGGCCCAGTGCCTCTGTGCCCTCCGCATTGGCAGGTGTGGGCGCGTTGCGGTCTGTGGCAAATGCGGGAATGGCGACGCCGATATCGGACCAGTCGCTTTCATCAGTGACGGTAAAGGTCAGGCCGCCCTCATCCGCTTGCGCTGCGGACGCCTCTGCACCGGTGGTTTCAACCGCGCCGCCTTCGCTCAGCGGCTCGCCCAGATCCTCGCTCTGCGCCAGCGCGCCGCTTGAAAAGATGAGCGCAAAAGGCGCGGCGAATGCCGAAAAGGCAGTGAGGGTAGGTTTCATCGTGACAGGTTCCTATCGAAGCGGGCGCCGCGGATCGACTTCCACGCATTGTAATATTCGCCGGGCAGGTCAAACGGCGCGGCGAGCTGGACGGCGCGGATGGCGCGCTCTGCATGGAGGGATGCCTGCGCGCGGTTGGCTGCGTTGATACCGCTCTGCCGCAAAACGCGCGGGCGCCCTTTTAACGAGCCGTCTTCATTGAGGTCAAAGGCCAGCTCTGTGACCAGCAATTCGGTATCCACGCCATTGGGCGCGGTCCACTTTGGGCGGATCTGCCGAACAATCGCCTGAATGATGGATGCCTGCGCGCTCGCACCGATTTCCGAGGCGGGAATGCGGGTTTCATCAGTGCGGGTTGAGCTGCCGTTTCCTGAAAGGAAATCGTCGCCAATCCGGCTACCGCCGCCGCGTTCTGCAGCGCGCGGCGCTGGCTGGGCGGGCGGCGCAGGTGTGCTCCTGCGCGGGGTGGGAGACGCGGCGGGCGCGTTGGTCGTGCGCGTTGTGGCGGGCGTTGGCGGGGGCGGCGTGTCCGGCGCGGCCTCAGCCGGTGCGGGGTCTGCCTCCGTCCCGAGATTTTCCGCCAGTGTCGGCGCAATAGCTGTGCGGCTTTCCGCCACGGGATCGGGCGCGGTTGCCTCCAGACCGATATCGGTCGCTAGGCTAATGGTCATACGTTCGGGAATGATCGGGGGATCGCTGCGCATCGGTTGCAGGACGAGCAGCAGGACTACGCCGACATGCAGCGCGACCGCGACAGGCACGGCGATCCGGTCCTCTGGCCGAAAAAGGGCTCTCTCTCCCATATTCATCCCACGCTATGGCTCGGTCCCTGAACCGCTGGTGACCAGCGATATAGAAGTAAATCCGGCGCGGTTCAGCTCACCCAGAACGGCCATCGTCCTGCCATATTCGACCGCGCGGTCGCCGCGAAAGACGATCACCGGCTGCTGCCCGTCCGCTCCGCGATCAATCGCGGCCAATGCCCTGGGAAACCCGCCGACCGGCACAGCCTCGTCCTCAATGTAGATGATGCCATCGCCGTCCACCGAAATGGTGATCTGTTCGGGTGTCTGGTCGACCGGGTTTGCGCGGCTATCGGGCAAATCAATCGGCACCCCGACCGCCAGCAGCGGGGCTGTGACCATGAAGATAATGAGCAGCACCAACATGACGTCCACGAATGGCGTGACGTTGATCTCTGCCATGGGCGCGCGGCGCGACCTGCGGCCCGATCGGGAGGAGGCGAGGCCCATCGCCATTACGCCTTGTCCAGCTCGCGACTAAGCCCGGCGTGCACCTTGTCCGCGAACCGCTGAAGCTTGGCTTCGTAGCGGTTCACCCGTGCGGAGAAGCGGTTGTAGGCGATGACGGCGGGAATGGCGGCGAACAGGCCGATGGCCGTGGCAAACAGTGCCTCCGAAATTCCGGGCGCAACCACCGCGAGCGATGAGCTTTCCTGCGCGCCGATCTGGAAGAAACTGTTCATGATGCCCCAGACCGTGCCGAACAGGCCGACGAACGGTGCGACCGAACCTGTGGTGGCGAGGAAGTTGAGCCGCGTTGCCAACTCGTCTGCTTCCTCTGCAACCTGGCTTTCCATCGCGGCGCTGATGCGGTCGCGCGCCGCGCCGCGATCAACCACTCCGCGAGAGGTGGATTTCTTCCATTCATCAAGGCCAGCGGCGGCAACGCGCGCGGCGGGCACTTCGCGCCGCTGTTGTTTCGTCAGCACGGATTCGCGGTCGCGCGTTTCCCAGAAATCAGTTTCATACTGGCGGCTGCGCCCTTCGAATTTGCCCATCCGCATCGAAAACGCGACAATGATCGTCCAGACGTAAATGCTGGCGAGGATCAGGCCGAACATGACCGCCTGCACCACGATATCCGCGTCCAGAAACAGCGTAAGCGGGTCGAGCCGGGCGGCGGGCGCAGCGGCCAGAATGTTAAGCGAAATGGTCATTTGGCCTCTTGGTCCATGAATGTTTGAAATGCGGCGCGCCACGGCGCGGGCTGACGTTTGGGGCGACCGTCCAGCGAGATGTATCCGACGCGCAGCGATGCCTCGCACAGGTCTTCGCCGTCCCTCCGCGCGATCTGGTGCATCCGGCAACTGGCCGCGCCAAGCTGGGTGCAAACGGTTTCGATTACGACATCATCGTCCAGTTTTGCGGGGCGCAGATATTTGAGATTTACTTCCGAAACGGCATAGGCGCCGCCTTCACCGCCCGCCTCGATCTCGGCACGCTGGTCAATATCCAGCATTCGCAGCAAGTCGGACCGTGCGCGCTCAAACCAGCGCAAGTAATTGGCGTGATAGGTGATCCCCGACAGGTCGGTGTCTTCATAATAGACGCGCACCGCGTAAAGGTGACGCGGGCCATCGAACACACCGCCGGGAGGAGTAGGTTGTACCATTGCAAAGCCGTCTAGCGCAGCACGGAATCGCTGCAAAGCGCGGATTGTGCGATGTCAGATGAACGGCGGTGAAACGACTCGCGCGCGCGACAGGATCATTTCTTCCAGATCATCGGGCCTAGCGGCTCTCCGCCAAAGATATGGACATGCAGATGCGGCACTTCCTGTCCGCCATGCGCGCCGATATTGGCCATGATCCGGTATCCCGGCTCCACCAGCCCTTTCATCCGGGCCACTTCGCCTACCGCGCGGACAAAGCCGCCGATCTCGGCATCAGAAGCCTTGGCAGAAAAATCGTCCCAACTGACGTAGCGCCCTTTCGGGATCACCAGCGTGTGAATTGCCGCCTGCGGATTGATATCCTCGAATGCGAAGGCGTGATCGTCCTCGTAAACCTTATTGGACGGGATTTCGCCGCGCAGGATTTTGGCAAAAATGTTGTCATCATCGTAGGGAAGCGTCGGATCAATCGGCATTCATTCGCTCCTTGAGGCTTTCTCTTCCAGCCCGGACAACCCTTCGCGCCGGTCGAGTTCGCCCAGCACATGGTCGAGCGACACGCCTTTGGCATCCAGCAGGACCATCAGGTGAAACAGCAGATCAGCCGCCTCCCCGATCAGCTCTTCATTGCTGCCCGAAACGGCGGCGATCACGGTCTCGGTCGCTTCCTCGCCCACTTTCTGCGCGATTTTAGGCACGCCTTTCGCGTTGAGCTTTGCAACATAGCTCGTCTCGGGCGACGCGGCCCGGCGCGCGGCGATGGTCTGTTCGAGGCGTTCCAGAGTGTTCATTCGCTATCTGTCTTTCAAAGACCCCGCGCAGGCAAGCCTGCATTGCGCAGCGCCGTGTGCGCCTCTGTTATGGAGTGCTGCCCGAAATGGAAGATCGAGGCGGCGAGCACCGCGCTCGCATGGCCTTCCTTCACGCCGTCAACCAGGTGATCGAGCGTGCCGACCCCGCCGCTGGCGATCACGGGGATATTCACCGCATCGGCAATGGTGCGCGTCAGTTCAAGGTCGTATCCCGCTTTCGTCCCGTCGCCGTCCATGCTGGTGACGAGCAGTTCGCCTGCGCCCAGTTCCGCCATCTTCACCGCATGTTCGACCGCGTCGATGCCGGTTGGTTTGCGCCCGCCATGCGTGAAGATTTCCCATTTCGGCCCCGGCTCGCCCGTGGTCGGTACGACGCGCCGTGCATCGACGCTGGCGACAATGCACTGGCTGCCGAACCGCTCGGCAATCTCGCGCACGACTTCGGGCCGTTTTACCGCCGCGCTGTTGACCGCAACCTTGTCTGCGCCCGCGAGCAGCAGCGCGCGCGCATCATCGACCGAGGCAACGCCGCCGCCAACCGTGACCGGCATGAAGCACACCTCTGCGGTGCGTTTCACGATATCGAGCAACGTTCCGCGCCCCTCATGCGTGGCGGATATATCGAGAAAGCACAGCTCATCCGCGCCCGCCGCTTCATAGGCACGCGCCTGTTCGACCGGATCGCCCGCGTCTTTCAAATCGACGAAATTCACGCCTTTAACAACGCGCCCATCGGCAACGTCGAGGCAGGGGATGACCCGGATACGAACGGTCATTGTTGCGGCGCCGATGCTGTCACAGAGTTAACTCCACCTTCAAGACACTCATCCCCTTCGCAGCCATCGCTGAAGCCGATCAGGACATAGGGCCACAAAAAGCTCGCGAAAAACGCGCCTGCCATACCGTAGACGAGGCCTTCCTGACCAAAGCGCGGCTCCAGAAATTTGGCGACGCCCAGCGCAAGGACCAGGAACACCACCATATTTATGAGCGCAATCTCAAGCGTGGCGACGGTCACACCCGCAAGGAATGTGAGGCCGAGAAACAGAGAGCCGATCAGGCGGATCATTTACGCCCGCGCTCCCATCGCAATCGCTGCCGCCAAATCCAGCCGCCCTTCATACAGCGCACGTCCTGTAATGACGCCTTCGATGCCTTCATGCGCGTTCAGTGAGAGCACATGAATATCGTCAATACCCTTCACTCCGCCGCTGGCGATGACGGGGATATCGACCTGCCGGGCAAGCTCAACCGTCGCGTCGATATTCACGCCTTTGAGCAGGCCGTCGCGGCCAATATCGGTGAACAGCAGCGCGGCAACGCCCGCATCCTCGAACCGGCGGGCGAGATCAACCACGGGCACGTTGGAAACTTCCGCCCAGCCCTCGGTCGCGACCATGCCGTCTTTCGCATCCACCGCGACGACGATGCCGCCGTCCCATTCCTTTGCCATGTCTTTTACAAATTCGGGGTTCTTGAGCGCCGCAGACCCCATGACCACGCGCGCCACGCCAAGGTTGAACCACCCCTCCACCGCCTGCGCGTCGCGAATCCCGCCGCCCAGTTGCACATGGCCGGGAAACGCCTCGACAATCGCCTCGACCGCGGCGCGGTTTTCGGTCCGCCCGGCAAAGCTGCCGTCCAGATCGACGACATGCAAATGCTCTGCGCCCGCCTCGGCGAACAGCATAGCCTGCGCTGCGGGATTGTCCCCGTAAACGGTGGCGCGGTCCATATCGCCCTCGGCAAGGCGGACGACTTCGCCGCCTTTCAGGTCGATTGCAGGAAATACGATCACGGCTTCCACTCCAGAAAACGGGTCAGGGTCGCAAGGCCATAGGCCTGGCTTTTTTCGGGGTGGAATTGCACCCCCATAATGTTGGCGCGCGCGACCGCTGCAACCAGGCCTTCGCCGTGATCGGTCATCGCGGCAATGTGGTACGGGTCGCTGACGGCAAAGTGATAGGAATGGAGGAAATACGCCTCCCCCTGCTCGATCACCGCGCTGCCGCGTGCATGGGGCATCAAGGCCACATCGTTCCAGCCCATATGCGGGATCTTGATCGCGGGATCGCTCGGCTCAATCAGGCGCACTTCGCCCGGTATCCAGCCAAGGCCGGGTGTCTCGCCATGTTCCAGCCCGCGGTCGCCGAGCAATTGCATACCGACGCAGATGCCCAAAAACGGCGCGCCGCCCTGCTCCACCCGCTCTGTCAGCGCCTCGGTCATGCCATCGACCGCGCGCAGGCCGTTGGCACATGCCTTGAACGAACCCACGCCCGGCAGCACGATCCGGTCAGACGTGCGCACCGCATCGGGATCGGCGGTGACGGTAACATCCGCCCCGACCGCTTTCAGTGCATTGTGAACCGAATGAAGGTTGCCCGCGCCGTAATCGATCAGAGCAACGCTCTCACCCACCAAGCTGCCCCTTGGTGCTGGGGATTGCGCCACCTTTACGCGGGTCACGTTCAACCGCGATCCGCATGGCGCGGGCGAAGCCTTTATACAGGCTTTCGCAGATATGGTGGTTGTTGCTGCCGTAGAGCAATTCCATGTGCAGCGTGATGCCGGCAGTCTGCGCGACCGAATGGAACCAGTGCTCGATCAGTTCGGTGTCCCATTCGCCCAGTTTTTCCTGCGTGAAACCGGCTTTCCAGACCACGAAAGGCCGGCCGGATATGTCCAGCGCCACGCGCGACAATGTTTCGTCCATCGGGGAATAGGCCGCGCCGTACCGCCCGATCCCCGCCTTGTCGCCCAGCGCCTCTGCAATGGCCTGACCCAGCGCAATCGCGCTGTCTTCTGTCGTGTGGTGCTGATCAACGTGCAGGTCGCCCGACACGTTCATTGTAACGTCTATCAGCGAATGCTTCGAAAACTGCTCGACCATATGATCGAGAAAGCCGATGCCCGTTGACACGTCATATGTGCCGGTGCCGTCCAGATTAACCGCGATGTTGATCTCGGTTTCGGCGGTTTTACGCTCTATCTTGCCCGTGCGCGGGGCGGTTTGCGATGGTTCAGACATGGCGCGGGATATAGGCGGGTCAGCGCCGAGCGCAAGCCGCTGAAACCGCGCGCGGCAGGGCGCAGTTTCGCAACAGGGCAGCCAAAACGTCTCGGCCGGGCCGGAAATACTTGACCAGCGCCGCGCGTCTCGCCACGACTCTGGGCATGAATGACCAAACGCCTGACAGTCTGATCCCCTATGACGAGATCGTGCAGGAAGCATTGCGCGCCGTCGTTGGCCGCGTGCTGGGCGAGATTGAGCAGGGCGGCAGCGAACTGCCCGGCAACCATCACTTTTACATCACATTCAAAACCGGCGCGCCCGGCGTGTCGATCCCGCCGCACCTGCGCGAGCGTTTCCCCGATGAAATGACCATCGTGCTGCAGAACAAGTTCTGGGAGCTTGAAGTGCGCGAGGATGATTTTTCGGTCGGATTGTCGTTCAACCAGGTCCCGGCGAAATTGCAGGTGCCCTATGCCGCGATCACCGCCTTTGTTGATCCGGCGGTAGATTTCGGCCTCCAGTTTCAGGCGACGGCGGGCGATATGGCCCCCGAAATGCACGAAGATGCGGAGAATGACGGGTCTGAAAGCACCGCCGCGCCCGATGGCGACGGCGATGATGATGGTTCCAACGTTGTCACGGTCGATTTCGGCAAGAAAAAGTAACCTCGCCGCGCCGAAATGGCCTGAAATTTCAGGCGGTCAGGATCGCCCCTGCGTTCCGTGCGTTGTAGGTGTGTTATGAAAAAGCCCAAACCCGATCACTTCACCAAAACCTTGGCCAAGGCCGAGGTGGAGGAAGAAACCCGCACGTCATTTTTCACGCCCAGCCCCAACCCGGCGACCAACCTGCTGATCACCGATATCGTGGTGCGCGGGGCATCCTCGCTGTTCCGGCAGCGGATCGAGAAAACCGTCGCAAAGGCGAGTTACAAGGATGAGGCCGCTGCGCAATCGCTGGTCGACGGGCGCACGCTCATCACCACTCTGGGCCTTTACGGCGCGAGCAAACTGGCGACCCGGTCACCCGCAGGCCTTGGCATAGTGGCGGGCGGTCTGGTGCTGAAGACGCTGTATGATCGCGGCAAATCACGCCAGCGCAAACGCCGCCGTAATACAGATCCCGAATAAACGGCAAACCCTGCCGTCTGCCCCTTGATTTAACGCCTCGCTTTGCGCCATCGGGGCGCATGGGCGATTACAAAACCATCGACAAGCTGGCCCGACGCGGGCTTTTGTTCATCCTGTCCTCGCCTTCGGGCGCAGGCAAGACCTCATTGTCACGCAAGCTGCTTGCGGCAGACGAGCACATCAAATTGTCCGTTTCCGTCACCACGCGCCCACCCCGCCCCGGCGAACAGGACGGAGTGCATTATCATTTCGTATCCGATGCGATGTTTGACCGGATGGTGGAGGAAGACGACTTCTACGAATGGGCCGAGGTTTTCGGCCACCGTTACGGCACGCCGAAAGGCGCCATCCGAGAGGCGCTGAAAGACGGGCAGGATTTCCTGTTTGATATCGACTGGCAGGGCACGCAGCAGCTCTATCAGAAAGACCAGCAGGACGTTGTCAGCGTCTTTATCCTGCCGCCCAGCCTTGCCGAATTGCGCCGCCGGCTGGAAAGCCGCGCGCAGGACAGCAGCGACGTGATCGACGCCCGCATGGAACGCGCCCGCGCAGAAATCAGCCACTGGGCCGAATACGATTACGTCGTCATCAATGACAATATCGATGAATGTTTCGACCGCGTGCGCGAAGTGCTGGACGCAGAACGCATGCGCCGCACGCGCCAGACGGGGCTGATCCCGTTTGTGCGCGAATTGATGGGGTAGCTGTCAGGCATTTCCAGGTGCCTGTTTACGACCCCATAACAGCCACACCCTAATCTCTTCTTTGAAGCGGGCGCAGGGTGTGGGTTGAAAAGGCCGGTGACTAGGCCAAGCCAAGCCAAGCTAAGCAGATCATAGCCGGTCCGATGGTCGGCGTATTTGTTCTGAAAGTCGTTTTCCGCCCGGCTATAATCGCGAGTGCACAGGCAAACGCTCTTTATGATTTTTGAGATGTTTTTCTTGGAGGCCTCTTTCCAGAAACGAGACGGTATAGATGGAAGCCGAGTAGTGGAAGAATCGCAATTGTTATAAACGGTCTCATAATTTCTTTCTGTGGCTCGTATAGTGCTTCGAGAGTCATACCGAACACCATAGACCCAGCCAGAATAGATACTGGCAGAAGCATTCCCTCCCAAAAGACGACCTTAATGATCTTCTCGTGAGAGAAAAATGCCAAAAGCAGCGCGAATGCGCATCCGTGACTAATATAGCTCTGAAATTTGAGTGCGATAAATATTTAGGCAACACCGACGAATAAGCCTAATAAGATGCTGCTCTTTACGAATCGAATCAGAATCAAAGTTACACTCCACCGAATTGGGCTTATCATCAATGGTAGAACCTTTTTATGTTGGCGCACTGCTTTTCGAACTATGGTTACGACAGCGGCGCTACAGCGTTCTTGTCCGCTTCCCATCCCAATTACAGCAATTCTCCTACACCGAACCAAAATGCCCGTGGACACGCCGAGCATGCTTGGCAGCGCCATCAGCGGTCACGACACCTCCGATCTCGCTTGACAAGATTGCGGGTGCGATGCAGCTTCGACTTGGGATAGAATCAGGCTACACCGACGACGTCAGAGCGCGGAAAGACGCTTGCATAAAGCTCACGAAAACGTGAGGAAAATCACAGAAAATCTGCATCAATTCGTGCCGGTTTCTGGCGTCAGGTAATCAAATGTAGTGCAGTGCTTTGGGCACTTGTTGATACTTCCCGCGTGTTTACGGGGAGCATAGCGTGTCAATTGGGCTTGAAAATTCTGTTGCAAATCCAGTCAACTGGACCAGCAGCATCAGCTATCAGAGCAAGGCAACGGCCCGGCCCACGGCGGCCGATCTGCGCGAGCTGACGTGGAAAGCGAAAACGCGCAACCAGACGCTCGGCGTGACCGGTATGCTGCTGTATGACAATGGGCGCTTTTTCCAGACACTCGAAGGGCCGCCCGCCAGCCTCCAGACATTATGGTCGTCGATCAGCGACGACAGGCGCCATAGCGATATTGAAATCCTTAGCGAGCATATCATCCCGACCCGCCTGTTCGGGGAGTGGGATATGCTAAGCTATCACGGCGATGAACAACCCTACACCGCCATGCTCGCCGCAAAGGCAAGGCACGAACTGACCGCCCAAGTGCCGGATCTCATCGATCTGGTCCTCAACGGCGATGATCTGGGCATCAACAAACGGATCGCCGCGCTGGCCGAAGATGGCTGGGACGGAAATGACGTTATCAAACATCTGATTGAACCCACGGCGCGCGCATTGGGCGATGCGTGGTTATCGGATGACTGCACCGAACTTGACCTGACTATCGGGCTTAGCATGCTGCAACTGGCCGGCCATGCCGTGCGCCATACGCCGACCCCGGCGGCGCTGCGGAACAACCGTTACAGCATCCTGCTCGCTTCCGCGCCGGGAGAGGCGCACACGCTGGGCATATCACTGATGGCTGATCTGTTCACCGATGCAGGCTGGCATGTCGACATGGCATTTCCCGATAGCAATCAGGCGCTGTCCAACCAGCTGGCCTCGCAGAAACCCGATGCGCTGGATATCGGGCTGTCAGATGCTCTACCGCGCCAGCACAGTCTGGCCAATTTGCGTGAGACGATTGAGCGTAGCCGGTTCGCCGCGCCCGATCAATTGACGGTGGTGTCTGTCGGGGGCCGTTTGTTCGCCGATGCTGCCGCCACTGCAGACAATGTTGGCGCGGATCACGCGCGCAAGACAGTGACGGGAACGACCATCGAAATCGCGGAGCTGATCCGGCAGAAACGTCAGGAACCGCGCAGCAGATAAGCCTGTCCGGTTTCCTACAAAGCGCCGCGGCGCTATTCCCGGGGCCGTTCTTTCTTATCGTCCGTGCCCCTTATCCTGCGCGCCATAATATGGCCGTTGGCGCTGCTATGTTGGACAATTGTCATCCGTGTCCTACATGGCGTTTCTCCAATATTTTCAGATGATTGAGCCATTTTAGCGCGGGTGACACTTTTCCAACATGTCACCCGGTGCCTATATTTTCTGACCGCAACGAAAAAGGCCGCCGGATCGCCCCGACGGCCTTTTTGAAGTTAGCAATTTGCGCCGCGTGTGCGTCAGCCAGCCGGATCGTTGAACATGTTCGGCAGCGCCGCATTCACTACGCCGCCATCGACGGTCACGGTGTCGCCGACCACGTAATCGCCCGCGCGGCTGCACAGGTAGATCGCGGCGGCGGCCATGTCCTCTTTCGTCCCGATCCGTTTCGCCGGGATCATTGACGCGCTGGCATCCGGCGCGTTTTTGGCCGCCTTGTTCATCTCGCTGGCAAACGCGCCCGGTGCGATGGATGTAACCACTATGTTATCCTGAATCAGACGCGCGGCCATCCTGCGGGTCAGCTGGATCACCGCCGCTTTGGAAGCCTGATAGGCGTAGGTTTCCCACGGATTGATCCGCTGACCATCGATGGAAGAGACGTGGATCACCTTTGCCAGATGGTCGCCTGCCCCGCCCGCAACCAGTAGGTCATGCAGTTTCTGCGTCAGGAAGAACGGAGTTTTCACGTTCAGGTCCATCGTCCGGTGCCAGCCAGCCTCATTGAATTCGAGATAGGGCTGGCCCCATGCAGCGCCGGCATTATTAATCAGAATGTCGAGCTTGTCCTCGCGCTTCGCCATTTCGTCGGCAAGATGCTGGATACCGTCCATCTGGCTAAGGTCGGCGGGGATGCCGATGACCTTGTCCTCGCCAAATTCGTCAATGGTTTCCTGCATCTGCTCAACCTTGCGGGCGGAGATGTAAACCCGCGCGCAGCCTGCTGCGAGCAGACCTTCGACGAACATCTTGCCGATGCCGCGGCTGCCGCCAGTGACAAGTGCGATGCGGCCATCGAGGCCGAAAAGTGATTGAATATCCATGGATCAGTACCCGCTAAGTTGTGCGACGCGATTGGCGTGGAAATACGCATCGCCAAGAAATTCCTGCAAGGCGCGGTCGCGCTTCATATACAGGCCGATATCGTATTCATCGGTCATCCCGATCCCGCCGTGCATCTGCACGCCTTCTTTCACGGAAAGCCCGGCAGCCTTCGCCACTTTCGCCTTGGCAACAGAGCTCATCAGCTCTGCACTTTCAGCACCGGCATCCAGCAATTTCTGCGCCTTGATCACCGATGCACGGGCGATTTCGACTTCGGAATAAAGGTGCGATGCGCGGTGCTGCAGCGCCTGGAATTCGCCGATGACACGGCCAAACTGTTTGCGCTGCTTCAGGTAATCGATGGTCATATCCATCGCGCCGCTGGCAACGCCGACACCCTCGGCAGCCGCGCCAACACGGCCTGCGGTCAGCACTGCGTTCAGCACCTCGCGCCCGCCATCGACCTCACCGATGACCGCGTCGCCGTCCAGCTCGACCCCGTCGAAGGTGATATGGCTGGCGACCGAGCTGTCGACGAGCCGGACCGGGTCCTGCGTCATATTGGCCGCGTCTTTCGGAACCGCAAACAGGGTGATGCCGTCCTCATCCTCGTCCGATCCGCTGGTGCGTGCGGCGACGACGATCATGTCCGCGCTCGCGCCTTGGATTACGAAGCTTTTTGAGCCGGACAGTTTGAAGCCATTGCCCGATTTTTCAGCGCGCGTCGCGATGCGGCTGGGCCGGTGCTTGGCTGTTTCATCGATGGCGACAGCAAATACGTGTTCGCCGTCGATCAGTCCGGGCAGATATCGGCCTTTCAGGTCGTTTGATCCGTGTTTAAGAGCGGTCGCGGCCAGCACCGAAGAGGTGAGGAACGGTGACGGCGTCAGGTTGCGGCCGATCTCTTCGAGCACGATGCCCGCTTCGACGTGGCCCATGCCAAGTCCGCCATCATCCTCTTCCACCAGCATTCCGGTAAAGCCCATTTCGGCCATCTGTTTCCACAGGCCGTGGCCAAAGCCATCGGGACAATCGCGGTCTCGCCAGTGGCGCAATTGTTTCTGGATGTTGCCTTCTTCGGCCATGAAGCCTCTGGCGCTGTCGGCCAGCATGGCCTGATCTTCGTCGTGGTAAAGGGGCATGGTGCGCCTCGGTCCTTTGATGAAAAATGGTGTTTGCGGGCCGCTGGCTCATTAGCCCTGCGGCCCGCCGATTGCAGGTGCCCGGGTCAGGCGCCGGGCAGCTCGAGGATCCGTTTCGAGATCACGTTCAGCATAACCTCCGAAGTGCCGCCCTCAATGGAGTTCGCCTTGGTGCGCAGCCAGCCGCGCGATGGCTTTCCGCCGCCGGTTTCTTCGCTTTCCCATTCGAGGCTGCGCGAACCGCCCGCCGACATCATCAGCTCATGACGACGCTTGTTCAGCTCGGTTCCGGCGTATTTCATCATGTTCGGTTGAGCCGGGTGAGCCTTGCCAGCTTTCGCCTCATCGAGGAATTTCTCGCCCATCGCAGTGTAGGCCAGCGCATCGACATCGAACATGGCAAGCTCAGAACGCAACACCGGATCGATCTCATCGCCGGTTTTGGCCGCATGGCGTTTCATCGCCGCGCCGATGGCTGCCGTGCGTTCACCGCCGCCCGCGCCAGAAATCATCTCGCGCTCGTGGCCGAGCAGATATTTCGCCACATCCCAGCCGCGATTGACCTCTCCGACATAGGCCGGAATGTCTTCGCCATAGCTTTTCGGCACTTTCACATCGTCGAAGAATGTTTCGCAGAACGGTGAGTTGCCGCTGATAAGTTTGATCGGCTTGGTCGAGCATCCCTCGCTCGCCATGTCGAACAACATGAAGGTGATGCCTTTATATTTGTCCTCTTTATCCGTGCGGACGAGGCAGAAAATCCAGTCGGCTTCGTCGGCATAAGAGGTCCAGACCTTCTGGCCGTTAACGACCCAATGGTCGCCCTTGTCTTCGCCAAAGGTTTGCATCGAAACAAGGTCGGAGCCGCTGCCCGGTTCCGAATAGCCCTGGCACCAGCGGATTTCGCCATTCGCGATTTCATTGAGGAAACGCTGTTTCTGGCCCTCTGTACCGAACTTGAGCAAGGCCGGGCCAAGCATCCATATGCCAAAACTGGAAAGCGGTGGACGCGCGTTGATCCGGCTCATTTCCTGACGCAGGATCTTCGCTTCCGGAGCGGACAGCCCCGCGCCGCCATATTCCTTGGGCCATGACGGAACGGTATACCCCTTGTCCCGGCAAACCTCGAACCACGCTTTTTGCGCGTCATTCTTGAAAACGGCTTTGCGACCGCCCCAATAAATATCGTCGTCATCGCGCACGGGCTGACGCATTTCTGGCGGGCAGTTTGCCTCAAGCCACGCACGGATTTCCTGACGGAAGCTTTCCAGATCGGACATTGCCGACTCTCCTCTCAAATCGCTCTTGCTTGACGCTTACGTTATGGGAATTGGTGGGTTGCAAGCAAGGACCGATTTGCCGGCCTGCAAGGGTAGCCGCGATGCCGTAGCGTCAGGCGGTTTCCGTTGACGGATGCGGCGATGCGCCTAGGCTTGGCAGCAATGTTTGGGAGAGCATTTTTGAAAAGATTCGCCGCCACGCACCGCCCGAAAGACTGCGCCTGATGGGTCTGGTCAAAGGTAAGCTTCCGATGCGGCTAAAGCTGATCCACGGTTTCGGGGCAGTAGCATTTGGCGTGAAGGATGGCGGATTCCTGTTTTTCCTGCTGTTCTATTACAGTCAGGTGCTGGGCATGGATGCGGGGCTGGTCGGCCTGATATTGCTGGCAGCGCTGGTTATTGACGCGTTTGTCGATCCTGTGATCGGCTATCTTTCCGACCGGACTTACACACGCTGGGGCAGGCGGCTGCCGTGGCTCTATCTTGCGCCGGTTCCGCTTGCGTTTGCGTGGATCATGCTGTGGTCGCCGCCCGGCGGTGAGGCGCCCAGCGTGCTGGGCCTGCTGGGCATTATGGTCGCGGTGAGGCTGCTGCTTTCGGCGTGCGAGGTCCCCTCCACCAGCCTCGTCCCGGAACTGACATCGGATTATCACGAACGCACCACGCTGTTCCGCTATCGATACCTGTCGGGCTGGATGGGCGGCATTCTGATGATGGTGCTGGCCTACACGGTATTTATGCCGGGCGAGGACGGGCTGCTGCGGCAAGAGGGCTATCCCGCTTACGGCATGTTCGGTGCCGCATTGATGGTGATCGCCGTGCTGGGATCGGCGATTGGCCAACATGCGATTGTCGCACGGCTTCCCGAAACAAAGCCTGCGCCGTTCAACCTCAAAGATGCGTTTGCCGAAATATTCGAGGCATTCAGCGAGAAAGCATTCCTGATCTTCGCCGCTGGCGGGCTGGCAGCATATATCAGTCAGGGAATGACGTTCTCAATCTCGAACTATCTTAACATTTTCGTCTGGCAGCTGGACCGGGTTTCATTCGATTGGGCTCCGGCATGGCTTAACGGACTTACCGCCTATCCGTTCGTGCTGGGTATATCCGTTATCGGGATGTTCCTGATCGTGGGGCCGATGCACCGGCACCTTGGCAAACCGAAAAGCGCAGCGATCAGCGCGGTTTTGGCGCTGGTCATCGGACTGGCCCCATACCTTCTGTTTCTGGCGGGATACTGGCCGGCAATCGGTACGCTATCGTCGACCGCGCTCTATTTCGCCTTCATCATCTTTGCCAACATGTTCGGCGTGGTCATCATGATCTCTGCCTCATCCATGATTGCAGAGATCGTCGAGGCGTTTGAGGACCGCACCGGACGCCGCGCGGAAGGCAGCTTTTATTCCGGCAACTGGCTGGTCCAGAAATGCGCAACTGGATTTGGCGCGGCGCTGACAGGTCAGATCATCGCGATCTCTCAATTGGAAGGGGATGCCAACCCGGAAACCGTGCCGATGGAGGTTCTTTCGACCATGATCCTGACCTTCAGCGGCGCAAGCATCGTACTCGCGTTAATTGCGGCATTCTGGCTTGGCCGGTTTCCGATCAGCCGCGAACAGCACGAGGCGCGCATCGCCGCTCGCGAAGCGGGTGCGGTTGGCGAAGCGAGCGCATAAAACGCAGGATAACCGCACAAATGAGAGCTTGGCGCGGCCTATCGGCTCTGCCACGGTCACGTCCAACAGATTCGATTGCAATTAAAGACTAGAGAGGAAGCCCCCCATGGATTTTCAACCGACCGAACGGCAGGTTTACTGGCGCGACCGGGTGCGCGATTTTATCGAAACGCATGTCCGCCCGAACATGGACACCTACAAAGCGCAAGATGCCGAAGGTGACCGGTGGAAGGTAATCCAGATCATCGAAGACAAGAAGAAACTGGCGAAAGAAGCCGGTATCTGGAACCTGTTCATGCCGCCGCGCAATGAAGGCCACCATCATGTCGAGGAAGAATTCGAGTTTGAAGGCCCGGGACTCACCAACCTCGAATACGCGCTGTGCGCCGAAGAAATGGGCCGCATCGGCTGGGCATCGGAAGTGTTCAACTGTTCCGCGCCAGACACCGGTAACATGGAAGTGTTCCACCGCTACGGCACGCTTGAGCAAAAGGAACATTGGCTCCGCCCGATCATGAACGGCGAGATTCGCTCTGCCTTCCTGATGACGGAGCCGAACACAGCATCTTCCGATGCGACAAACATCGAAACCCGCATTGAACGTGATGGCGACGAATACGTAATCAATGGCCGCAAGTGGTGGTCTTCGGGTCTGGGCGATCCGCGCTGCAAGGTCTCCATCGTAATGGGTAAGACCGATCCTACTGCGGGCCGCCATGCGCAGCAGAGCATGTTGCTGATGCCCAACGACGCACCGGGCGTGAATATCATCCGCCACCTTCCCGTCTTCGGATATGACGATGCGCCGCACGGCCACATGGAAGTGGAAATGAAGGACGTCCGCGTCCCTGCCACCAACATGCTGCTGGGTGAAGGCCGCGGTTTCGAGATCGCTCAGGGGCGCCTAGGCCCGGGCCGCATTCACCACTGCATGCGCACCATCGGCGTCGCCGAAGAGGCGCTGGCAAAAATGTGCAAGCGGCTTCAGGAACGTGAAGCGTTTGGTAAGCCGATCTATAAGCATTCCGTCTGGGAAGAACGCGTTGCGCGCGCCCGTATCGATATCGACATGACCCGTCTGCTCTGCCTGAAAGCGGCAGACATGATGGACAAGGTCGGCAACAAATCTGCCAAGCAGGAAATCGCGATGATCAAGGTTCAGGCGCCAAATATGGCCCTGAAAATCATCGACGATGCGATTCAGGCCCATGGCGGCGGCGGCGTGTCGAACGATTACGGTCTCGCCAATGCTTACGCCCACCAGCGCACCCTGCGTCTGGCGGATGGCCCCGATGAAGTCCACGCCCGCTCCATCGCGCGCATGGAGTTTGGCAAACATGTTCCCGAAGCTGGCCCAACCGCCAATGCACTTCGCGGGGACAGCGGCCGTGCAGCCAATGACCGCGGCGTGGATGCGAGCAAGTTCAGTTCGGGCGATATGGGCGCGACGCGCTAAACTGCGCGCCTTTAGGAAGAGAGGCCTGACATGGCGAAAGCAGCAATTCTGAAGCAACCGGGTGAAGGTCTTGAGATCGGAGAGATTACGCTCGCCGATCCCATGCCGCACGAGGTTCTGATCGACACCAAGGCGTGCGGCCTATGCCATTCGGACCTGCACTTCATCGACGGCCATTACCCCCATGCCCTGCCCGCGATTCCGGGTCATGAGGCGGCGGGCGTGGTACGCGCGGTCGGATCTGAAGTGCGCACGGTGAAGCCCGGGGACCACGTGGTCTCCTGCCTCAGCGCGTTCTGCGGCACCTGCGAATTTTGCGTCACGGGGCGCATGGCGCTGTGTCTGGGCGGCGCGACCCGCCGGGGTAAAGGCGACGCTCCGCGCATGACGCTCGCGGGCGGCGATCCGGTCAACCAGATGCTGAACCTGTCGGCGCTTTCAGAGCAAATGCTGATCCACGAAAACGCCTGCGTTGCGATTGATAAGGACATGCCGCTCGACCGGGCGGCAGTGATCGGATGTGCGGTAACGACCGGCGCTGGCACCATTTTCAACGCGTGCAAGGTCACGCCGGGTGAAACCGTGCTGGTGGTCGGCTGCGGCGGCGTTGGCCTCGCCACCGTCAACGCGGCCAAAATCGCTGGCGCGGGCAAGGTCATTGCCGCCGATCCGCTGCCTGAAAAGCGCGCGCTGGCGGAAACGTTGGGCGCGACGCACACCGTCGATGCGATGGCGGACGATGTCGTTCAGCAAATCATGGAAATATCCGGCGGCGGCGTCGACTGGGGCATTGAGGCGGTCGGGCTTCAGGCTTCTGCCGACCTTGCCGTAGCTGCGCTTCGCCGCGGCGGGACCGCCGTGATCCTCGGCATGATGCCGCTCGATTGCAAAGTCGGTCTGGGCGCGATGGACCTGCTTGGCGGGAAAAAGCTGATGGGCGCGATCATGGGCATGAACCATTTTCCAGTGGACCTCCCCCGCCTGGTCGATTTTTACATGCGCGGGCTGCTCGATCTCGACACGATCATCGCAGAGCGTATTGGCCTTGATGAGGTCAACGCCGGATTTGATAAAATGCGCGAAGGGAGCCATGCGCGCAGCGTGGTGATGTTCGACTGATGGATATCGATTTCGACAAGGAAATGGTCGGCACGGTCGAAGTGACCGAGCGTGACAAGCTGGACCTCGATAAGCTCACGACATGGTTCGAGGCCAACGTCGAAGGGTTTGCCGGACCGATCAGCTATACAAAATTCAAGGGCGGACAATCCAACCCGACCTACAAGATCGAAACGCCGAGCACCAATTACGTTTTGCGCCGCCAGCCTTTCGGCAAACTGCTGCCCAGCGCACACGCAGTGGACCGCGAATACAAGGCGATGACCGGCCTGCATCCAACCGGCTTTCCCGTGCCGAAAACCTATGGTCTGTGCGAAGACCCCGACGTCATCGGATCGAAATTTTTCGTGATGAGCATGGCTGATGGCCGGTCGCTATGGAACGGCGCGCTACCAGGCAGCACGCCCGCAGAGCGGCGCGAGCTTTACAACGCGCTGATCGATACGATGGCCGATCTGCATCTTAACAGGCCCGACGAAATCGGCCTTGGCGATTATGGCAAGCCGACCGATTATTGCGCGCGGCAAATCGCCCGATGGTCGAAACAATACAAACTGTCCGAAACCGAGCATATGCCGGAAATGGAAAAGCTGATTGAATGGCTACCGCAAACCATCCCGCCGCAGCATGAAAGCAGCGTCGTGCACGGTGATTACCGGCTCGACAACGTGATCTTTGCGCATGAAGAAAACCGGATTATCGCGGTGCTCGATTGGGAGCTTTCGACGCTTGGCGATCCAGTCGCCGATTTCAGCTATCTCATGCTCAACTGGTTCCAGCCGGCGGATGGGCGCGCGGGGCTGCTCGGCCTCGATCTCGAAGATCTGGGCATCCCATCGGTTGAGGATGCGGTTGAACGATATGTAGCGCGCACCGGATATCCCGTGCCCCCGATGGACTGGTATTTTGCCTACAACCTTTTCCGGCTCGCAGGCATTATGCAGGGCATCAAGAAACGCGTGATCGACGGGACCGCATCTTCGGCCCATGCCAAGGCGATGAGCGACCGCGTTACGCCGCTGGCGCAGCGGGCGTATCAATTCGCCCTTTCCGCCGGTATGGCGGAATAATTCGGGTAACTCAGAACGACGCGTTGAAGCTCACGAGTGCGCCGACATCATTCGGCGCGCTTGCGATATGGCCCGGGTTCTGGCGGTAAAACACGCTCGCCCGGGCATAGCCGAACAGGAGCGGGGAGCCATATGTGAACTCGCCCATAATCTCGCGCCCCTCTGGCGAAAGCGACAGGGTCTGCTGGCCGATGATCGCGCGTTGTGATGCGTAATCATACGCCACCGGCAGCGTAAGATCGATGCCGCCTGAACGTACGCGCAAGGGCTGGCTTAGCCGGAAACCGATGCTGTCTGCGGCTGCGAAGTTGCCGCGGCGCGACACATCGAGCGACCAGGCATCGCTGCGAAGCTGAGAACTACTGGCGATCTGGCCGCCCCAGCTCGGGCTTGTGAAACCTGCTCTATACGCAGCGCTGGCTTGCCAATTACGCCCGAAATCACGCGCGATATCCGCGTCCAGAAACAGAGTATCTGCGCCTTCAAGGCCAATCAGGCTGCTGAATGCGCCGCCGAGCAGCGTCTCCTCTTCGGTCAGCCATGTGAGCGAAATCGCAGTGTCCAGACTACCGAATGACCGGTCGGCTGCGACACTGACCATATTCGTGCGGCGCCGGGGGTCTACCCGATAAACCGCAGCGCCGGATGGGATGGTTCCGGCAAGATGCGCCTCGCCGCGCTCTGCCGATACAGTCACGCCCCATGCGCCCAGCGTATGCCGGGCGGCGAAGGACATGTCGCTGCTTGCGAGAAAACCGCTGTCTGCGCCTGCGCGCGGCGCAATGGCGAAAGCCGGGCGGTCAGCACCCTGCAACTGCGCGACCAGCCCGCGCGATCCCTGCGCGATGCCGAAACCTACCTGCATGTCCGGTGCAATCCGCGCTGCAATACTGGCGGCAAGCACGCGCGCGCCCAGCGCCTCCTCTGATGAAAACTGCAATTCGCGTGACCAGCCCAGCCCTGCCGCACGGTCACCCTGTGCCACAGTCACCGCCATAGCCAGCCCCTCACCCGCCGCTGAACGGGTGATGCCACCACGCTCGACCGCGCCTCTAAGGCGCTGTGTCTGTGCGGCATTGGCCGATTGCGCGCCCAGATCGACATTGTAGGCCCGGCGATATTCATCGAGCACAACGGTCCCGGCAGAGGCGCTGGACAAGGCATCGCCCATCGCCGCCGATCCGACCGCAAACGTCTCACCAATCGTAAACGCAGCCCCGCTTCCCGCGATGGCAGTCGCACCCGATGGCGCAATCGCTGCCGCGATATCGAGAATGCCAGTGCCAAACACGCTATCGGTGCCCGCCGCGCCTGCATCACGCGCGTTGTTCAGCAGGATTTCGACAATTTCGGTCGCGGTCAGATTGGGGAAAGCCTGCGCCAGCAGGGCAACCGCACCGGCAACCTGCGGCGCGGCAAAGCTCGTGCCGGAAAACACGGTTACAAATTGCTGTCCGTCAACCGTCTCGACGAACACTTCGCCGTCTTCGTAAACACAGCAAATCCGCTCCCCGCGCGCTGACAGGAATGAACCAGCCAAATCGCCTGCGCGGTTGCTGAAATCGGAAAACTCGCCCGCATCGTCAACCGATCCGACGATGATCACATTGCCATTGCCCGCCGCCTGAAGGCTGGCGGCAAAGGGATCGGGTTGGTCGGGATCAATACCGGGCTCGCTTCCGTCACCGCCATTGCCAGCGGAAACGACCACCACCACGCCTTCGCTTGCAGCGCGTGAGACTGCGTTCAAAACGCTTTGCGACGCACCGCCGCCGCCAAGGCTCAAATTGATGACCGTCGCTCCGACATCCACGGCCAGATTTATACCGTCGGCGATGTCGCTGTCTGTGAAAAGACAGCCGAGCGTCGGATCGCTGGGCGTGTCTGTGCCGCACGTGCCCGGATCATCGGCGCGCACGGCCAGCACCTGTGCATCGAATGCGATGCCGACCACGCCTGTATTGTTGCGGCCCGCGGCTGCGACAAGAGCGACATTCGTGCCGTGGTCATCTTCGGGATCGACACCTCGGCTGCCCGCAACATCGCGCGATTGGGGATGCAAACGGCCTGCAAATTCCGGGCTGTCGCTATCGATTCCGCTATCAATCACGGCGATGATCTCTCCATCGCCGGTAAAATCCTGCTGCCACGCCTCATCCGCACCGTGAAAGGACGGTCCGTCGGATCGCCGGAATTCAGCCGTGTCGAAATTGGTCGGCGGCGGCGGGGGTGGCGGCGGGGGTGGCGGCGGGGGCGGAGGCGCAGGTATCGATGTGATCGGCGCGCCGCCTGACGATCCGCCCCCGCAGGCGCCCAGCGCGGCAACCATGACGGCGGCTGCGGCAGTCTTGCCCACATACGTCCAGTTGACGGGAGATCCGCCGGGCGGTTTCAGCAGCGGCGATTGCGTGCGGGTTTTGTGCATGTTTGCGACCTCATCATATTCCCACCTATCAAGCAATTGCATAGGCCGGATTTCCGAACCATTGCAAGAAACGTGATAAGCATTCCTAAATACGTGAAAACGTGGTTGTTGCATCATCTTCTTGTCGCTGGCGCTTTGCGCAGCTAGCAGCGGATCCAACGCATATTCGCCATTTTTCAGAGGTATTATGACCGCACAATTGATCGCCGACATCGAAGCCGCTTGGGAAGTCCGCAGCGAGGTAACTCCGGGAAGCGAAGTGCGCAGCGCCGTTTCCGATGCGCTTGCACTGCTGGACAGCGGCGAAGCGCGGGTGGCGGAGCCTGACGGCAATGGCGGCTGGCACGTCAACGCATGGCTTAAAAAAGCGGTGCTGCTGTCATTCAGGCTGAAAGACAACAAGGTGATGGAGCAAGGCTCTGCCGGAGAAGCCGCATTCGACAAGGTACCGCTCAAATTTGCCGGCTGGGGCGACAACCGGTTCCGCGAGGCGGGGTTCCGCGTTGTTCCCGGGGCCGTGGTCCGGCGCGGCAGCTTCATCGGCAAAGGCGCTGTGCTCATGCCCAGCTTCGTCAATATCGGCGCCTACGTGGATGAAGGCACCATGGTCGACACATGGGCGACGGTGGGTTCATGCGCGCAAATCGGCAAAAATGTTCACATCTCCGGCGGGGCAGGGATTGGCGGCGTTCTGGAACCTTTGCAGGCTGAACCCGTCATCATTGGTGACGGCGCATTTATTGGCGCTCGCAGCGAAGTGGCCGAAGGAGTGCGCGTAGGCGAAGGCGCCGTGTTGTCCATGGGCGTCTATCTGGGGGCTTCGACAAAGATCGTGGACCGCGCAAGCGGCGAAGTGCACATGGGCGAAGTGCCGCCCTATGCCGTGGTCGTACCCGGATCGCTGCCGGGTAAACCCCTGCCGGACGGCACGCCCGGCCCATCGCTATATTGTGCGGTGATCGTGAAAACGGTCGATGCGCAAACCAGATCGAAGACGGGTATCAACGACCTGCTTCGCGATTGATTTTTCTGCCTCTTCATCCAGAGGCTTTCGGACCGGGCCTTGCTCGGTTATAACGGGATTATTGGAGTTCAAATGGCTTACGAAGACAAAAAAGAAGTTCACATCGAAGATGACGATGCACGCGCGGCCAGCACGCCCGGCATCATGCGTTACGTCCTCGGCATCAGCCTGCTGCTGGCAGTGATCGCGATGACAATCGTCTGGATCGTGCCTGCGATCTCGGGCTGACCTCGCCCGGCTCTGTTTGGAACCGGTAGGGCGGGACGTGCATTAATCATCTGAAACCAATCAGGAGATTAATCATGAGCAATTCCAACAGTTTCCAGACCAACCAATACGTCAAATGGAATTGGGGCAACGGTGAGGGCAAAGGCCAGATCACCGATCGCTTCGAACGAGAAGTGACGCGCACCCTTCAGGGGACCGAAGTTACCAAGGACGGTGACGAGGACAATCCCGCTTACCTGATCAAGCAGGAAGACGGCGGTGAAGTGCTCAAACGCGGCAGCGAGCTTGAGGCGCAGGACTGATGGCCAAAGCCACCAGCAAGGCGCAGCAACAGGCGGCAGGCGCCGCTCTTTCAGCGAAACGCGGAGAGACTGACAAGTCCGATCTTCAGGGCGCCTCTGCCGAAATGTATGACAGCATGAGCGAGGAAGAGCTGGAGGATATGGCCTCCACTTCGCGTGAAGACCTGCCCGAAACTGCAGACTGATCCAGACCGATAATGCAGCCCCGCCGCCGGCCAATCACCGGGGGCGGAGCGCATTTTCTGGTCAATCAGCGGCGGGAAGAATGCTTTCGATAGGTTCGCGGTCAGCCACACGCGCGGCATAGCGTTCAGCCTGGCGCAGAACGCGGATGGCATTGCGGCTTGAAATCAGTTCCAGCTCGACCTGAGAATAACCGCGCCGCGCCAGCTCTGTGAACAGCGCGGGATAACCCGTCACATCCTCCATTCCGACAGGGCCGGTAGGCATGCCGTCATAATCCGCACCGATGCCGATATACTCGACGCCGGCCACAGCTTTGATGTGGTCGATATGGTCCGCCATGTCGCCAATCGTCGTTTGCGGTTCGGGGTTTGCAGCGTCCCATTCCGCCATCGCCTGCTCCCAGACATCCGGCTGACCGCCGAACAGCGATTTTCGCCGCGCCAATTCAGCCTCCCGCTCGGCATACCACTGGCGGCGATCATCATTTAGGAAGCCGGGTAGTCCCACCACCATCACGATACCGCCATTTTCTGGCAGGCGCTCCAGCACGCCGTCGGGCACATTGCGTGCATGGCCATTGATCGCGCGCGCGCCTGAATGACTGAAGATGACCGGCGCCGCCGCCACATCCAGCGCGTCCATCATCGTCTCTTCGCTGACATGACTCAGATCGACGAGCATTCCGATCCGGTTCATTTCACGGATCACATCCTTGCCGAAGTCGCTCAGGCCGCCATGCTCCGGTTCGTCGGTGGCACTATCAGCCCACGGCGTGTTTTCGGAGTGCGTTATGGTCATATACCGCGCGCCCAGCGCATACATCTGGCGCAGCACCGCAAGGCTGGACCCGATCGAATGGCCGCCCTCCATCCCCAGCAGCGATGCGACCTTTCCGTCGGCCATCGCGCTTTCAACCTGATCGGCAGTTTCCGCATAGGCAAGACTGCCGGGATAACGCGCGATCAGCCGCTTCATCACGTCGATCTGCTCCATCGTCATCTGGACTGCTTCGGGTTCAGACAGGCGTGCCGGGACATAGACCGACCAGTATTGCGCCCCGACCCTGCCCTGTTCCAGTCGTGCAAGATCGGTGTGCATCGTCCGGCCCTGCGGGTGGGTTTCGCCTGTCGCGCCAGTGTCGGCAAAATCGAAATTGTTGATCTGGTTGTCAAAGCGCGAGCGCAGCTGGATGGGGACGTCGTTGTGTCCATCAAAGACCGGTGCTGCTTCCAATGCCGCATTTGCGGTGATGACCGCCGGATCGGTCTCAATTTCTGGGACGATGTTGTCTGCAACGCTCTGCGCGGACAACGGCGCTGCAAGCGCAGTTGCAAGTGCGATGAACGGCAGACTGAAAGAAAGTGGGGCGCGATGTTGCATGTGAGGCTTAACTCCCGGTAACTGCACCGCAAAACAGCGGGGCACAATAAGATGACAGGTGATAGCGCGGGTGAACCGATCGGACAAACACCGCATTCCTGCCGGGCACTGATGGCTGGGGTCAGCCAATGATCAAAGCTGTTTTCCGGATAATCCTGGCGGTGTTTTACGGCTTTGCAGGCTATGCCCATATCGCCCGGCCAGAGCCGTTCTTGCTGATCACCCCGCCATGGGTGCCAGCACCCGACGCGGTCATCTTCTGGACGGGTGTGGCCGAGATTGCCGGGGCAATCGGCCTGCTCCAGCCTTTTTCGCGCGCACTGCGGCAGGCGGCGGGTATCGGTCTGGCCCTTTATGCGCTGTGCGTGTGGCCCGCCAACATCCACCATTTCGCAATGGACATGGCGAGCGCGGATGGCGGAATGGGCCTCGGCTATCACATACCGCGCATGATCGCGCAGCCGGTGTTGATCTGGCTGGCGCTGTGGGCGGGTGAGGTTTGGGGAAAGCCGCGCAAGGGCGTTTGAAACGTCGTCTCAGCCGACACAGCGCCGACTGAACGCTGCATTGCTGCGCGATAAAAGCCGAAAAGAGCAGCGGCGCGGGCTGTAATGCACCGCGCCGCCGGCTCCTGTCGGTTTTTCAAGGCATAAGCCTTAGGTGAGGTGCTTGGACACCGCAGCCGTCATTTTGAACATCGAGATCTGCTCTTTGCCGATCACCGCGCCAAGTTTGTCGTCGGGATTGATCTGACGCTTGTCCTTCGAATCCTGAAGGTCATTCGCCTTGATGTATTCCCAGACTTTCGAGGTTACCTGAGCGCGCGTCATCGGACCTTTGCCGATTACGTTCTCGAGTTCGCCTGAAAGTTGCACCGGTTTCTGTAGTGCATTGGTCTTGCCAGCCATGGTATTTCTCCCTTTTATAATGGCAGGTTAGTCAAGTTATTCTTCATCCCACGCCATGCCGTCATCAGCATCGACGCCGGTGAATGGTGCAGTCAGAATTGCGCAGGCTGTGATGCTGCCCTTGATCGAGGCTATCAAATCCTCGCGGCTTGCGCCGGGCATCAAGGTCAGCGGAAGATCGGTCGCGAATAGCTGGAACACATATTCGCGTTTTTCGCCAACAGGCGGATCAGGAAGCAGCCATTCAGAATTGCCGGCAGCGTTCTTTCCAGCGCGCGGCGGGACCTCCCCCTCCAGCAATTTTCCGCGCTGCCCGGCCAAACCCCAGACGAGCCAGTGGCATTGCGGCTTATCACCATCGGTGCTGGCGTCTTCGACGATCAGCACCAGTTCCTGCGCACCTGGAGGAGGCGCGCTCCATTCCAGTGGCGGAGCGACAGCGTCTTCTTCTTTAGCCGTGAAGCAAGGGTCCAATTCCTCGCCCGCGTCAAACGCCGGGCTCGTGATGGCAAAACCGCCGCGCGCCAGTGTGCGCGCATCGCCCAATTGAGCGATGGCCAGCCCCGGATGCCGCGCAGCCGGTGGCAGCTTTGCGGTAAGCCAATCGGGAAGGTCAGTCATGATTCTGTCTTTCCATAAGTCATTTGCTAGTCCCATCGCGGGAAGGAAACGAGGCACGCGCCCGTGATTTGCCCCGCTTTTTGGTGAAAAACGCCCGTTTCCCAATAAAACCGCGGTAAATTGATGCAAAAATCCCTCAGATCACCGGCGACCGGCGCGATGGAAACCAATCGCCCTTGCAGGCGCGGGCATCCCATTGCATGTTTTATTTGCCTGTTTGAAGGCTGTTTGTCGCAAATATCTACCTACTGGAGCTCCCTCAATGCAAATCGGTCGCACCGCACTTTCCGCAACCCTCGCGCTCGCCCTGGCGGCATGTGGAGGCGGCGGTGGATCGACTACGCCGCCGATCAGCGGCGGCACCCCAACTCCGACACCGACGCCGACACCAACAACCGCCACCTGTGATATTAGTAACCAGCTCGATTTTGTAGATGACCAGTTGAACGAATGGTATTTATTCCCGGACCTTCTGGACAACAATGTCAGCCGGGTGGGGATCACCGATGTGCAAACCTATTTGGACGCGCGCGTTGCGCCTGCTCGCGCTCAAAACCGGGACAAAGGGTTCACATTTGCCACATCGATTGCCGAAGAAAACGAGCTGATCAATTCGGGTGCGAGCGCCGGTTTCGGCATCCGTCTGGGATACGACACGGTCAATAACCGCGTTTTCCTGTTTGAGGCATATGAGGCGGGCAACGGGTTTGTCGCCGGAATGGACCGCGGAACAGAATTGCTTGCCATCGGCGAGACGAGCGCAAATCTGACCACCGTTTCGTCGCTGATGGCCTCTGGCGGACCATCGGCTGTGATTGAGGCCCTGGGGCCATCCAATCCGGGCGTTTCGCGAGTGATCCGTTTTGCCCAGCTGGGCGGAAACGTGATCGAGACGAACATCACCAAGGCGAGTTTTTCATTGGATGCGATTTCTGATCGTTACGGCGCGCTTGTCCTGAATGATGGCGGCAAGAAAGTTGCCTATCTGAACTTGCGCACGTTTATCGTGGGAACATCGGACCGCCAGTTGGTCGATGCGTTTCAGGATTTCAGCGATGAAGGGATCACCGAATTCGTGATCGATTTTCGCTATAACAGCGGCGGGCTGGTCCGCATCGCTGATCTGATGGGCGATTTGCTTCGCGGATCGAACACGGGCCAGGTTTTCAGCCAAACAGTTTTGCGTGCGAGCAAATCGAGCGAAAATTCAACGGAATTCTTCGAAAGCACGACGGGATTTTTCAATCCCTCGACAAACACGCTGGGATCGCCGCAGGCAATCCCGTCGGTCAATCCGATCAAGATCGCATTTATCGGACGTCCCGGCACAGCGTCCGCCAGCGAGCTGGTGATGAACTCGATGATACCCTATGTCTCGCCGGCCAACCTTGCGCTTGTCGGATCGAACACATCGGGCAAACCGGTCGGCCAGTCCGCTTTTGATTTTGCCGCCTGCGACCTGCGCCTCCGTGCGGTAACATTCCAGACGCTTAACGCCGATGGTAACGGCGAATATTTCGGCGGCATGGCGAGCGAAATGCCAAATACCTGCGCGGCGACAGACGATATTTTCACCCCGCTCGGTGATCCGTCAGAAACTTCGATTGCGACTGCTTTGAGTTTTCTGAGAGGCCAGACATGCACCGCTACGATCAGCGGCGGCACCGGGCAGACCGCGCAAAGCGTTGGCGGGCGCCAGCTGCTTCAGCCTGAACGGCCAAATGCCGCCCAGCACGAAATTCCCGGCCTGTTCTAAGGTGCTTTATCCGGCGGCTTGGCGGAGGGGCTGACCCTTCGCCTCGTCGCCGCGTTCTATCGCTGCTTCGATAACTTCGCCTGATGGCATCGGCTTGGCGAGCAGCGGCGCATCCAGCGTTCTGATCCGTTCTTCATGACGGTTGAGGTCACCGGAGTGCAGGATAAATGGGATGCCCTGCCGGTCCAGCTCACGCGCAATCGGCAGACATGTTTCGGTCTTGCCGAGCGACACATCGAGAACAGCAGCATGGATCGCAGAATTATCCGCAAGATGCTGGAGCGCCTGCTCGCAGTTGCACGCCGAAAGGACGCGGCAATCGCGGTCTTCGGCGCTGAATTGCAAATCCATCATGATCAGCGGTTCGTCTTCGACGATGAGCAATGTGATTTGATTTGACATTACTCGTTCCCCGCCGGAATTCTCACAACAGCGCGCAGACCGTCTTCCTGCCAATCGCGCGTAATGGAGCCTCTACCGGTGGATAGCAGGCGGTCAACGATAGTCGTGCCGGTTCCGGCTTCAATCGCCTTCTTGTCCACCGCCGGTCCGCCTGTTTCATCCCATTTGATGACCAGGTCTTGTCCATCTTCCGACAGTTTCCATTCGACCGTAACCTTGCCGCCTTCGGTAGCCCATGCGCCATGCTTTGTGCTGTTGGCGGCAAATTCGTGCAGCACCAGCCCCACCACAGAAACGGTGGTGAACGGGATGCGCGTGCCGTTACCAATCATTTTCAGCCGCTCGGCCGCCTGATCGTAAGGCGCAAGGACCGCACGGATCGCTTCGCCAATCGGGATATACCCGCTTGCCGCTTCGTCGAGAGTTGTTTCGTAAGCGCGGCCCAAAGCCTGAATGCGCGAGTTGATTTCTGCAGCCTCGTTCTGGATGCCGCGCATCCGTCCCGTGACGTTCACGATGCCCGAGATGACCGCGAACATATTTTTCATCCGGTGTGAAAGCTCACGCGCCATTTCCTTGGCATGCTTTTCATCGGCGCGCGCGGCGCGAACGTCGGAGACGTCCCACTGGCTGCCGAAGAAATACACCAGATTGCCTGCGTTATCGTAAATCGGGCCGAGGTGAAGGGCGTTCCAGAAGCTGGTTCCGTTCTTCCGGTAATTCAGGATTTCAACCACGACCACATCTTCGGCCTCGATCGCCTTGCGAATGCGCGCAACGGAATCCGGGTCGGTTTTTGGCCCCTGCAGAAACCGGCAATTGCGGCCCACGATCTCGGCCTCGGAATAACCGGTCAGCCTGCGAAACGCGCGGTTCGCAAATAAAATCGGCATATCTTTGGAATGAGGATCACTCAGGCAGATCGCCATACGGGTCTGCGCCATTGCCTGTTCGAACAGGACACCTGATGCGCCAGAGAACTGGTCGCTGGTGTTTCCTGACCGAAACCGGTCAGGCGCGTCGTCGAAACGCATGTTGGACTGCTGCGCCCTTTCTGGCGCGCGTTCGTCGTCTGTATTCACTTTATCCTGCTTTCCCGCGAGGTGCGCAGCGCCTTCAATCTTTAAAGTGCGCACTTGCGGTTTTAATTCGTCGTTTCGCAGTCAACGAAAAATGCAGGCCTGCGTTCCGAAAAGATTGGGCTAAGCAGGCCGCTAAAGCCCCTCTGGAACCGTTTCGAAGCCGGGAATATCACTAATATCAATCCATTGCTGCTTGCTCTTTGTGTAACAATGGAATGCAGGTTTTAACGACGAAGTGTCGTCCAAAGTGCCTGCTTTAATGAACATCAGGTCATCAGACCCTTCTAGACGGGTGAAAACCGGCGAGCCGCAATTGCGGCAAAATTGGCGCATGACCGTTTTGCCGCTGTCGCCTGTGTCATCGTAGGTTTTTACCTCGCCCCTGATGTCGAGGTCGCCTTCGGAAACGCCGACGATAATGGAAAGAGCGCTGCCCGATTGGCGCTGGCAATTCTTGCAATGACAGGCGACGCACAGTTTTGGATCGGCGTTCAGAGTGTAAGTAATCTCACCGCATAGGCATCCGCCGGTGTGCATCGTGCTGTCCCTCTTAATATCAGTCCGCCTCAATCATCGCTGCGGGTGAGCAGAAACGCAAGGAACCCGGCGCCAAGCAGCGCCTCGGCCGCCAGAACCGCCCCGGCCAGCGCGCTGTTGCCGGTTTCAAAGAGCGCCGGTGCCAGCAGCGCAACCGTCCCGATTTTTCCGATCAGCCCCGCCCACAAGGCCGCGCCATACCGGTCCGGGTCGCGCGCGATCAGCGCGAAGATGATCCCGAACGAAAACACCAGCAATCCCGTAATGCGTGCATCAATCGTGGCGGCAGGGCCCATGATCCAGTTGAAAACAGCAGCGCACCAGAACAGCGCGCGCCATGCTCTGCCAACACGAGCCTTTCCCAAAGGCGATCCGACAATGCCGCCGGTCACGGTGCCGCGTCCCCGGCAAACGGTTCATCGCTGGTATAGCCGCATCCCATCAGCACCTCATCGCCCAGCGCGACGGTTGCGGTGTAAGGGTACGACCGGTCGCTCATCCCGTCCGCGCACGCGCCTGGCGTCAGCGCGATCTGGGCGGGCACCCCGTCCATCTCGCCTGAAAAACCAAGGCCGTTATTGCCCGCAAAACGGGTGACGGCAAAATTCGAACCTTCGGGGTTTTCGGGCGAGGAAAACGCCGCGCGGTAGAGTTCGCCATCGGGCGCGATCTCAATGCCCCAGAACGGTTCCGTCCCGGTTAGCGTGATCACCGCATTGTCCGATACGCCTGTGAACGTCTCGCCGCCCGGATCGATACCGTCATCGGGAGAGCAGGCTGCGGCAAACAGCAGGCAAGATAAAACTGTCAGGGATCGGGAAGCTTTTGCGATCATCGGCGGCATCCTTTGTTCATGCCGACCATCTAATGCTCTGCTCCCTGAAACGCAAAAGGCGGACCCGATCGGGCCCGCCTTCGCAATTCAAAATGATACGCAGATTACTGCGGCATCAGCACCGTGTCGATCACGTGGACAAGGCCGTTCGACGCTTCGACGTCGGTTGCGGTCACGGTCGAGGTGCCGCCCGCTGCGTCGGTCAGGACGACTGCGCCGTCAACCACTGCTGCGGTCAGCGTGCCGCCATTGACGGTCGTGATTTCGTAGCCCGCTTCGCCAGCTTCTTCGATGGCGGCGGTCAGCGTTGCTGCGTCAATCGAACCTTCGACGACATGATAGGTGAGGATGCTGCCCAGCGTTTCCGTGTCGTTGGTGGTCAGTTCGGTCAGCGTCGCTTCGGGGATCTTGGCGAATGCGTCGTTCGTCGGTGCAAATACGGTGAATGGACCTTCGCCCGACAGTGTTTCGCCAAGGCCGGCTGCGGTAACGGCCGATACGAGGGTGGAGAATGTTTCATCGCCCTGCGCAACATCCACGATAGTGTTCGTGGTGGTTGCCTCTGCCGCCATTGCAGTTTCGTCCGCGCTCATCGCGTCGTCGGTGTCTGCTTCGGCGCCGCATGCAGCAACTGCAAGAGCGATCGAAGAAACGAGGGTAAGTTTAAGGGTTTTCATTAATTTATCCTTGGATGTGGAAATCATGTTTCGGTCATCAGGGGCCGCGCATGGTGCGCTGGCCCTTCCACAACTACGAACGCAGCGATGGAAAGGATGTTCCGAATTCGTTTTGCACTGCACCATCGCCGCTCCTTGGCTGGAATTGCGCCGGCGCCGTAATGACAGGAACCCAACGTCTCTCTTTCGGTTCCACTACCATGCTGTTTTCCCCGACCAGAGAAGCCGCCCTCCAGCGCCTCCATGATTTTGTGCCGCGCGCAGGCCGCGCTTACGCAAACAGCCGCAATTACGATGATGGCCCGCCCGATAGCGAAGCCCGGCAAAACGTTTCGCAATTGTCGCCGTGGCTGCACGCCGGGATCATCAGCGAAACCGAGGTGCTGGACGCGGTGCTTGCCCAGCACGGCCCGCACGCAGCGGAAAAATTCGTGGCCGAGGTTTTCTGGCGCATCTATTTCAAAGGGTATCTTGAACAGCGCCCCTCGATCTGGCCCGCCTACTGCGAACAACGCGATAAAGCGCTAGGTCAACTTGATGCGAATTCCGGGTTGAAGACCGCCTATGATCAGGCCGTCGGCGGCAGTACCGGGATCGAGGCGTTCGATCATTGGGCGCGCGAGCTGGTGCAGACGGGATATCTCCACAATCATGCGCGCATGTGGTTCGCCAGCATCTGGATCTTTACGCTTAAACTCGACTGGACCTTGGGCGCGGACTTTTTCCTGCGGCATTTGATGGATGCCGATGCTGCATCGAACACGCTCAGCTGGCGATGGGTCGGCGGACTGCACACCAAAGGCAAAACCTATCTTGCCCGGCCTGATAACATTGCGCGCTACACGGCGAACCAGCCGTCGGGACCGCTATCCGCCGATGGATTGGCACACGAAGCGCCTGCACTCGAAGAGGCGGCGGACCATCAAAAACAGGCGCTTGATCTGCCCCAGTCGGACGCTGCTGATTTGCACGGCGCGGACTATGCTCTCATTCTGCATGACGAAGGCGCCTGCCACATGGCGATGAACCTGCCGCATCCACCAAAGTTGGTGCTGGGCATGACGCGTCCAGAAGCACGCTCGCCATTGCCCGTAGGCGAAACCGCTCGGAACTTTGCTCGCAGTGCGGTCGAAACGGGGGTGGATCAGGCGGGGGACGCTTTCGGATGCAAAGCAAAGCTGCTTGGCGAGGGAGAGGGATTGCAGCAATCGCTCGGCCAGGCGGGGCTGCAGACGGTTGCATTCTCTTATCTGCCCACCGGCTGGACGCGCGATGCGCTGCTCCCGGAACTTATGGGCCTGCCAGACGCGGTGAATATTGTGCCCCTGCTCAGCGAAGTTGAGCACGCCACGTGGCCCTATGCCAAGGCTGGTTTCTTCGGTGTCAAAAAGAAGATTGAGAGCATTCTCGGCGAGGTCGGGATTGACGGGTCAAGCCTCGACGCCGCCGAGTGATGCAATTTGCGTTGGATGAATGCGCGCAGGATCAGGCGTCGATTATCTTGTCGGGGCGTTCATCATGCTTGTGCTTTTCGCTCTTGCCGAAATGCCGTTCCAGCCGCTGAGCCAGCGTCGTCGCCGCTTTGCGTGCAGCGGTATCCACGTCGGACGCCTTGCCCGTTACGCCGATCGGATTGCCGCCGCGGGGGCGCGCTTCGATGGTGCAGTTCTTGTCATCGGCACCGCCTTTACGGGCGTTTTCGTCCGAGACGTGCACTTCAAGCCGCGTGAGCCGGTCTTCAAACCGTTCAAGCCGCTGGCGCACCTGGTTTTCGATCCGCTCTGCCACGTTGGCAGTGCCCATGACCGAACTGTCTGAATTGAACTGGAATTGCATATGGGGGTTTCCTCTCATTATGGTCGTTTCAGCGAACGTATCGCCGTACATGCCATATGGGGTCGAACCGCCCGATTTCTAACGAATTATTGCTGTTCCAAAGCCTCGGCAGCACGTTTTGCCGCGCGTTCTTCTTCAGCCTTTGCCCGGTCACGCGCAACAGCGCGGGCCTGGTTCGCAAGCGCCCGCCATGTTTTCTCCGAACGCAGCTCACGGTCGCGCACATTGTCGAGTTGGGCTTCTTTCGCCTTCGCCGCAGCTTCGTCAGCGCGGTCGCGGTAGAATTCGTATGTCTGGGCCATTTGGGCTCCTGCTGGAGTGGAGGGTCAGGCGGCTTAAAAGCAAAAGCGTAGGGCGCGGCAGTCATCCCGCCGCGCCCCCACGCAAATTCTGCTTAGTCAGCAGCCGACAGGTTTACGGCGCTTTCCTTGCCGTTGCGGCCCTGCTCAACGTCGAAGTTGAGGCGCTGGTCCTTGTCGAGGCTGTGCATGCCGGCGGCCTGAACCGCGCTGATGTGCACGAAACTGTCGCTGGAGCCGTCGTCAGGCTGGATGAAACCATAGCCCTTGTCGGTGTTGAAGAATTTTACTGTGCCAGTCTTGGCCATGATGTGTTCCTTTCGAGAACGTATTGCCCTCCTGCAAAATCGCAGGCGGGGTCGTGCGTCAAATCGTTCAGGGAAAGGAAGTCGTCGTCTGGTTTTCGCCCGCGCCATTTGCGTAAAAACAAACCTGCGCAGAGGTAGTCAAATCTCGAAGTCCGTCGCAAATTCCGACGTCAGCGCGATGTATGTAGCACGGCTTTGCTCCATTACCTAATTATTGCTGCAACGCGTAATATTTGGTGCTTGGCACAAGCCCGCGCTATTCGTGTGCGCCATGACCATTACAATCCTTGTCGATGCCGATGCCTGCCCCGTTAAAGACGAGGTGTACCGCGTCGCCGACCGGTTCAAAGCGCAGGTGCGCATCGTCAGCAATTCTCCCTTTCGCATCCCCGATAGCCCCCGGGTAAAACGCGTGGTGGTGGATGACGGTTTCGACGCCGCCGATGACTGGATCGCGGAGCACGCGGACGCGCGCAGCGTGGTCATCACCGCCGATATCCTGCTCGCCGAACGCTGCCTGAAAGCGGGCGCGGCGGTTATTGCGCACAATGGTAAGCCGTTCGATGCGACCAGCATTGGCAGCGCGATTGCGACCCGCGCGATTCTGGAGGACCTGCGCGCCGGCATGGACGGCGCCACCGGTTTTGGGGCAGGCGGGCCTCCCCCGTTTTCCAAAGCTGACCGTTCGCGGTTCTTGCAAGAGCTGGACCGGGTGCTGGGGAAGCTGAGCCGGGAGTGAAGGTGAGGGTGTTTTGTGTTGTTTGTTTGCGCGCGGTTTTTTGATGCGCCCTCAGGCGCCGGGCGCGGGCCATCCGGCCCGCTTGGCTGCGCCGCATAAGCGGCGGCACGCGGTCGCGCGCTGGCGAGCCTGCGGCTCGCACCATTCCAAGCCATGAGTCCAGCGCCCCGAAACAAGACATTACTTCGCATTGTCGCTTCGAAGCACGGCGCGAAGCGCCGCAAGGGCGACCGCCCGCCCGGAGGCCCGAAAGGGCCGAGGAAATCGCGCCCCGGATGGGGTGCGCAAACAAAAAACGCGCACAAAAAAACGCGCGCAAACAAAAAAACACCAAAACCACACATGACACATTTTCCAACATGTCATCCGGTGCCTACACGCCGAAAGCCCGGAGTTCCGCCAGCTCCCGCATGTAGGCACCGCATGACAACTCTCCAACTTCTGACCAGTCGGAACCGCAGGTTCCGCAAGCGCGACTGCGCGCCCGCAGCGCCGTAGGCGCGAGGAAATCGCGCTTCGGATGGAGTGCGAAAACAAAAACACCACTTCTCGGGCTTCACTCCGCGTCTTCCCCCTCCCCATCGCCGTAAAACTCCTCATATTCTAGGCGGCTTTCCTCGTCCCATGTTTCGGGGCCGCGCTCTACCCGGTCCACCAGCGGGCCGAAATCCTGCGGGTCATAGCCGAAGGCGGGGTGGTTGGAGCGCGCTCTTGGCGGGCCAAGCCGCTCGCGCATGGCGAGCAGCGCCACGGTCAGCCGCTCGTCAAAACGGCGCGAGGTGTGGACCAGCTCGCCCTTGTAGAAATGCGGAACCTCGACCCCGTGCAACGCGCGCTCCAAAGCCGCCTCTGCCAGCGCGTCAAAGCGGACATGCAGCGCCGCATGCCAAGCCAGATCAAACGGCTCGCCCTTAAGCCGCGCGCGCAAGGCATAGGCGGACTGCCGCGACATCCCCGCCATACGCGCCGCCTGCGTAACAGAATGCGTGGAGGCCAGCGCGGTAAGAAACAGAGTCTGCCGCGCAGGCGTCCACTGCGGCGCGTTTGAGGCTGGGATGATTTCGGTGGCGGGGTGAGTTTTGGATGAGTGTGTCATCCGCAAATTTAGGGCAGATTTTGGCGGAGTAGGAAAGGGTTCCTTCTCGCCTACTCTCTCCAAATCGAGGCCCACACAATGATGTTGGCGCTCGACTCTACCATGGAAGAGAACGATAGAATTTACTCACGGTAAGATAAGCTTCTTCAAAATCAGGTAGAATTTCAACCTCGGACTTGAGTGACTCCCAGTTCTGTTGAGACTTCTTTTTTACATTTGGGTCATCCAAAGAATTTTTATTTGGTTTAATATTTCTTGAATTACATTTTTTTACGAAAGTTTGTAATAATTGCTTTGGATCAATAGGATGGAGACGACCATCTAAAATCAAGAAATTCAGGTCAAAGATATCTTGACGTCGCGCTCGATTTCGGACGGCCTGCTGAAGGATTGCTCGATACTTTTCGGCAACTAAGTCGAGCAATGAGTATGCTAATATCTTTACGTCGGTTCCTTCGATGCGAATTTCCTGTATAAAATCAATTGGTTCGTTGAAGCTTATATCTGCATGTAATACTTGCGAACATCGCCCTTCGAGCAAGTGCTTTTCTTGAGGACTGTTCTTGATTGCATAAGCAAATTTAGCTGAGATTGCAGGGTATGAGGCTTCAACAAATGAAGCTTCTCGGGGGCGAAATTTTACTGATTGAAGATCAAGCAAGACTTCTGGAAGCCCTAACATTGCTGTGGCGCGAGGAAGCGCATCACTTAATTCGGGGTGTATCCCCTTTGCATACGTGATTGACTCAATGCGAGGTTGATGCATAAGTTCAAATCCTTGTTTTGAGGGGGCTTATGCACAACACACCCGCAATTTTGCAGTTCG
>NZ_BTGP01000006.1:0-245708 GCF_042854385.1 Erythrobacter sp. MTPC3
TTCGCCATCGAAGACCACGATATCAAACAAAAAGTAACCAAAAGCAGGCCGAGCCATGCTGGAAAACGCACACTCTGATTGAACTCCGAATAGTTTAAGAGCCGAAACATCCATTTTCCTTTCGCGGAATTAGCCCTAGCAAGCGGGACAAGCGAGTTTTAAGCTCAGCATTCTCATTCCTAAATGCCTATAGAGCTGGAGAAACGATCGGAACAGATGGTTGGGTTTTATCGCTCGTCTGAAACGAGGTCGTAAGCGGACAGTCCGCTTATGATCTCTAAACCATTGAAAACCGGCTTTCTCTTCTCGGCCCACATCGAACCGATGCTGTATGACCGATTTTGAGAGCGAAAGCGGGCAAACTATCGCGAGCTGTTTCTTTGGAGGATCGTTTGGCGGCCAGTCTTATGCATGAGATGCCAGTATCTCCAGTACGCGTGCGAGCGCCTGATCAGCAGGATCTTCTTCTTGCATCAACGCATAGCTGCCGGTGAGCCATAAAGAGCAATGACCATGCACCGTTGCGATCAAAGAGCGCACAAGTCGGCGTCCTTCGCCGCTATCTGAGAAGCCCAGTGCCGAGCTGACTTCGCGGTCGACAATTCCGGTAAGGGCTTCGCGAGCAAGTGTGTCTTCGGGTGGAATTTCTATCGACCGGTCAATACGGTGATCGTAGATCGCCATCCAGGCGTTGCGGTTGGTTTCTGCAAACTCAAAATAGGCGCGCACTAACGCTTCAATGCGCGAAGCCGGATCGCTGGGTGCGTTCGCTAACGCGGCCTCCAACGAAGCGGACCATAAGCGAAATGTCTCACTGTTGATTGCGATCAGATAGCCATCGAGCCCGCCAAATACATTGTAGATCGTGCCGACGGTGTAGCCTGCGCGCCGTGCGGCTTCGCGTCCCGAAAACTTCGCAAAGCCCCTTTCCGCCATCAGCTCATGCCCGCGCGCGATAAGCAATGCGCGCAGTTCAGAAGCGGTGTGGTCGGATCGTCTTCCCATGCCAAAATTCTTAGCGCGGAAATTGAACATTGTCTATTTATTAATTGAACATCGTTTAATTGTATGGGACTGTGTTAGCGAATCAACCGGAGGAGCACTTGTGTTAAGCCGATTCAAGATTGCAGGCGCTGGTGTGTACAAACCGCGCAAAGTGCTCACTTCGCGTGAAATGGACGATGTCCATGGCTGCGCGGCAGGGTGGACGGAAAGCGAGTTTGGCATCGTTTCGCGGCATGTCGCAGGCGATGCTGAGACTACGTCGATTATGGCTGCACAAGCGGCAACGGCGGCGCTGGCTGATGCAGGCTGGGAAGGCGAAGCGGTGGATGTCATTATCGGCGGCTGCGGCGTGATGGAGCAGCCAATCCCATCGACATCTGCGCTGGTGCAAGACAAACTTGGCCTTGGCGCATCAGGCATCCCCAGTTTCGACGTCAATTAGACCTGCCTTTCCTTTGTGACTGCCCTCGACGTCGCGGCGATGGGGTTGGCTACAGGCCGTTGGAAGCGCGCTTTGGTCTATGCCAGCGACATCGCAACCGCTGGCCTCAATCCAGACATTCCTAAGACGCGCTCCATCTTCGGCGATGGCGCTGCTGCAATTGTGATTGAAGCAGATGAGCAAGGCACAAGCGGGCTGCTAAGCCAATCAAGTGTGACGATGGGTGCGTACAATAGTCTGGCTCAGTTGCGCTCAGGCGGAACCAAGTTACGCGTGGGAAAAGGCTACGAAGCGCTGGTCGAAGGCTCTTATTTTGAGATGGATGCGTTCGGCATTTTTAAAGCGGCTGCTAAGGCTTTACCGGGTGTGATTCAGCAGGCGCTCAGCGACGCCAATTTAACAAAGGACGATCTCGGTTGCGTCATCTGCCACCAGGCAAGCGCGCCGGGCGTGGAGCACGTCAAGCGCTTGTTTGGCCCTCGCGGCGAGAGGGTGGTCAACATCTTTGCCAATCACGGCAACCAGATTGCGGCATCTATCCCGACCGTGCTGGCTCACGCGCTTGAAACAGGTGCAGCGAAACCGGGTGATACTATCATGCTGCTCGGCACAGCCGCAGGGATCAGCGCGACCGCGATGGTGGTGCGCATATGAGTGCGCATTTCAAAAGGCGTCGTATCTTGCTAACCGGCGCAACGGGCGGGCTTGGGCTTGCCTGCGCGCGGGAACTGATTGCTCGCGGGCATGAAGTGCGTGCCGTTGGCCGGCGGTTGGAGGCTGGCCAAGCGCTTGAAGCCTCAGGCGCGGAATTTTCTGCCTTCGACCTTGAAAAGGAACACGACCTGACCGCGCTGCTTCGAGGCTGCGATAGCGTCATCCATGCCGCTGCCTTGTCCGCAAGCTGGGGTGCGCGTGAGGCGTTTGAGAGTGCGAATGTTGATGTGACGCGCCGTCTTTTGGATGCGGCCACGAAGGGTAGCCTAAGGCGCTTTGTCTTCATCTCCTCGCCTTCTATCTTTGCGAGTTTCAAGGACCGCGTCGGCATTGGTGAGAGTGATGCGCCTGCCGATCCTCCGCTCAATCACTATGCGCAAACCAAGCGTGCTGCGGAGCGGCTGGTGCTGGCGTCTCGCGATGACGTGCTTGCCTGCTGCGCCATCCGTCCACGCGCGCTTGTGGGAGAGGGAGACAGGGTAATCCTGCCTAGGCTTGCTGAGATGGCCGCTCGCGAAAAAATTCCCATGCCGCGCGGCGGAATGGCTCTGATTGAGCTGACAGATCTGCGCGATGCCGCTTGGGCGATTTGCGAGGCGGAGGAACGTGCAGATGATTTGAAGGGCCGTGCGATCAATGTGTCTGGCGGCAATCCGCGCGCAGTGAAAGAGGTCGCTCAGCAGCTGGCTCAGGCACTTGGTAAATCCCCGCGTTTTGTGACGCCCCGGATGCCGCTTTTGCGGGTTTTGGCCGCATCGTTGGAGGGCCTCGCAAAGCTCACAGGGCGTGAAGAGGAGCCGCTGCTCACTCGCTATACGCTAGCGACTTTGGCCTATTCGCAAAGCTTCGACCTGCAGCCCGCCAAGCGCCTGCTCGATTACGCGCCGCGTTATGATGGGCTGGTGACCTTGCTCGAACAGGCGCATCACATGGCAAGCATGGCAGAACCAGCATGACCCGCGTAGGATTCCGCTGGTTGGAGCGTGGCTCCACTCGCCATCCTGAAGTCATGACGCTTTCAGGCGGCAGCTTTTGTGCCGTCGAGTTTCCCGCTCTGGTTGGGGTGATCAAGCACCCAACGCGCGGGTTTTTCCTGTTCGATACCGGCTATGATCCCGCTTTCGAGGAAGCGACTGACCCGTTCCCAGAGCGCCTTTATCGCTGGACGACTCCAGTTGCGATCGGCACGGACCTTGAGTGGCGGACCTGGCTCAAGAAGCACGATATCGACGAGGCGCAGATTGCGGGCACCATAGTTTCGCATTTTCACGGCGACCACGTTGCCGGCATACGGCATCTCGCGGATAAGCTGGTCTACTGCGCGAAAGCGGGGCTTACCGCTTTGCGCAGGCCGGGCCGCTTTGGCCGTGTACGGCAGGGGCTTCTTGGCGGGTTGGTGCCGAACAATGTGGATGCGAGCGCGCTTTTTTTTGAAGATGCGCCCGAGCGCGCTCTGCCGAGTGCCTTTGCCCCGTTTGACAGGGGCCGCGATATTCTGGGCGATGGCAGCCTGCTTGCGGTTGAATTGCCCGGGCATTGCGCGGGCCATTGGGGTCTTGCTCTTACGACTGAGGCTGATCAGGCCGTGCTGCTCGCCGCCGATGCCGTGTGGTCGGGTAAAGCGATCAAAGAGCGCCGCCCCCCGCCCCGTATCACGACCGCTTTGCTGGGGGAAACACGCTCCTACCGCAAGACGCTTGAACTGCTCCACGCCGCATCGGTCAACAATAGTGAACTTGCAATCCTGCCCTCACATTGCGCCCGAAATGCGCGCGCTTTCCGCGGCGATGATGAGACCTGATCAGATCTTAGCCTCATGGTGGCGAACGCGCCGGGCAATGCGCATGTCTGCTGAGAGACTGACGCGGCACCGCGCACGTGTCTGGTCGCAATTGCAGCCCTGGATTGCGCGCACACCTGCGCTCGCCTCGTACTGCGGCCAGCCGCTTGCGAGCTTTCCGATTGTTGAGCCAAGCGAGCTGCGCGCTGACTATGGGGCATGGAACTCGCATGGAATAAGCGATGCGGAGCTTCGCCGCCTGGCTGATGCTGCAGAAGCTGGTGAGCAGGCCGAAAATGAATTCAGCGCGGGCTGGTCGACGGGAACAAGCGGCGACAATCGCGGCCTGTTTCTCGCTGATAGCGCAGAGCGAGCGGATTATGTCGGGCAGAGCCTGGCGCGGCTGCTCCCCTCATCTGCGCTCCTGAAAAAACAACGTCTGGCGCTTCATTTGAGGGCGAGTAATTCGCTCTACAGCGATGTGAAAGGTGGGCGCTTCGCGTACAAACATATCCCGCTTGAGTACGATATTGAAGATGTGGCCGATCAGCTCCAAACGTTCGCGCCCACTATCCTGATTGCGCCGCCTTATAGGCTTCTTGAGTTTGCAAAAGCCGGTCTGCACTTACCCGTCTTGCGCCATCTCTTTTGTGGCAGTGAGCCGATTAGCCAGTGCGAGAGGGATATGACCGAGAAAGCCTTCGGCATTAGCCCGCGTTCCATTTTTCAGGCGACCGAAGGCTTTTTGGCGGCAGACTGCGAGCATGGGCGCTTGCATCTCAACGAGCACGCCATTGAATTTGAGCTAGAGCCAGTGCCAGGCACCAATGGCTTCCGCCCGATCTTCACGGATCTTCGCCGCAAGAGCCAGCCAATTGTGCGGCTGCGCTCAGACGACTTTATCGAGATTGATGACCATCCTTGCCTCTGCGGCTTTGGTGGGCGCACCATTATGCAGCCTCAAGGTAGAGTGGGCGATCTGTGGCATATCGGAGGCCGCGTTTTCACGCCGCGGCAGATTGTCGAGGCAGTCGAGGCTGAGCTTGGTGGGACGGTGCCGTGGCAGGCCATTGGGGTTCCCTGCAAAGTTACATTGCGGGTTGCTCCCGAAGCAGAAACAAAACTGGCTGAACGAGCAAGCGAGGCGCTATCAAAGCTTGTCGGCCTCGATCCAACTATCATGCAGGATCTCGAAAAATGGACCGGACCAAAGCGGCACAAAGTGGTGTGGACCGATGGGTAAAGCTGTGCTCATCACCGGAGCGCGCGCGGCTGCGGCGCTCGATATGGCGCGCGAATTTACGACTGCCGGATGGGATGTGCATCTGGCTGACAGCGTGCCTGTGCGCATGGCGCGCTGGTCGTCAGTGCCTGCTACCCATCACCTTTACCCTGCTCCGCGCCAAAAAGGCACCGCGTTCCAAGCGTGCATAAAGCGGCTGGTCGACGTGCATCGTATCAACCTGATCGTGCCCACTTGTGAAGAGGTGTTCCACTTGGCCGCACCCGCACTGGCGCAGAGTGTTGGCGATCGCCTGTTCGCGCCCAACGCAGCGATGCTGGCCAGGCTTCATGACAAGCTGCAATTTGCGCAAGCCGCAGCGCAATGGGGCCTAAATTCACCTGAGAGCCACGCAATTGATTGCGCCGAAGACTTGGAGCGCTTTGCTGCCAATAGCCGTGACTGGGTGTTCAAACCGCGCATGAGCCGCTTTGGTGAGCAGGCTTTGGTGGCGCCTCACTCGAGGGCGCTTGACGTAGTCAATCCGAAGGGCTGGATGGCGCAGAAATGCGTGCGCGGTGAAGAAGTTTGTGTGCACGCAGTCGCTCATAGCGGCGAGATGGTCGCGTGTTCTAGCTACTCTTCCCGCTGGCGGCTGGATGGAGGCGCTAGTTTCGCCTTTGAACCGCTCGATGATGCGCGCCATGAGCAGCTTCGAGAGGTTGCAAACACGCTGGTAGAGCTCGGCGTGTTGCATGGTCAATTTGGCTGTGACGTGATCTTCGATGAAAGCGGCACGCCGAACCTTCTTGAGTGCAATCCCAGAGCGACGAGCGGCGTGCATTTGCTGGCCGGCGACGGGCAATTGGCACGATCAATCGGTTCTGGCGAGCCAGCCCCGGAATTGCCTCCTGAAAACTGTTACCTCGGCCCTGCAATGGTCGTTTTTGGTCTGCCGCAAGCCATTGCCAACGGACGCCTTCGCGAATGGCGCGAGACTTGGGAAAAAGGTCGCGATGTCCTCTCGCGCTCTGATGATCGCAAGCCAATCCTGGGTGCGTTGATAGATGCGGGGAGCTTTGCGCTCACAGGCTTGAAGCATGGCATTTCAACCAATGCGGCGACGACCTATGATATTGAATGGAACGGTGAGGAGTTCGCCTGATGGCAGTTTCCAAAGCAGTGACTGACGCTTGGCATATGGTGGCCCTATCGCGCGATGTGAAGCGTGGCGGCGTGCGCAAAGTCTCGCTCTGCAACACACCCATCGCTCTGTTCCGTAGTGAGTCCGGACTTGGCGCGCTGGTCGATCGCTGCCCGCATCGCAACTATCCGCTTTCCGACGGCCGCGTGTATGAAGGCGCGCTCGAATGCCCCTATCACGGCTGGCGTTTCGGCGTGAACGGCGCGTGCGAGGCGGTGCCGGGGTGTATGACCGAGACCCGGAGTGACGCGAAGCTTCGCGCAGAAGCGGTTCGCGTCTACGAAGCGCATGGGGCGATCTTTTTGGCGCTAACCGAAGAAGCTCCCGCACGGCCTGACCTCCCGCCGGACTTCGGCAATCCTGATCTCGACCACTTTTGGTGGCAGCAGGGCGCTTGGCAGGGGCGCGCCTTTGATGCGATTGAAAATGTGATGGACCCGTTCCACACCAATCACTTGCATCACGGCTTTATCCGGAGGCGCGATAAACGCCTGCCGGTGAAACTGATCGTGACCCATCACGCTGATGGAATTGCGATGACGATTGAGCAGACGCAGCCTGATATGGGCCTGATGTCGCGTTTTCTTGAGAAAGACCGCAGCCGGAGTATTTCACGCTATCACGCGCCGACGATTGTGCAGGCGCGCTGGGAGGGCGAGACCAAGCTCACCCTGTGCGTGACTGCGATCTTCACGCCCGCAACCGATGACACCTTCACGCCCTTTGCACGCTTCTCAACGCCCAAGGGACTCGCGCCCGGCTGGCTTAAACAAGCGGCAATTCGGCTGTTCCTGGCCCCTGTTGTAAAGCAAGATCGCGATGCGCTCGCCCGCCAGCATAAAGTGATGACGCATTTCGGCCATCCGCAGTTTACCTCTGGGCCCGGCGATATCTTGGGCCCGCGTTTGCATCAATTGTGGCAGGGGCATAAGCTGGAACATCGCGAAGAGGAAATTGTCATAGCCGAACTGTGACTGGTGCTGAACAGACATCATTTCGTCGCCATTCCAATGTCCGCCAACGACTCAATTTGGGAAAACGTGCAAGCGTCACACCCGTCCCTTGCTCTCTTACTAACACTAATTCTTTACCTCGGCGCGACTGGTCGCAGACTAAGCATCTGTTCCATTATCTCTGCGAAGAAGACATTGGCGTCGGAGTTGGCCTGCTCGCGTGTCCGTCCAGCTGCAATCTGCTGACGCACAATTACATTCCGAAGTTTCGATCTTTCGTTCTCGCAAAGACTTTGAAGGCGTTGCTGGAACCCTCCTTCAGACAGTCCTTCCTGTGCGACCTCTGCTGCACGCGACGTCATGCATGTCAAATAGGCCCAATTCTCGGGTCCAGGCGCAGCCACTTGTGCAAGCAAGGCTAACGGCGCAAGCGAGATAAGCATTCTTACGATCGTCCACAAATTATGCCGAAACAAGGTTGTTATGCACCTAGCCGACAGGTCCTTACGTTTTCGCTACTAAAATCCCGCTTCGTGTTCTGGCAGGTTTCACCCGCAACCTAAGACATAGACACACTGGGGGAATTACGTCCGGTTTCAGAGAATACGCCGTGTATACAATGACCTTTCGCGAATCGTGGCCAAAAGGGTTCCTAAAGACCGCCACGTCTGGCCTATGCCGGCTTTGAACCCCAGCGCCAGACCGGGCTATCGCGGGCAACTAATCCCGACAGCAGACATTTGCAGCTGATCCTAAATGTCGCGCGATGATGTGGCACAATTGCCCCGCGACCCGCCAGCAAAGCTGGGCACTTGCTGCGTCTATGAGCTTACCAGCTTTTCGGCCTTGGCTGCGAGGCGCCGCTGGCGCTGCAGATAAAGGCCCACCGGAATACAGATCGCGATCATTCCCGCCATGATCGCGCCGCTGAACGGTTCGGCAATCACAAAGCTGGCCAGCAGGGCGAAATTGATCAGCAGCACCAGCGCCGGCAGGACCGGATGCCCTTTTGCGCGATAGGGCCGCTCAAGATCGGGTTGGCGCACCCGCAGGGCAAAATAAGAGAGGACAAAGAGGCATGATGCGAACAGGATCATTGCGCCCACCAGCCGGAATACGAACACATAACCGCCTGAAAAGATCAGCGGAACCGCGACAATAAAACCCAATGCGAGCGCGACAGTGGGTGTACCGCCGCGATTGACGCTCAAGGCGGTTTTTAGAAACAGGCCATCCTCGGCCATGCCGAACAGTGTGCGGGGATTCATCATGATGGCCGCATTGAGCGTGCCCAGCGCCATCAGCACCGCTATGACAGCCACGACCAAAGTGCCCCAGCGTCCCGTCGCCGCCTCGATCACCTGGGCCATAGGCAAGGTTGACGCGCGCAAGGTTTCAAAATCGAGCGCGGTGATCAGCGCCCAATTGATTGCGAGGTAGATAAATGTGACCACAATCGCAGACTGGAACAGCGAACGCGGAATGTTGCGGCCCGGATCCTTGTCCTCCCCCGCAAAGTAGATCGAAGCATACCAGCCGTCATAGACTGTGACGATGAACTGCAGACCGGCCAGAACCGTGATTATCGAGAGCGGTTCGGCGGGGATCCCGCTGGATGCTGCCGGAGCGGCGATTTCGCCTGCGGATTCTCCATCAGGCATCATGAGCGCCACGAAAACTACCGCAAGCAACAGAGCGAGTTTGAGGGCGGTGCTGGCAATTTGCGCCCAGCGCCCTTCTTCAACGCCCGCCCAGTTGAGCGCCGTCACACCGCAAAGGATGATGAGCGCGACGATCGCTTCATGATCTGCCGCCGCTGGCACAATCAAACCGAAAAACTCAGCCGCAGCGATGGCGAGAAACGCTGTCGCGGCGACGCCCGCAATCCACATCGTCCACCCGACTAGAAGCCCCATCGCATCTCCCAATCCTTCACGAACGGGAATGTAATGCCCGCCCGATCGCGGAATTGCCGACGATATTTCGGCTGCGACATTGGCCATCAGCAGAACGTAAAGTCCGCCCGCCAGCCACAGTAACATGACGGTCGCGGGGTCCGGCACCATGTTGGCGATTTCGCCCGGTGTGCGCATGATCCCGGTTCCGACGACCAGACCGATGCAGACGGCGATTGCAAAGGGCAGGCCGAGACGCTTCCCGAGCTGCCCGCTCATGCTGCGGCACCGTTACCGCGGCGAAGCTTTGGAAGCGCGCCGTAGGTCAACCCGCGCCAGAGCCATTCAAGCGGGCCCATGCTGTATCGGCTGAGCCACAACGGACTAATGACAAGCTGCACTGCCCAGATCGTAAAGACGACGTAGTAAAGCTGGTGCCTTTCAAGCTGGCCGAAATAACCTAGCCCGACGAAGAAAATCGCACAGACCAGCGAATGCGTGAGGTAGTTGGTGAATGCCATTCTGCCGACGCAGGCGAGCGCGTGCTGGAATAGCGGAAAAACACCTGAGCGGGCGATCAGCAGCAGCAGGCCCAGATGCCCTGCCGTCATGGCCAGCCTGCCCAGATCGTAGGTGATCTGCGACTGGCTCATCGCCAGCAGGCCGAAACCGCCTTCGATAACCAGCCGGGTCTCGAGCACGTTGACCGTCAGACCCACGCCGTATCCGATCAGCATCAGCGCGACATAGAACCTGGTCGATCGCTCAAGAGTAAACACCCCCGCCTTGAACAGCGCCATGCCGATCAGCATCATGCTGAAAATATCGAAAAACCAGCGATAGAAATACCAGCTTTCGGCGTGAACCGTTTCCGCCGCGACCTGCACAAAGGCTGCGGCGTAGCTTTGTGTGCGCTGCTGGACATAGTCCCGCTGCGTCTCGGGTGAGGGGCTGTAATCGGCGAGTGCGCCTTGCCACTTATCGGCCAGCGCCTGCTGACCCGGCTCAAGCTGCGCCCCGGCAACCTGCGATGCCTCATAAGCCTCGTGATAGCGCATCAGGTCGGCAGTGTCCTTAGCGTTCCACAGCGCGCTTGCCAGCATTCCGGCGATCCCGATAATCATGAGCGTCCGCACACCCAGCTTGCGGAACGGAAACACCAACAGCGCGGTCAGCCCGTAAAAATAGAGGATGTCCCCGCTCCACAGCAGGATAAAGCCGTTCACCATGCCAAACGCGATCAGCCAAAGGTTGCGGCGGGCATAAATGTCGCCAACGTCGCTGCGCCCCTTGGCCTCAAGACGGGAGGTGAACAGGATGATGCCCGCGCCGAACAGCATCGAGAACAGGCCGCGCTGCGTGCCCTCGAAACCGATCTGGATGATCATCCAAGAAAGGAGATTGGCCCCTTCCGCACCTCCAGCGTTCATGGGGTTGCTGTAGGCGTGCGGCAGGCCAAAGCCGGTGATGTTCATGAGCAGGATGCCGAACAGCGCTGCTCCGCGAACAAAATCGAGCGCCACGATGCGATCGCTTGTCGGCTCGGTTCGCGGTGTATCAGGCGTCGCCTGCGCGGAGCCGATAAGGGGTGCTTCACTGGCAACGGTCGCCATGCTTGATCCTTCGCTTTAGATTTTCGGCAATTCAGGTAACGAGGTTTCCCGCTGGTCCAGCGCGCACCGAAAGCCGCCCCGGCAAGCAGGAAGGGTGATGAGACGCGAAGACGCGAGATGGACGGCAACACAACCGGCGAGGATGGCAAGCAGGCTTGCGACACGCCGCTCAAGCTCGCCTTCTAATGCGGTGGGCCGCGGGCGCGTCATCGGGCCGCCCCGGCTGGCTCGCTTGCATCCAGTGCCGCCAATCGTCCAAATTCCAGCCACCGAGCCAAGTCGTCGGAAACCCGTGCTTTCATGGCTGCGCGGTAATCGGCGAGGTCCTCTTCGTTCAGCACGCCACGCCAGCGGTCGTTCGTGCCTTTGTGAAGGAAGGAATCCGCCCCGCCTTTGAACGCAACCTCAGCAAGTCCGAGTAGCTGAGAACCGCTGCGCTTCATGCTGGCAAAGCCAGCCGCCTCGACCATCTCGCGAAAGAGCGGCTCGGGCGTCTCGATCCCGCAGAACTGCGCGATCCTGCGCATTTCGCCTGCGCGATCGGCCTTGAGGTCGTTATAGTGGACCTGCATCACATTGGGCCGGTCGCGCGCTTCCCAGAAACTGGTTTCGATCTCGCAGAATTCATCGATCGTGAAATCGTCGAACGGCGCATGTTCGGGATCGCGCAGCCAGCGCCGGAAAAACGCCCGCTGATCTTCCGGCGCGCGCGGAAATGGGGCAGCGATCTCGGGATCGGCAAGCCCGTCTGCGTCGCGGCCCGCAAGGAAATCCTCGGTAAAGCTGTTCGAATGGTTATGGAATGACATCACCGCATCGCGCGGATCGCGCGCGACGTTGATGTAGAGCACATCGTCATGCAACGGCAGCGCAGTGAGCGGCGAATGTGTCTTGAGGCCGCGCCGTCCCGGCTGGGCTGTCAGCGCTGCTGCGACCTCTCCCTGAGGGATGAAGCGTGCGTCGAGCCAGGGTTGCTCGTCCATGATATGGCGCGGCTCGGTTGATTGCGCGAGCAACATACCGACAATGCGCTGTGTCCAGGTTGTGCCTGTCTTTGGCGGGGTGCAGACGATGATGTCGCCAGCGCGCAGCTCGAATCCATCCCAGATGCGGCTGTCAGTGTGCCAGGTGCGAATGGTCTTTTCGGGCTTTCGGATCAGCATGGTTGGTTTTCCTCTCGAAGGTTCAGGCGCAAGCCGCCACCGGCGGCCAGCGTGATGGCAACCTTGCGGGGCTCAATTCGAGACATCCGCAGCGATAATCCAGCGGCCACCAACCCGGCGCCACAGCAGCGAGGCGTAGCCGCGAAATTCACTCGCCGCCTTGAGCAAACAGGTCGTATCTCTGGATCTCTACGAAAGCATGAGTGCCAAGCCGCGATGGCCGCTCGGATTTCAGTTTCCGCATTGTCATTGCGACTGGCGGCTGAAGAACCTGTTTTTGTGCGAAGCCTGACCAGCGCATTGCCGAGCCCCGAGATATAGACGGTGCCATCAGGGCCAAGGATAATTCCGGTCATGAGGCCGGGCATCGAGCCCCACATGTCAGGGCCAAGCAGCGAAAGGATCGGCTCGCCTGAATCCAGTCTGCGGTAGAATTCATTCACAATCTGCCCGCTTACCTCTGGTGTTGGGGCAAAAATGGTCTGGCGGTCACCAGTGTCGGGATCGACTTTATAGACGGCGTTGGCAAAGGGACTTGTGACCCACAGGTCGCCATTAACATCAAGCTCGATGTTATCAGGTGTCGGCAACGCTGCGAGCACGCGGCGATCCGTGAGTGCGCCGGTTGCCTGGTCAACCGCAAAGCTGAGGATGCGGCTGGCGACAATCTCGTTTACATAGAGCCGACCGCGCGCTGCATCGAAAACGATGCCATTGGCGAAATCGAGGCCATCGACAACCTTCACCGCCTTCGGTTCCGGATTGCCGAGTTCCTCGGCAGCGATCCGCCAGACCGAGCCATCGCCGAGCGGCTTGTCGGCGGCGGCAAACATGCGCGCCTCGGAATTTGCGCCAGCGGCATTTTCGGTCGACTGGGTGAACCAGATCGCACCGGAAAGATCGCGGACGACAGCGTTCACCCCGAACGGGTGATCGTAGATGCGGACCACTTCCTCTGTTTGCGTATCGACCCGATAAATGTGCCCGCCGGTGATGTCGGCGACCAGGACATGGCGCCCATCGGGCTCGAAGGATATGCCATTGGGACTGTTCCACTGGGGATCGGGTCTGGTCCTGAAGCCCGCCGCAGCGAAGTCACCGAACGGACGCTTGGTTCCGTCCTGGTCGAGCGTGACCAGGCCGTGATCCCAGTCGCCCACCAGCAGGCGACCATCGGGCATCACCACGCCATCCTCTGCATGCGTAAGCGTGCGGTCAGCAGGAAAGAATGAGAAGGCTCCAGCATCACTGGTTTCAGCCTCTTGAACGCTTTGCGATGACGAGTTTTCCGCAGTGACGGGAGCGGCGCCGCCAATCGAGAGCAATCCCGCAATCGCAAGGATCGCATAGCTTGCGCGGATGCGTCCCGCCATTCTACCCCACCGCATCGCCCGCCTCATGCGTCGACCAGCTATCGATCATCAGCAACCATTCACCCGATGGCGCGCGGCGATAAATGCAGGTGCCTTTACCGATCTCGCTCAGCTCCGACCCGTCCTCGCGCGAGCGATAGCGGGCGGTGTAGGTGTAACGGCTGACCGCAAGATCGCCCGATTGTTCGAGCGCGAGTTCGGTCTTGTCCCACGATGCCTCGAACGCGGCGAAGAAACCGTTGGCCCATTCGGCAATTGCTTCCTTGCCAATGAGTTCGGGTTCTCCGGGGACCTGAAACACGATGTCGTCGCTCATCAGGGCGAGGATTGTGGCGGTGTCGTTGGAGTTGATCGCCTCGACGTAGGCACGGTGCAGGTATTTTGCGGGTGCTGCGATAGTGGCCATGCTGCATGTCCTCCAAAATCTCGAGCAGGAACCCCGACGGGCGAACGGGTCGCATATTCGCCCGCCGGAGTTCGGTGAACGCCCGCCTCAGCGCGGCGTGTATTCCTGAAGCAGCATACTGCTGATGACAGTGCGGTATTCGGCGCGATTACCGCTCGCCGCGACCTGTTCGCTCACAGTCGTGCGGCTCCATTGGTCAAATGCCTTGTCGCGGCGCTCCTGTTCGGCGGCATCAGGTATGCTGGCAAACTGAACAACCAGATATATGTTTGGCTCGCCTTCGCGCGGATTGACATTGGCGTAGATGCCGTAATCCGAAATCCACCCTTGTGACTTCGCGTATTCCTGGAATTTTTTCCATTCGGTGGCGAGCCATTCGGCGTATGTGAGTTCCCCGCCATCTTCGACGTAAATGCCGTTCATCTGGACGTATTCGCCCGGCTTGAGCGGATAATCCTGCGCGAGCGCCGGCGATGCGGCGGACGCGGCCAGCGCGATGGTCGCGGCGGCTAATGCGGTCTTGATGCGTTTCATTCAGATTCCCCACAATCTTGATTTGCACAGACATTCGAAAGGTCACCGAAACGGGACAAAGCTCCGCCGCAATGCGCAAGCGCGACCGCGCCTGGCACCGGGAGATGACCCGCTGGAATGCCTTTTGAATTTCTTGAGCTATGATGCCCCCAGACCGAGGCGGGGGCAACGGGGGCAACCGTCAAAAGAACGTCAAAAAAAGGCGGTCAGGCGGTTCTGGGGTCTACCGGTATGAGATCGGGCCAGCCGAACCGGTCCCACGCCTCGACCATGCCGATGCGTTCGGCGAAATCCATGAAACTGGGATGGCGGATCGTGCGGTTGATCGGATCGTGATCGATCCACAGGCTCATGAGAATGAACATGTTGCTTGGATGGATGCATCCGGAATAGATTTTCATAGTGAGCTCGCTGTGCCCCATCGCGATGGCCGGAAAAGCTATCGTTGAATCGTAAGGATCGGGCATAGAAGAGTGCAAGCCATCGAGCATCTGGCAATAGACAGCGCGATCGGTTTCCTTACCGCTGTAGATGCCCTGCGCAGCAAAGGCGAAATAGGCGTCGCGCGCGGCATCATCCATTGGCGGAACGCCGGGAGGCCGCATGAATATCGAGCCCATAAAAGACCGCACGCCGAAATGCGTTTCGACGGCGGTTTCTTTGTCTCCCGCAACGAACTGGGCAAGCGCAAGCCAGATGGCCGGCGTGCCCAGATCGGCCATCCGCTGCCCCGCCCCAAGCGCCTCATCAATTTTTCCGACACTCAAATAAGCAGATGTTAGCATCGCGTAATTGCGACCATAGACTGGATCACGGTCGACTGCCGCCTCGATATACGGCAGCGCCTCGCGCGCCTTGCCCAGATAGAGCAGGCACGAACCAAGCCGCGAACAGACATCCGCATCGTTTGGATCACGGGCATAGGCCTCGAATGCCATCTCCAATCCGCGCGCGGGATTGAACTGTGTCCATTCATGGATTCCGAGGATCGAGAACGCATGGCCTTGGCCAGGATCAAGCGCCAGCGCGCGCTCTGCACAGCGGGCGGCTTGGGTGGATTGCGCAACCCGTTCAAGGCTAGGCGTGATGGCGGCTGTCATGATTTGCGCGTTGGCGAGTGCGGTCCAGCATTCGGCAAATTCGGGATCGATTTCCAGCGCTTGCTCGAGGAACGCTATCCCTTTGGCAAATGCACCCTCTACGCCGATTTTCTGGATCATCGCCCGCGCTTGCAGATACAGCGCATAGGCCTCACGGTCGCGGGTCATTCTGCGCGAGGGCGCGGGCGACGCGGTCAATCCCAATGCGCGGCAGATGGCGGCAATCACATTGGCACCGATCATCTTGCGCGATTCGAAGAAGTCCTCGATCGTTCCTGTCAGCGTGTCCGACCAGACTTCGGTGCCGCTTTGCCCGCTGATGAGCGCAATGCGGACTTCGATGCCGTGTTCATCGCGCCGCACCTCGCCTTCGATCAGATGGGAGACATTGAGATCCGATGCAATTTCCGTAAGCGTTTGGTTCTTTTCGGTTACGGCAGCGACCGAAGTCCGCCCGGCGAGCGCGATACCCTGTATTCCGGCAAGGCGGGTGGACAGTTCATCGACAATTCCGTCGGCCAGGAAAAAATTGCCGCCAACACTGTCGATTTGTGGAAACGGCAGAACGGCAATCGTCGCCTGATCGGGAATACGATTGAAGGTTCGGAATGAGGGAAAGCGAGCGCGTGCAGCTTCAAGCAATCGTTCGCGGGCGGCTTTCGATGATATGCGAATGGCCTCTGACAAGGCCGCCCGAACGCGCGCATCGACATGCTCGCGCCGCATTGTGATCCATTCGTCGAATTCGGGATTCAGCGATGGACCCTGGACCAGTGGCCGGTTGCCGATCGCCAGCAACCGGTCAATCGCGCTTTCCGGATCAGCTGATGAAAGCGCCGTCTCAAGCGCCATGAGATCGGATTGAAGGCTCTTGGGTACGAGGGCGATTTCACTGCGCGAGATGACAAGACAATCAATCCCGTGTTCTGACAGTTTGCGCTTGAGATCGAGAAGGCATTGACGAAGGCTGCCTTTGGCCTGCGGAATGAAACGATCGGGCCAAAGCAAACGCGCGAGCGCTTCGCGATCGATCCTGTTGCCTGGCTCCAGACAAAGCACTGCCAGCACCATGTTCGCGCGGCGATTGGCGAGCGCAATTGGCTCGCCTCGTGAAGTTTCCAAGCGAAATTCACCAAAGACGTCCACATTGAGCGTTAGCGGCGCCGTGACCCGTGCTTGAACCTGATCCAGTAGTTCGCCCCCCTTGCGTTGCGAGACTACATCCAAATCGCGTCATTGCAATCCGGTCATCGGCGCTCGGTCACGCGCGCATATTCCAGATGTCACACTCAGAGCGAACTGGGACCCAGAGCCATTGTGCCGATTTGCACCATGAATTGGCAGCTGCGGACGGAAACCGGCCTGTCGCTGCCCGATTATTCCGCGCTGACAGAGGAAGCGGCGAGCTCCTCCGATATCTCGGCCACTGCCTCTTCGCTGTCCCATTCGTAACCGCCCGCCACGCGGAACACCTCCCGGCCCTGCGCATCGAACAGCACGGTCAGCGGCATCAACCCGCTGTCGTTTAGCGCGGCGCTGAGATCAGCGTCCTCGTCCAGCCACGGTTCGAGATATTGAAAATCGCGCTGCGCAAAAAACGGCTCGACCAGCTCCGCTCCGCGGACGTCCTGGCTGATAGTGAGGACTTTTAGTTTTCCGTCCATCTCCGCCGCGAGCGCATCCAGCATGGGCATTTCCACCACACACGGCGCGCACCACGTCGCCCACAGGTTGAGCAGCACCGGCGTTCCGCCAAGGTCCGCCGTATCCAGTTCAGCGCCGGAGGGATCGGTAAACGTCATCGCAGGTATCGGTGTTCCGGCCTCGGTCCGCACAATCTCACCCGGAAGCGGCGGCGCGCCGTCATCGTCAGGCGCGCTGACGCGTTGCGCTGCGCTCTCTTGGCCACTATCGCACCCCCCAAGCATCATCAGCGATGCAGCCAGAACGAGCGATAACCGGATCATGAGCGACTCCTTGGAACAAAACGGCAGCACCCAGTCCAACACGATGTGGGGCGGCAGGTTCGCCGACGGGCCTAGCGCGATCATGCGCGAAATCAATGCCTCTATCCCGTTTGACAAGGCGTTGTGGCGTCAGGATATCGCGGGCAGCCTGGCGCATATCGCGATGCTGGCCAAACAGGGGATCGTCAGCGAGGACGACGCCGCCGCCATTCGCAAAGGCCTGTCCCAAATCGCCGCCGAGTATGAAAAAGACGGCGTGCCCGAGGATTGGGACCTCGAAGATATCCATATGACGACCGAGTCACGGCTGGCGGACATTGTCGGTCCCGCCGCTGGCCGCCTGCACACCGCGCGCAGCCGGAACGATCAGGTTGCCACTGATTTCCGCCTATGGGTGCGCGAAGCAATCGATCAGATGGATGCTGGGCTGGAGCAATTGCAACGCGCGCTTGTAATGCGCGCGGGTGAACATGCGGATCACATCATGCCGGGCTTCACCCATTTGCAGACCGCGCAGCCGGTGACGCTGGGCCATCATCTGATGGCATATTACGAGATGATCCGGCGCGACCGCTCTCGGCTTACGGATGCGCGCACCCGGCTTAATGAAAGCCCGCTGGGATCGGCGGCGCTGGCTGGCACCGGCTTTCCCATCGACCGCGATATGACCGCGCGCGAACTTGGTTTCGACCGGCCAACCGCAAATTCACTGGACGCGGTGTCGGACCGCGATTTTGCGATGGATTACCTTTACGCCGCCAGCACCTGCGCGCTGCATCTGTCGCGGCTGGCAGAAGAGCTGATTATCTGGGCCAGCCAGCCTTATGGGTTCGTGCGTATGCCCGATACGCTATCGACCGGCAGCTCCATCATGCCGCAAAAGAAAAATCCCGACGCCGCCGAGCTGGTGCGCGGCCATGCGGGGCGGGTGATCGGGTGCCACACCGCTCTGATGATTACGATGAAAGGTCTGCCGCTCGCCTATTCAAAGGACATGCAGGACGACAAACCCCCCGTGTTCGAGGCTGCTGGCCTGATGGCGCTGAGTATCGCCGCGATGACCGGGATGATCGCCGACAGCACGTTCAAGACAGACCGGATGCGCGAAGCAGCGCAGCTGGGATATGCCACCGCGACCGATTTGGCCGACTGGCTGGTTACCGAGGCCGACATTCCCTTCCGCGATGCGCATCACATCACCGGCGCTGCGGTAAAGCTGGCCGAGCAGCGCGGCGCCGCGCTGGATGAATTGCCGCTGGAGGACCTGCGCGCTATCGATACGCGCATTGATGAACGTGTGTTCAAGGCGCTGAGCGTCGATGCCTCCGTCGCGGCGCGCGCCAGCTATGGCGGAACGGCTCCGCAGCAGGTACGCAGTCAGGTGGAACGCGCGCGTGCGCAGCTTGGAATGGACGAATGATGCGGAATGGTTTGCTCCCGGCAATAGGACTTGGCCTTACCCTTGCGCTGTCCGCGTGCGGATCGCGGCAGGATCTTGAACCGCTCGCCAATGCCAGCCTGCCGGTTGCGCCCTATGGTGCGCCCGACCCGCCCACGGCAGAGGAGTTGCTTGAGCTTGATGCGCTCGCCGCGCCCGAACGCAGCGTGGAACTCCGCCGCCGAAGCGAAGAACGCGAAGACGACCCGTTCGATCTTCCCCCCGAATAGACCTTCAGACAGACACAGCGAATTATGGATCACTTTGAAATCAATGGCGGCGTCATGCACGCCGAGGACGTGGCCTTGCCGCGCATCGCCGAAGATGTCGGCACGCCGGTTTACGTCTATTCACGCGCCACACTGGAACGCCACGCCCGCGTCTTTCGCGAAGCGCTGAATGATGTGCCGGACAAACTCATCGCGTTTGCGGTCAAGTCCAATCCGAACCTTGCCGTGCTCAAGGTGTTGCAGCGGCAGGGATACGGCGCGGACTGTGTGTCCGTCGGTGAAATGCGCCGCGCTCTGGCCGCTGGTATGGCACCGGAAATGATCGTGTTCTCAGGCGTGGGAAAGACCGCGCGCGAACTCGAAGAGGCGCTTGAAGCGGAAATTGGCCAGTTCAATATCGAGAGCGAGGAAGAAGGCCTCGAACTCGCAGAGATAGCAGCGCGAATGGGCAAGACCGCGCAGTGCGCGCTGCGCATCAATCCCGATGTCGATGCAGGCACGCATGACAAGATTTCTACCGGCAAGGCGGACAACAAATTCGGCGTGCCGATTGATCAGGCCGGACAGATCTTCGGCAAATTGGCGAGCGAACCCAGCGTCAATCTGCGCGGCGTCGCGGTGCATATCGGCAGCCAGCTGGGCGAGCTTGCCCCGCTTGAACGCGCTTTCGAGAAACTCGGCAACCTCGTCACGGCGCTGCGCGGAGCCGGGCATACGATCACCCATGTCGATCTGGGCGGCGGTCTGGGTGTGCCTTACAAGCGCGGCGAGGAATTCCCAAGCCCGGCCGAATATGGCGCGATGGTTGCGCGGGTGACGAAGGATTGGGGCGTGTCCCTGATTTTTGAACCCGGACGCGTGATCGCGGGCAATGCAGGCGTGCTTCTGACGCGTGTGGTCAGAGTAAAGCGCGGGCTGAACCATCCGTTTGTCATCGTCGATGCGGCCATGAACGATCTGGCCCGCCCCGCCCTTTACGGAGCCTACCACCATTTCGAAGCCGTCGAACCAAACGGCAGCGATATGACTGCGAATATCGTCGGCCCGATCTGTGAGACCGGAGACACCTTTGCGATGGGGCGCGAATGCGACCATCTGGAAGGCGGCGATCTCGCCGTATTCCGCACTGCCGGAGCATACGGCGCGACGATGGCATCCAGCTATAATTCGCGCGGGTTCGTCGCCGAAGTGCTGGTGGACGGGGACCGTTTTGCCGTAGTTGCGGACCGCATCGACGCAGGCTCGATCATGGATGCGGAACGGGTGCCCGAATGGCTCGCCTGATGCGCGGGATGTTTCTGTGATGAGCAAGCCTGCGTCTGAACTTGGCAGCCTGCCACTGTTCCATCAGGTCGCCGGGCAAAAGGTGCTGGTGCTGGGCGAAGGCGATGCAGCTGAGCCTAAACGCCGGCTTGTCGAGCGCGCGGGCGGCGTGATCATCGATGATTACCAACAGGCCGTGGATGAGGGCATTCGCATCGCCTTCATCGCGTTCGATGATGCGCGCGCATGTGAGGTGGCGGCGATCAATTGCCGGTGTGCCGGAATGATCGTCAATGTCGTCGACCGCCCAGAATTGTGCGATTTTACCACGCCAAGCATTCTTGATCGCAATCCGCTATTGATCGCAGTTGGCACAGGCGGCGCATCGGCGGGGCTGGCCAAGCATATTCGCTTGCGGCTGGAGCGCATTCTACCGCAATCACTGGGACGACTGGCGAATGCGCTAAAAGCCGCGCGGCCTTTGCTGCGCGAACGTTTGCCTGACGGAGCCGAGCGGCGGCGGGCTATCGATGCGGCCCTGCGCGAAGGCGGTGCACTCGACCCGCTGGATGAAGGGTCGGCAGACCGCGCCGAAGATTGGGCGCGCGGAAAGCTTTCAGATGCCGCGAGCGAGACGGCTGAGTTCGCGGTCCACAGCGCAGACCCGGAAGACCTCACCATCCGGCAGGCGCGCCTGCTCGGCGAAGCGGATGCTGTGTGCTGCGACGGACCGGTGCCCGCCGCAATCCTTGGCCGCGCGCGCGCCGACGCCGAGCGGTTGCTATGCGACAGCGCCGCCTGCAAAAGCGCGAGAATGGCGCTGGAGCCGGGCCAAACCCCGCAGTGCTGCAAATCTGCAAACAGCGAGGATACGGGCCGCCTTACCGTAATCTTGCGCTCGGCAATCCCGGACTAGCGCCCGACCGCCGATCAGGCCGCCTGCGCGAGCGGGATTTCGATCTCCGCAAAATAGCGCGCCATCGCCTCGACCGAGGAATCGCTCAGCGTGATGAACGCCCGCCGTTTGTCTGATGTGTCGGCGATCCGTTCGAAAATACCGCAATCCACCATCTGCTTGACCCAGCGCAGCGCCGTTGTCGCAGGCACCCCGGCAGCGATGCACAAAGATGTGACCGATACCCGCGTGTGCTCGGCATAGGCCGCCGTCAGATCGAGCAGCATGTCCCACGCGGGATCGGCAAACAGTTCACCTTCGAAAAAGCGTGAGCGCGCCTGCCGCGCGGATATCATCTGGCGGACGGTGCGCGGATCGGGCAGCGGCGGATGCGTAGGACGGAACCCGCCGCTAACGCCATTATCCGGCCCCCGGTATTCCTGCACCTCATCGCTCAATCGTGCAGCCTGCGGCGTTTCGGACAGCGAAATCCGGTCAAGCTGCTGCGCAATCGAATCCACTTGCTGCGACAGGCGGATCAGCGCCAACCGGTCCTCTTCGCCCATTTCGCGAACCCGCGCATTCGACACGCTGGCAAGCACTCTGCCGACAGCGACAACACGCTCCGCACGGCTGGGCTGAACCAGAATTTGCGGCTGCGACTGGTCGAGCGCGGCGAACACATCGTCCAGCGCATCCAGCGAAGTTGAAACGATCAGCTGCGCGCCGGACCGCGCCACCCGCATATCCAGCCGTGCCAGCGAAGCCAAAGCGCGGCTGTCCAGAACCGGACAATCGACCATCACCACATCGCCCAGCAGGGTTATCGGGCCGTCGAGCAAAGCGGAAACCTCGCCGCCATCGACAGTGCGAAAACCCGCGCCCGTCAGATCTTCGGCAATGCTATCGCGCACGCGCGGGCGATCAGCAAAGATCGCAACCCGCGCGGGAAGGCCCGCACTGTCCTGCGCCATATCATAGCTGAAATCGCTGCCCTTCTGCCCTGCCTGCACCATCGAATCATCTCCTCAAGAACGGAACGAGAGTAGAACAAAGCAGGATCAGGTCAAGTAAATGGTGTGAATTGTGGCTGATTTTCCGTGAGCATTGAACCATTTGCGCATAGGCACAGACTACCCTTCCAATGACCCGCAAATCACGCCTTTCCGCGCCGAAATCAGGCGTTCTGTTCGACGAATTGCTCGTCGTGATGGTGCAGCAGGGGGATCGCCGCGCGCTGGAGCAATTGCATCGCCGCTGGAACACGCGGCTCATCGGGGCCGCATACCGTTTTACCGGTGACAGCGACCTTGCCCGCGATCTGGCGCAGGAATGCTGGATCGGTATCTGGCGGGGGATCGGCGGCCTGCGCAATCCGGCCCGCTTTCGCAGCTATGCCTTCGCAATCCTACACCGGCGCGGAAGCGATCATCTGCGCAGCCGCATCAAGCAGCGCGGTTTTGAGGCGGCGGCGCAGCGTCAGGAGCCAGCCACGCAAGATGCCTCGCAAGACGAGGCACTGGCGCTGACCCAAGCCTTTGCTGCGTTGCCAGCCGATCAGCGGCTCGCCGCGCACCTCCATTTTGTCGAAGGGCTGACCTTGCCTGAGATTGCTGCAGTTCAGGACATTCCCGAAGGCACCGCCAAATCCCGCCTGTTCCACGCGCGCCGCAAATTGAAAGCCGCGCTCAATCCCGACATTCAAGGAGAAGACCAATGACTGACAAGGATGATACAATCGCCGCCGCTTTAAGCGAGGATGACAAGGCGTTCCTCGCCAGCCTCGAAGCGGATCGCGGCATGTTCCAACAGATCGGCGACACCTGGAAAGGGCCGCTGGGCGGATGGGCGAAAATCGCGTTCGCGGTTTCAGTGGTGCTGGGCATCGGTCTGCTCGCGCTGATCTGGCAGGTGGCGCATACCCGCGATCCTGTGGAACACACGCTGTGGGCCATCGCCGCGCTTGCTGTTCTGGTGATGCAGGGTTTCCTGAAGGAATGGATGTTCGCCCGCATGAACATGCTGACCATCCTGCGCGAGGTAAAAAAGCTGCAAGTGCAGGTCGCGCTGCTTAGCGAAGGTAAAGACTAGGCCCGAATTTCAATCGGGGTGCCATCGGGCACGATGCGCCACAATTCCTCGATCTCGGCATTAGTCAGGGCAATGCACCCGTCGGTCCAGTCGCCCGGCAGCGGCGGCCCGCGATAGCCGGTTGGCTGGCCGTGGATGAAGATGTCTCCGCCAGCCGACCGTCCATATTGCGCGGCAAATGCGCGGTCTGCGCGATTGGGATAGGAAATTCGCAGCGACAGGTGAAACCGGCTCTGCGGGTTGCGCGTGTCGATGGTGTAAAGCCCCTCCGGCGTGCGCTCGTCCCCTTCGAACCGTTTGTGACCAGTCGGTGCAGCGCCGAATTTCAGCCCGCGAAAGGACCGGATCGGTTTGCCATTGCGATAGGCGATCAGCAGCCGCTCAGACTTATCGACGAGCAGGTAATCCGCCACCAACGGCGCGCGCGCAGGCGATGCGGCTGGTGCTGGTACGGCCCGCTCTGTCCCGATCTGCGCGGACGGCTGCGGAGCCTCGGCAACCTGCACCGGAGGCCCGGCACACGCGGCCAGCAGCAACAGCAGCAACGATGCGAAAAAGCGGTTCATAGGGCAAGTTTAACGCGCCCCGCCCTTTCCCGCAAACCCGGTATCAATCCTCAAACGGGTCGCGCATCAGGATCGTGTCGTCGCGCTCAGGGCTGGTTGAAACGAGCGCGACGGGGCACTCGATCAATTCTTGCACCCGCTGGATGTATTTGATCGCGTTGGCAGGCAAATCGGCATAGCTGCGCGCTCCTGCGGTGCTTTGGCTCCAGCCTTCCATTTCTTCGTAAATGGGCTCGACCGCAGCCTGCTCCCCTGCATGGCTGGGCAGGTAATCATAGACATTGCCGTTGAGCCGGTAGCCGGTGCAGATCTTTACCGTGTCCAGCCCGTCGAGCACGTCGATCTTGGTAAGCGCGATGCCGGTCACGCCGCTGATGGAGCAGGTCTGGCGCACGATCACCGCGTCGAACCAGCCGACGCGGCGCTGACGGCCCGTGACGGTGCCGAATTCGTGGCCGCGCTCGCCAATGCCCTGCCCGACTTCATCGTCAAGCTCGGTCGGAAACGGGCCGGAGCCGACGCGCGTCGTATACGCTTTTACGATGCCCAGTACAAAACCGGTGGCATTCGGGCCAAGTCCGCTGCCCGCCGCCGCCGTGCCGCTCACCGTGTTCGAGCTTGTAACGAAGGGATAGGTGCCGTGATCGACATCCAGCAGCACGCCCTGCGCGCCTTCGAACAGGATTTTCGCGCCTGCCTTGCGAACTTTTTTCAGCCGTTTCCACACGGGCTGCGCGAACCGCTGAACGAAATCTGCGATATCGCGCAATTCTTCGATCAAGGCTTCGCGGTCCACCGGGGGCTGGTCGAACCCGGCCCGCAGCGCGTCATGGTGCGCGCACAGCCGGTCAAGCTGGGGGTCCAGGCTGTCGAGATGCGCCAGATCGCACACGCGGATCGCGCGGCGGCCAACCTTGTCTTCGTACGCTGGGCCGATACCGCGTCCGGTCGTGCCGATCTTGCCCTTGCCCGCCGCGGTTTCGCGCAGGCCGTCCAGATCGCGGTGCATCGGCAGGATCAGCGGGCAATTGTCTGCAATAGCCAGATTGTCGTCATTGATAACGACGCCCTGCGCCTCCAGCTTTTCAATTTCTTCGCGCAAAGCCCACGGGTCCAGCACCACCCCGTTGCCGATCATGCTCATCGTGCCCGATACGATGCCCGATGGCAGCAGGCTGAGTTTGAAAACTTTGCCGTCTATCACCAGCGTGTGGCCGGCATTGTGCCCGCCTTGAAACCGGACCACGGCATCGGCGCGGCTGGCGAGCCAATCGACAATCTTGCCCTTGCCCTCATCGCCCCACTGGGCGCCGATCACGGTGACGTTGGCCATTTTTCAGCTTTCTTTTCAGGTAAACAAACCGCGCGGGGCGTAGGCGGTTGCGAGAGGGAGGGCAAGGCGATTTGCCCGCCATTCCCGGCGTTCGTAATACATTTTGCGACGCTTTATTACTTTGCCGCGCGCCGCCGCCGCGCAACAGTGCGGCTCTGAAGTTTGCTCCAGCGGGAGAATGATGTTGAAACGCACTGCCTTTATCCTCACCTGCACCGCCGCAAGCGCGCTTGTCGCGGTGCCTCTCCTGGCCCAGCAAGCCGAGCGCCCATCGCGCGAATGCATCCGCGAGATTGTTCAATTGTGCGGGCGGGACCGGTCCCAGATGAGAGCGTGCTTGCAGGAAAAGGCGTCCGAATTGTCCGAAGGATGCGCTGCCGAGGTGCGCGAACGCGCGACATCGCGCAGAGGCAACAGGTCCGGCAATACAGAGCAGGCTGCGCCCGCAATCCGGCCTGATCGCACAGTGTTTTACGGCGATCATCAGCGCCAGCAGATCGAGGTTTTCGCACCTGATGGCGCAGTCGATGAATTGCCCCTTGTGTTGCACATCCACGGCGGCGGCTGGACGGCTGGCGATCATAAGCGGGTGCAATCCAAACCGGCGTATTTCACGGGCCAAAATTACTATTTCGCCTCGACCGGATACCGGTTGATGCCCGGCGCACCGGTAGAGGAGCAAGCCCGCGACATCGGCGCCGCGATCCGGGCCTTGCGTGGACAGGCATCCAGCATCGGCTTTGATCCCGACCGGATTGTGTTGATGGGGCACAGCGCAGGCGCGCATCTGGCCGCGCTGGTCAGCACCGATCCGCAATATGCAGGCGCTGCGTTCAGCGCGATCCGGGGTGTAATCCTGCTCGACGGGGCCGGATACGATATCGCGGACAGCATCGCCAATGCCGAACGGCAGGCAGCCGGAATTTACAGCTCGGTTTTCGGCGATGATCCCGCACGGCACATGGCGCTTTCATCCGTCACGCATGTCGGCAGCCCTGATGCGCCGAACTGGTTGGCGCTCTATGTCCGCGAACGCGCGCAATCGAAAAAGCAGTCGGAGGCGCTGGTAAGCGGCCTTTCCAATGCAGGAGCTGACGCGCGGGCGGTGGCTATCGACAACACCGATCACGGGCGAATGAACCGCGAAATCGGCACCGAAGCGGGCTCCCAGCAAACGGCAGCAATCGGAACGTTTCTGGCAGAAATTCTGCCTTAGACGGTCGCCGTCACGTCGATCTCGATCATCAGTTCCGGCAAAGCCAGCCCCGTCACCTCAACCGTTGTGTCGGCAGGATATGGCGGCGTGAAATACTGCATTCGTGCATCGACGATTTTCGGAAAATTCGACATATCGGTAAGGTAGATTGTCACTTTGACAATTTTCGACATGTCGCTGCCCGCAGCTTTTAAAACGCGCTGGATATTTGCGAATGTCTGGGCGAGCTGGCGGTCGAAATCGCCCTCTCTCACAATCGCGCCATCATCGGCAATCGCGGCCTGACCGGACAGGAACACCAGATCACCAACCCGCCATGCAGGCGAGAGCGCGTATGGTTTCAGCGGATCGGGATCAATCGAAACAGGCACGGCCTTGTCATTCATCATCGTCCCCTTTTACCGGCGTGTTCAGAGTGCGGCGGGCTTCCCATCATCCAGCACATGCGTGCAGCCCAGCGCACGCGGGTCTTCGCCATCTGACAATTGTTCGACCGTACGCCAGCCATCGGCGCGCAATTGTGCGGCTTTCTTTTCGCTGAAACCGATTGGCAAATAAACGGTCTGCGGCGCGTCCGGCTGCGGTGCAGCCTCCGCCACGGCATCGACATAGAGCGTAAAGCCGGTGGCCGCCTCTTCACTGCCGCCGATGCGGTATGTTCCGCCGCGCCCGGCAGCGCCGCGCACGCCATTGGCATACAGTGTAAAGCCGAACCAGCTTTGATATTCGAACCCGTGGCGCTCTGTCGGGTCGAGCGTGATGCGCGCATCAACTCCGATGCGCGCAGCGACCGCTTCCAAACCGTCGAGGCGGCTTTTCAGTGCGCCGCCTGCGTCCAGATCGCGCAATTTCGCGAGCGCCTCTTCAAACGGGCCGGTCGCGTAGAGCAGCGGCAAATACGCTTCTCCGCCAGCCGCTTTCAATCCGCCTGCATCTTTCGTATCAAGCTCGCGCCGGACCGGCTCCACCGTTTCAGGTGCCAGCGGCATCGCCTTAGCAGCGAGAGTGTCGACCAGATCAGGCAGCGTGAAATCAACCGAAATGCCGGTAAGACCTGCGGCGCTGAGCGCGCGCACAGCCAGCGTCACGATCTCGCCCGCAGCCGCCACGGTGTCTACCCCGATCAGCTCTGCGCCCAATTGCAGGCGTTCACGCGCCGGGTCTAGCTGGCTCGCCCGGATCAGCGCGGTGTCGCCGCAATAGGCAAGCCGCAGCGGACGCGGCGCGGCGGCCATGCTGGTCGCAGCAATGCGTCCGATTTGCGGAGTGATATCGCTGCGCACAGCAAGGGTGCGCAGGCTCGCCGGATCGACGAAGCGGAACATGGTTCGGGTCGAAATGCCCTGCATCCGCCGCGCGAGCGAGCTTTCAAATTCCAGCACCGGCGGACGCACCCGGTCATAGCCATGACCATCCAACACATCGAGGCAGGCGCGCATCGCGGTGGTGATCCGCGCAGCAGAGGCTGGCAGGCGGTCTTCGAGACCCTCCGGCAGAAGATCGGAGGTCTGGGGATTGGTGGTGTCAGTCATCGCGAAAAGCGCCTGCGGTGATAGCGTCCCCGGGTCAAGCCCCGAACACCCGGTTCGCCGCGCGAAACCCGGGGACGCAGCATCATCAGAACACCAGCGGTGTCACCATCTTCACGCCTTCGACCTTTTCCGCTTCGGCCAGCACATCTGCGGGCAGCGGCTGATCGAGGCTAAGCAACAGGACCGCCTCTCCGCCGGCGTCGCGGCGGCCAAGGTTGAACGTGCCGATATTGATGCCCCGTTCACCCAACAGCGACCCGATGCGGCCGATAAAGCCCGGCTTATCATCGTTGACGATATAGAGCATGTTGCCTTCCAGCTCGGCCTCAATGCCGATGCCGAAAATCTCGACGAGGCGCGGCTTGCCCGAACCGAACAGCGTGCCTGCAACCGAACGCGGACCGGCAATGGTTTCGACCGTGACGCGGATCAGCGTGTTGAATGCGCCGTCGCGTTCATGGCGGATTTCGCTCACGGCAAGGCCGCGTTCCTTGGCGAGATACGGTGCGTTGACCATGTTCACCGTGTCGGAATACCGGCGCATGAAGCCGGCCAGAACAGCGCCGCTGATCGGCTTGCCATTAAGCTGCGCTGCGGCGCCTTCGCGTTCGATGCTGATCTTTGTCAGGTTGCCGTGTGCGAGCTGTCCGACAAGGCTGCCGAGGCTTTCGGCGAGCGCCATGTACGGTTTCAGCTTGGGCGCTTCCTCAGCCGACAGCGAAGGCATGTTGAGCGCATTGGTTACGCCGCCATTCACCAGATAATCGGCCATCTGTTCGGCCACTTGCAGCGCCACGTTGACCTGCGCCTCGGTAGTAGATGCGCCAAGGTGCGGGGTGCAGATGAAATTGGGCGCGCCAAACAACGGGTTTTCCTTCGCTGGTTCCTCGGCAAACACGTCCAGCGCCGCGCCTGCGACCTGACCACTTTCGAGGCAATCTTTCAGCGCAACCTCGTCGATCAGCCCGCCGCGCGCGCAGTTGACAATGCGAATACCCGGCTTGGCATTTTCCAGCCGTTCGCGGCTCAGGATGTTGCGGGTCTGATCGGTCAGCGGCGTGTGCAGCGAAACGAAGTCCGCCCGCGCCAGCAGCGTGTCGAGATCGACCTTTTCAACCCCGATTTCGACCGCGCGCTCCTCTGTCAGGAACGGATCGTATGCGATCACTTTCATCCGCAGGCCCAGCGCGCGGCTGGCGACGATTCCGCCGATATTGCCCGCACCGATCAGGCCCAGCGTCTTGCCGGTGACTTCGATACCCATGAAGTCTTTCTTGGGCCATTCACCCGCCTGTGTGCGGGAATTGGCGGCTGGGATCATCCGGGCGAGCGCCATAATCATGGCAATCGCATGCTCTGCTGTCGTGATCGAGTTGCCGAACGGCGTGTTCATCACGACCACGCCCTTGCCCGAGGCGTAGGGGATATCGACATTGTCGACACCGATACCGGCGCGTCCGATGACTTTCAGATTGGTCGCCGCGTCGAGAATCTCCGGCGTGACCGTGGTTGAGGATCGGATGGCCAGACCCTGATATTCGCCGATCCGCGCTTTCAGTTCTTCGGGGCTTTCGCCGGTGATCACATCGACATCGCAGCCGCGCTCTTCGAAAATGCGGGCGGCGTTGGGGTCCATCTTGTCAGAGATGAGGACTTTGGGTTTGCTCATGGAAAATTCCTTTGGCCAGCCGGCGCAATGCTGCGCGCCCGGCGGTTCTTCATGTGTTGTGAGAAAAGGCGGCGACCCGTCTTGCGGGCCGCCCGCCGGTCAGCCGTTCTTGACGGTGTCGTATGCCCATTCGATCCAAGGGAGGAGGCGTTCGATATCCTCCGACTCGACCGTGCCGCCGCACCAGATGCGTAAGCTGGGCGGTGCATCGCGGTAGCCATTGAAATCGTACCCGACATTGCGTTCTTCGAGCAGCTTGACGATTTTCTTGGGCACACCCGCCTGATCTTCGGCGGAGAGGCTGTCATACCAGTCGCCCTGAAACATCATGCAGACGCCGGTATTGGTGCGCTGCGCCGGGTTGGTCGCCATGTTGCGCAGCCACGGCTTCGCCTCGATCCAGTTTTTGACCATGTCGGCGTTTTTGTTGGCCCGCTCGAACAGAGCCTTGCGCCCGCCGATCGATTTCGCCCATTCAAGCGCGGCGATGTAATCCTCCGTTGCGAGCAGCGAAGGCGTGTTGATCGTCGCACCTTCGAAAATCGCCCGGTTAAGCTTGTCGCCCTTTTTCATGCGGAACAGCTTTGGCAGCGGCCATGCAGGGTCGTAACTTTCGATCCGTTCGACCGCCTTGGGAGAAAGGATCAACATGCCGTGCTGGGCTTCGCTGCCCATGACTTTTTGCCAGCTGAACGTCGTCGCATCCAGTTTTGCCCAGTCCATTTCCATCGCGAAGATGGCGCTGGTCGCATCGTTGATGGTGATGCCTTCGCGTCCCGGCTCCAGCCAGTCGGTATCCGCGATCATCGCGCCGCTGGTCGTGCCGTTCCATGTGAACACCACGTCATTACGCTGCGGGATGGTGGAAAGGTCGGGGATTTCGCCATAATCGGCGGAAAGCGTTTGCAGGTTGGGCAGTTTGAGCTGCTTGACCGCGTCCTGAATCCAGACATTGCCAAAACTTTCCCACGCGGCAACCGTTGCCGGGCGCGCGGGATCTAGCATCGTCCACATCGCCGCTTCGAGAGCGCCGGTGTCCGACGCAGGCATGATCCCGACGAGGTAATCGTCAGGAATGCCGAGCATTTCCTTGGTGAGGTCAATCGCATATTTCAGACGCGCCTTGCCCACGGCGGAGCGGTGCGAGCGGCCGAGCGATTCGGTTTTCAGTTTGTCGAGGGACCATCCGGGGAACTTCACAGTCGGACCGGATGAAAATTGAGGACGCTCAGGTTTGAGCGGCGGCTCGTGCAAGAGCCCACGTGCGTAGTCAGTCATGTATTCTCTCCTTACAGAGAGCTCGCGCGGCGTTGGGACCGCGTGGCCCGTCGGCCGCTCTAGTGATGTGGTTCATGAAGTCAACGCAGCAATGCCGGATTTGTTGCGTCCCTTCCCTCTCGCAATATCGCGCGCACTGCCCTAAACGTGCGACGCAATGCAGACTTCCGATCTCCGCATCGCCCTGTTCAGCGGCAATTACAATTACACCCGTGACGGCGCGAACCAGGCGCTGAACCGGCTGGTTGCGTCCCTGCTTGGCAGGAATGCGCAGGTGCGGGTGTATTCGCCCACCGTGGCAGAGCCCGCTTTCGAGCCGACCGGCGATCTTGTCAGCCTGCCGTCGGTAGGCTTTCCATTCGGGCGCGGTGAATACCGTTTTCCCACCGGACTGAATGCGAAAATACGCCGCGACCTGTCCCGGTTTCAGCCCAATGTCGTTCACCTGTCCTCTCCCGATGTGGCCAGCCATGCGGCGCTGCGCTGGGCGCAGGATCATGACATTCCGATCCTCGCATCGGTGCACACCCGGTTTGAAACCTATCCGCGCTATTACAAGATGGGCTTTCTAGAGCCGCTGGTCGTCAGGTTGCTGCGCCGGTTTTACAATCGCTGCGATGCACTGGTCGCGCCTTCGCAAAGCATGATCGACGAATTGCTGGCGATGGATATGCACGATGACATTTCGCTGTGGTCGCGCGGTGTGGATCGTACGGTCTTCTCGTCGGAAAAGCGCGACCTTGAATGGCGGCGCTCGCTCGGCCTTGGCGATGATGAGGTTGCGGTCGTGTTTCTTGGCCGGCTGGTGATGGAGAAAGGGCTGGACGTGTTTGCCGAAACCATCGTCCAGCTGCGCAAGCGCCAGGTCCCGCATAAAGTGCTTGTGATCGGCGATGGCCCGGCGCGCGGCTGGTTTGAGGACAACCTGCCCGGCGGCATCTTTGCTGGGTTCAAAACCGGCGCGAAACTGGGCGAGGCGCTGGCGAGCGGGGATGTTTTCTTCAACCCGTCGATCACCGAAACATTCGGCAACGTCACGCTGGAGGCGATGGCCTGCGGCCTGCCGGTGGTCGCAGCGGGCGCGACGGGCGCGTCCAGCCTCGTCAATGATGGCGTAACAGGACGGCTTGTCCCCCCCGGCGACAGCGCCGCCTTTGCCGAGGCAATTGGGCCTTACTGCACCGATCCAGCCCTGCGCATGTCACATGGCGGCGCGGGAGAGGCGCGCAGCCGCGAATACAGCTGGGAGGCGATCAATCAGGTCGTGGCAGACACATATTGTCGACTGATCGAAGACCGCCGCGCGCTGCAACGGGCCGAAGCAGGCGAAGCCGAAGCTGCATAAGACTGCGTTAGCGTAGCACGCCTGCACGCTTCATGCGGCTGGAATAGAGGAACAGGCCGATTGTAATGACCCAGATCGCGACTGCGAAAAGGGTCTGGCCGGCGGTGTCCATCGATTCCGGGAAATCAGAAAACAGGCGCTGGTAAACGGTCGTTCCGATCAGCCCGACAATCGAAATGCCGTACAATGTCACCGCCCATTTGCTGCGAAACAGCAGGGCGATGGAACCGAACAGACAGCCCCAGACACCCAGCGCCCAGAACGCGACGGCCCATGCCGGGAAGCTGTAGAAATATTTGAGCTGTTCGGGCGGCATCTCCATCCCTTCCAGCATTCCAAGTTCCGTCATCGTGTAGCTCGCAGCGCCGCCGGCATTCCATAGCAGGCTGACCACCCCGATGACCCACAGGTGCCAAGGCGTTTTCGGTTGTCCAAGTCTGTTCATGTTTCATCGCTCCTCTTGGTGAGGCCTTGTTCTACAGCCCCTACCCCTGCCGCATGGATACGCGTGAAAAAGCGGCGCGGCAAACGGGTTAACCGTCTGCCGCGCCGCTGGATTGGTTCGGGCGGTACCTACATGCGTTCGATGCGTTTCGCGACCTCATCGATTATGTCAACGATCTGGTCGATTGCGGTCTGATCGAGCTTGCCCGCTTTCGCGCGGTTTTTGAGCACATTGCCAAGGTTGCCCATTGCGCGGAACAGGTCGGGTGAGCGCTCTTTGACCTTTTCGGCGCGGTCGCCGTGTTCGTTGATGCGGCCCATGAGTTCGGCGACCTCGTCGGCGCGCTCTTCCAGTTCAGCAATGCCTGATTTCGTTGCCTTGAACGGCTTTTTGCTGCTGGTTTCCTCTTCCTTCTCCTTGCTCTTGGGTTTGGCCTGTTTGATCTGGCCTTCCTCTTCAAGCATTTGCAGCGTCGGATAAACGGCGCCGGGGCTTGGCGCGTAGCCGCCGCCGGTCATATCCTCAATCGCCCGGATCAGCTCGTATCCGTGGCGCGGCTCTTCGTTGATGAGAGCCAGCAGCGCGAGACGAAGTTCCCCCGATCCGAACATGCGCGAACGGCGTTTGCGGCGGCGCGGGCCGTCCTGCCAATCCCGATCCGGGCGCGGGCGTCCACGGCGGCGATCACTGTCGTCCCACTCGCTCGCCGCCGAAGCGGCCATCATTGCGATCATCGGGCCGAGATTGTTCCAGCCACCTTTTCCATATTTTTGCCAAGTCATCGTATTCTCCAGATATCTCTTACGCCGCTTAAGATATATCTTGGACCTATCGTTTCAAGTGCCGGATGGTATTTTCCGACGAGCGCCTTATCTCAATCCACGAATGGCAGATTTGTTTGGAAATGATGCGCCGGCGAGGCAATCGAGCAGCGACGCGCCGAGGGATGATGCGCCGCTCGCAGATCGCCTGCGCCCGCGCGCGCTGTCCGAAATAATCGGACAGGATCACCTGACCGGGGCAGAAGGCGCGATTGGCCGCATGGTCGCAGCGGGCAAATTGTCGAGCATGATCCTGTGGGGGCCGCCCGGAACCGGCAAAACCAGCATAGCGCGCCTGCTCGCGGATGAGGTGTCGATGCGCTTTGTTTCCATCAGTGCGGTCTTTTCCGGCGTGGCCGACCTCAAGAAAGCCTTTGCAGAGGCGGACAAGATGGCATCAGCGGGGCAGCGCACACTGCTGTTCGTGGACGAGATCCACAGGTTCAACCGCGCGCAGCAGGACGGTTTCCTTCCCTTTGTCGAACGCGGCACAGTGACGCTGGTAGGCGCGACGACCGAAAATCCCAGCTTCGCGCTCAACGCCGCGCTCCTTAGCCGGGCACAGGTGCTGATCCTTGAACGGCTCGACCATACGGCATTGGAGGCGCTGATCACCCGCGCGGAAGAACTCGAAGGTCCCCTACCCCTGACGCCAAATGCGCGCGCCGCCCTGATCGGACATGCCGACGGCGATGGGCGTTTCCTGCTGGGGCAGGCGGAGACGCTTTATAATGCGTCGCTGGACAAGCCGCTTGATCCGGCGGCACTCGGCGCGTTCCTGCAGCGCCGTGTCGCCGTTTATGACAAGGACCGCGACGGGCATTACAACTTGATCAGCGCGCTGCACAAAAGCTTGCGCGGATCGGACCCGCAGGCATCGCTTTATTACATGGCGCGCATGCTGACGGCTGGCGAAGAACCGCTTTACGTTCTGCGCCGCCTCGTCCGTTTTGCCAGCGAGGACATTGGGCTTGCCGATCCGCAGGCGCTGACGCAGTGCCTTGCTGCCAAGGATGCGTATGAATTTCTCGGCAGTCCCGAAGGTGAGCTCGCGATTGTCCAAGCCTGCCTCTATTGTGCCACCGCGCCGAAATCGAACGCTGCCTATGCCGCGCAAAAAGCCGCGTTCAAGGCGGCGCGGGAAACCGGCAGCCTGATGCCGCCCGCAAATATCCTCAACGCCCCGACGAAGCTGATGAAAGATATCGGTTACGGCGCAGGCTATGCGTATGATCACAATTCTGATGAGGGCTTTTCCGGCGACAATTACTGGCCGCAGGATATGGCGCCGCAAACCTTCTATGAGCCGGTAGAGCGCGGCTTTGAGCGCAAGGTGCGTGAACGCATGGAATATTGGGACCGCCTGCGGGCGCAGCGTCAGCGTCCCGGCGGCGCGGCAGAGATGCAGGACGAATAATGCGCGAATTCGATCATTTCGTTGCCATCGACTGGTCCGGGGCCAAAGGGGAACGCCACCGGGGAATCGCGATTGCCATTGCAGAGGCTGGTGGCGGCGCGCCGGTCCTAGTCGATCCCCCAAAGCGCGGGTTTTCGCGGCCCGAGGTAATGGAAATCCTGCGCGATGATCTGCCCGCCAATTCGCTGGTCGGCATCGACCTTGGCATCAGCCTGCCCTTCAACGATTGCGGCGCGTTCTTTCCCGGTTGGGAGGGCAGCCCCAAAAGCGCCAAGCGGCTGTGGGCGCTGATCGACGAGATTTGTGAAGGCGATCCGCATCTGGGCGCACACAGCTTTATCCAACATACTGAACTAGCGCGCTACTTCCGCCATTCGAAAGAGCATGTCGGCGACCGTTTCCTGCTGCCCGGCGCCGTGACGCGCGAGGGGCGTTTTCGCGAGGCAGAAACCGCCCAGCGCGCGCAGAAATGCCGCCCAGTCAGCAATTTCAACCTCGTCGGCGCGGCGCAGGTCGGCAAAAGCTCGCTCACCGGTATGCGGATGCTGCACCAATTGCGCGGCGATCTGCCGGTCTGGCCGGTCGACCCAGTCCCGGAAAAGCGCCTTACAAACGGCGGCTCCATGCTGGTCGAGATTTACACCGGCCTCGCCTCGAAAGAGACCGCAGCCTTGGGTGCGCGAACGAAATTGCTGACTTACGCCGATCTGAACGCGGCGCTTAATGTGCTGGAGTGCCCGCCGGTCGACCGGACCGGAGAAGTGGACGACCATTCCTCCGACGCGCTGCTGACGGCCGCATGGCTGCGCAAGGTCGCGCCGCAGCAGCGCCGGTGGGAGCCGAAATGCCTGACCGCCGAAATCGCCTACACCGAAGGTTGGACCTTCGGCGCGCTGTAAACGTCTGACCGCTGCCTAGCGATAGAGGTGGGAGATGTCGCTGCGCTGTTTACGATATCCGGTGCTGCGCAAATCCTCCAGCATGGCTTCGCGTTTTGCGTCCGCTATTGTAGGGGGTCCGGCATTTTCGCCCTGAGCCGGAGAACCGGCACTTGTGCCGAAATTCATCAACTCCAGCGTTTCCAAGTTCTTTTCGCGCACGATACCGGGGATCAGCACGCTGTCGAGCAGCCACCACGGTATCTGTATCACAAGGCCGACGACGCTAAGCCCCAGCAATAGCTGGACGATGCCCGATTTGGTTGCACCTGCATAAAGCCGGTGCACGCCGACCCAGCCAAGCAGCAGCCACAGGACATAGGTCAGCCCAACCGATTTGCGGTTCGCCTCGTAAACCATCTGTGTGTGTGCATCGCTGGCCATGCGTTAGTCCCTTCTCGCGATCCAAACTATTGCCGTCTTTGCCCCTGCTATCAAGCGGGAACGCGCGATGATCGACCAAACGCCGACGCGGTTCGTTCTGCGCAATTCGCAATCGCCTTCATTCCCTCTTGAGAGCCGCGATGCTTTGGACTAGAGGACCGCTTCCGATTGGAAACAGGCCGGCTTAGCTCAGTTGGTAGAGCAGTTGATTTGTAATCATCAGGCCGCGGGTTCGACTCCTGCAGCCGGCACCATTCCTTCCTCGAACATCGGTTCCTCCCACAAATTTGCAGTTTCCTCCGCGCTGCTCGGCGCGGCATCCGCGCACACTTGTGCGGACCGTCACATCTGCGTAGATCGGTTTCAAATTGCGACTTATCTGGAGGGATGCTGATGCTTGACCAACCGCTTACGCTGCCATGCGGCGCCGTGTTGCCCAATCGCCTTGCCAAAGGGGCCATGACAGAAGGACTGGCCACCCCGCACGGCCGCCCGACGGAAGAGTTGGAGCGGCTTTACGGGATCTGGTCCGATGGCGGCGCCGGAATGCTTCTCACCGGCAATATCATTATCGACAAGGATCATCTTGAGCGGCCCGGCAATGTCGTCATCGACATCGAGCCTGACGCTGACATGGCCGAAAGGCTGGAGCGGTGGGCAAAAGCAGGCACTCGCGGCGGCAATCATCTGTGGGCGCAAATCAGCCACGGTGGGCGCCAGACGCAAAAGCTGGTCAATCCCTCTCCCAAATCATCCTCCGATGTGACGCTGGCGCTGCCTGGCGGCCAGTTTGGCAAGCCGGTTCCCCTGAGCGTGGAGGAAATCGCCGATCTGACGAACCGCTGGGCGATTGCGGCAAGGGCATGTCAGCGGGCGGGCTTTACCGGCGTTCAGGTCCACGCAGCTCACGGCTATTTGATGTCGCAGTTCCTTAGTCCGCGAGTGAACCTGCGCACAGATGCCTATGGCGGGAGCCTGGCGAACAGGGCGCGGTTTCTGCTCGAAACGGTACGAACCGTGCGCGAAGCGGTGGGGCCGGACTTCCCCATTTCGGTAAAGCTCAACAGCGCTGATTTTCAAAAAGGCGGCTTTGATTTCGCGGATAGTCTGACGGTGGTCAAATGGCTTGAGGAAGCGAGCGTCGATCTCATCGAGATTTCCGGCGGCACCTACGAACAGCCAAAGCTGATGGGGCTGGCCGGAATGGAAGACGAAGAGGCGCAAAACGTCGCCCCCTCCACCGCCGCGCGCGAGGCATATTTTGTCGATTTTGCAAAAGCGATGCAGGACGAAGTGTCCGTGCCGCTGATGGTGACCGGCGGCTTCAGGACGCGCGCCGCGATGGAGCAGGCACTGGAGATGGGCGCAGCCGACCTGATCGGACTGGGCCGGCCGATGTGCGTTGTGACCGATGCGCCGAAGCAGCTGATCGAAGGCCGCAAGGAATTGCCGCGGTACGAAGACGGGCTGGATCTAATTCCGGCGTGGCTCGGCTTCCTCAAACGTTTTCAAGCCGTGAAGGCGATCAACGGCTTCGCTGGCATCTACTGGTTTTACCAGCAGCTTTGGTTGCTGGGTCACGAGGGGCGCACGGACGAAGGATTTTCCGCGTTCAAGGCATTCCGGCTTATCGATGCGCGCAGCAAAGCCATTATGCAGGCCCGAAGGGGCGGCTAAGGCGCAGTTTCCGCGAGCAGACTGCCAGCGTGCCTGCAACAGCTGCAAAGTCATAGGGCCCAAATCTGCCCCTACTCAGTGAAGCGATAGCGCAACAAAAAAACCGGCCACCCTTCGGTGACCGGCCTTTTTTGTCGTCACATGTACGTTCGGATCAGAAGCCGAAGCGCAGTGTCGCGCGGGCTGCGTGGCCGCTGTAATCTTCGTTGAAATCGCCCTGGTAAGCGAGACCAATCGAGAACATTTCCGACACGTCGATGCTTGCTCCGGCTGCCAGCTCAAAGCGGTCCTGCTCACGCAGCGGAAGGCGCGCGAAGAAGTCCGGAAGCTCTGTGGAGCTCAGCAGGAAGCTGCGCGGTGTATCGACCAGATCCTTGATCACGGTGCCCTTGATGAAAGCGTCAACACCTTCGGACATCTGTGCACCCAGTTCGATACCGCCGCGAAGTTCGATGTATTCGGCATCGCCGCGCTCGACTGCGAAGCCGAAACCGCCGGTTTCAACCGTGTCATCGAAGTTGATGCGTGCCGCGTTCACACCGATGCTTGGCGTGACCGAAACGTTCTCGTCCGCGAGCAGATCGTAACCTGCCGTTGTGCGAACCGAGAAACCGTCGAAATCGAATGACGAAGTGATCGGACCAGAGAAACCGGCAGCTGCGGTTTCCACGTCACCGGTCAGATATGCGACTTCGGTGTTCAGGAAGCCGCGATCCAACAGTTCAATCGCTGCGTAGAGGCCCAGCTTGATGCTGTCGACTTCGGAGCTCTTCAACGCCGTTTCATCGTCGTTTTCAATGTCAGCGTAGCTGGCAAGGGCACCGATGCGAACACCGTCAGTCGCCGCAAAGTCGAAACCCGCAGTGAAGATCAGCTGGTCGGATTCGTATCCATTCGACGTGATTGAGAGCGCGTCCTGTTCAGCACCGCGAACGATTACCTGGCCCCACAAAGCCGAACCTTCACCCGCGAGGTGACGATCCAGTGCTTCGCTGGCTGCGCTGCTGCTTTCGAAGATTTCACGGCCGATGCTTTCACTAAGCGATGGCAGTGCGCTGCCCAAAGCAGCCTGAAGCGCGTCGACATCTCCGAGATCGTTGAGTGCGGCAAAGTTTGCCGTGCTCAGCGTACCGGCTGTCAGTGCGTTCGACACGGCATTGCTGATCGACACGATGTTCGAATCGCTCGACGTGCCAAGCGGGTTGTCCGCAGTCACAGCGACCGACGCGTCGCCAACACGCGTATAGGTGAGCAGCAAGTCATCATCGATGATGTCGAAGGTCGCGCCATCATCGATGAAATCACCGGTCTGGCTCAGCACAACGACCGTCTGACCCAGCAGGGCCTCGTCAAGCGGTGTGAGAACCGTGATGGTCGATCCATCGTCCAGCGTCAGGTCGCCATCGACGGTCAGCGTATCCACGCCAAGGCCCAGGGTTGTGTTGCCAACAGCGTTGACATTGCCGGTCAGTGTACGATCGCCGGACACCGTGAGGTCGAATAGCTCGCCAAGCGTGATAGTGCCAAAGTCCGTCAGGTTGTCCCCGTCGAGCACACCGCCGAGGAGGGCCGTGTTATCGCCGCCACCGCCGCTGACGGTGCCGAGGATCGAAGACATGCTGCCTTCGAGGACGAAGGTATCGTCACCGCCGCCCAAACGGACATTGCCGTTGGTTGTTGCACCGGTCCACTGCTGGAATTGATCGACACCAGCGCCGAGAACCACAGCTTCACCGTTATTGCCGGTGATTGTGCCGAAGTTGGCAACCGTCACGCCGCCAGTCGAAGCCTGATCGACGAAGATGCCGAAGTCGCCTTCGATAACACCGCCTGCTTCGTTGGTGATGGTGGAATCTTCGGCGCTTGCTTCAAGGTAGATGCCCGCTCCAACACCTGCACCCGGTGCAGTCGCCGTAATTGTGCCGGAGTTGGTGAACGATCCGTAGTTGGCAATGATCGCGCTGCTTTCAACGCCGCTGATCAGGCCTTCGTTTTCGACCGATACGTCATCACCGCCGGTGATCGCATTCACGCTGTCGGACAGAATTTCGCCGGTTGCAGTGTTCAAAACGCTGAGACCGGTGCCGGTGGCAACGATTGCCTGCGAGTTGACCGACTGGATGACACCGCGGTTTTCAACCGTCAGATTGTCATTCGATTCAATCGCAGTTTCTGCATTGAAATCGGCGAGGATCGTGCCGCTGTTCTGAACGGTCAGATCATTGAAGCCTTCGCCCTCGATCGCTTCGTCGAAGTTGGAGCGGATCAGGCCGACATTGGCAATCGTGAAACCGTCATCGACGACGCGGATGCCGTCGTTGCCTTCGACATCGATCGAACCGCCGTCTGCGATGATGAAGTTCAGCTCTGGCGTTGTTCCGTCGTTCGGGTTCTCAACCGCGTCGAGGAAGACTGTGCCAGTTACATCGCCGGCAAGGAATGCGCTGTTGAAGATTGTGAAAAACAGATCAGTGGAGCCATTGAGCACCAGACGGCCGGTGCCATCGGTATCATCGCCATTGACCGGGCTGAAGTTCTGCGAACCGAACGCGAAACGTTCGAAGTCCACATATTCAGTTCCCAGATCGCTGAGGTCGAACTGGGCTTCGTTTTCGTTGGTGACGAGAACGTACAGCGTGTCGCCGCCATCGCCTGCGTCGACAACGCCGTTTGCGTTGCCGCCATTGAGAGCGAAGAAGCTGTCATTGCCGTCACCCAGTTCGACAGCAGTGCCGGCATCACCGGTCAGCGTGCCATAGTTGAACACCGAATAGTCATCGCCATCGGCAGTGGTGAGGGCTGCTTCGGTTGCTGAAGAAACCAGACCGAAGTTGACAAACAGGGCATCGGTGCTGGTCAGCGCGACACCATTGCTAAGTGCAGAGCTGATGACACCGGTTGCCGAGTTGATAACAGTTACGTCATCGAACAGCTCGACGCCGACAGAATCCGCACCGGTCGCGGCGATCGTGCCGTTATTGGTGAGGGTCGCACCGCTGCCGATGGAGACAACATCGGCGTTGTCGCCCGAAGTCGACATTGTGCCGTTATTGGTAATCGCAGCGTCTTCGCCAAAGGTGTCGACAGCTGACGATAATTCGCCAGAAGCAGAAATCGTCCCGTCATTGACGATCTGCGCATCAGTGCCGCCAGCAATTGCGATCGAGTTGTCACCCGAAGTCGTGATAACGCCGGTAGCGCTATTCGTGATCGTCGATCCTTCGCCGGCGTTCTGGTAGAAAGCGAACGAGTTCTCACCCGCGGTCGAGATCGTTCCATTGTTGATAACCGTGATCGCGCCGTTCGCTCTGATCGCATCGGCAAAATTATCGCCCAACGTCTGGATAAGACCGTTATTGGTGATCATCGAACCTTCGCCAACCAAAAGTGCGTTCGAGCTATCGCCATTGGTGGCGATGTTGCCGTCATTCACAATTGTCGCGGTCTGACCAACAACAATTGCGCCGCTGTCTTCGCCGAAGGATTGGATCAGGCCTGAGTTGTTGATCACCGCATTTTCTTCGATGTCGAGTACAATCGAATCGTCCGCAGTGGTGAAAATCTGGCCGGCTTCAGCATTGTTCACGGTCACTACCGTGTTAGCAAAACCATCGCCGTTGCTGAACACAACCGAGCCTGCATCGTTTTGCAAAAGGCCGGAATTGTTGATGACCAGACCGTCATTGGCAGAAATCAGCGCAACGCTGGAATTGCCGTAGATCGTGCCGGTGTTGTCGATGGTGACTTCGTTACCGGTCCGAACAGCGACGAAGAAATCGGAGCTGATGAAGCCGTTATTGGTGAGGAGCGCGTCGGAATTCAGGATGACCGCGCCATCCGCACCACCAACGATCGCGCCGTTGTTTGTAACCGTCGTGCCTGCATCACCGGTCACGGATGCGCCAGTTGAAAAGCCGGTTGATCCAGTTACGAAAGCGCCATCATCGATCGTAATGGTGATTGGATCAGCGGGATCGCCAGCCGAAGGGTCTTCGCCGACGCCATCATTATCGATGCCAGGCGCACATACGAAATTGTCTGTGGTGACTTCTGCGCACTGTTCTGCGTTCGCAGGCGCTGTTGGAGCAGTCGGCGCAGCAGGCGCTGCGGCCAGAGGAGCTGTTGCCTGCGCAAGAGCAGTGCCAGACAGACCAGCGGAAAGTGCAAGTGCGGAAGCACCGCCGATCACACGGAATTTCGTAGTAGTAGCAATAGTCATCAGATACCCCTTAAGGATCATTTCAACTTACAGTTTTGGAGGGTTTATCAACTTGCGCTACCGCAATCCCCCCTTCGCCAAGTGGACTTATCCTTACAATATGAAGAGAAAATGAAAAGGGCTCTTTGAGCTTTCTCAGCCAATATTAACCATTTAATGATTTGTTATGGCGGAATTCCCTGAGGTTACCCTCGTCCGCGATAAGGTTGAACGGCCTGATCTGGTAACCATAAATCTTTTGGCGGCGCGCCAGATTGCCAGAAAACATCAATCGGAATTCCGCCGCGCGGATACCAATACCCGCCAATTCGCAACCAGACAGGCTTCATCTCTTCCGCCAGCCTTTGCCCGATGCCGACCGTCACATCTTCATGGAAGCCATTGTGATTGCGGAAACTTCCCAGGAAAAGCTTCAGACTTTTTGATTCCACAATCGTGTCGCCGGGCGCGTAATCGATCACGAGATGCGCGAAATCCGGTTGCGAGGTGACAGGGCATAAAGAGGTGAATTCAGGCGCCGTAAAACGGACCAGATACAGCAATCCCTTGCGCGGATTAGGAACGTAATCAAGCTGCGCTTCTTCTGGGGAAGTTGGCAGCGGAGTGTCCTTGCCAAGAAATTGCGGGGCGGTTTTCTTTTCAGGTGTGGTTTCCATGCCGCGCTGTTGCCGCGAAATGTTGCGCTGCGCAAGCGGTCAACTGGACGCGGGCAGCACATCTTCTATTATTAACCATTCCGCCCCGCTGACCCGATCATGTTTCAGAACCAGAACGCAACCATGCGCACATCATCGCCTCCAGCCAGTTTGCTTAATCACGCTCCAGCGATTGTGTCGCGGGCGGGAAGGCGGCGCATTGCAATAATCTGCGCCAGTGCAATCGCGCTGACCGCGCCCGTGTCAGCATTGTCAGCGCAGAGCTCTCCGGGCAGTTTCTCCTTGCCTGAACCGACGCCTTCGCCAACCCCTGCACCGCAGGGTCCAGTGGATGTGAGGGACGGCGTAGCGATTGCACCGCGCCCGATTGCGACACCGACACCGTCTCCAGCTCCGCAAGAAACGCGCACTCCGGCGCCGCAGCCCTCGCCCACTATCGTTCCGGCGCCCGTGCTGGAAACAGCGCCAAGCGAAGCTGCGCAGCCTGCTGCGCGACAGACGGCCCCGTCGCCCGCACCTTCACCTACAAGGCCGGCGCCGAGTTCCACTGACTCAGAAACGACAGTGACTGACAGGCAGGCTGCCGAAGCATTGCAGCCATCGGAAACAGGCGCGCCAGATGCCATTCCCGTGCCCACTTTCGAGGATGACGGTTTCTACGATGACGCCTCTATCCCGAGCGTTACGGCAAATGATGCCGCGCCATCTGCCGCCCCGGATTTCCAGCCCGCCGTCGAGCAGGCTGGCGGCGGGACATCATGGCTAACGTGGGCGATTGGACTGCTGGTCATCTTGCTGGCGGCGATTGGCGGCCTTTTATGGTGGCGCAAACGCGCCGCCCCCGGTGCGGGGCGCGCGCAGTCGGTGAATGCGGCGGCAATGACCGCCGGCGTGCGCCAGATGATCGCAGCACAGCGATCCGATTTCACCACTGGCAAAACCTCGCCCAGTGCCCCGCCCGCGCCAATGCGCGAGCGAACAGCCGCTGCGCCTCCCAAACTGGACCTGCAGGTCAGCATTGTTGCGGCATCACGCAGCGTCATGAAATTCACGGCGCAATACCGCATTGAAATCCGCAATCGTTCGGATTTCGCTGTCCGGGGCATCACTGTCGATCCCGTGCTTTCGAGCGCGCGGCGCGATACGGAGATGAAACCCGGTTCCAACGGCGCAGAGCTCCACATGATCGAGCGGATCGGCCCGCATCAGGCGCGCACCGTAACCGGCGAACTACAAATGCCGTGGAGCGAGGTGAGCGCGTTCCGGCAGGCCAACACCCCGGTTTTCGTGCCCATGCTGCTTGTGACGCTGGCCTGCGAAGGCCTTAAATCGCAGACGCGCAAGTTTGTTGTCGGCACGCCAAGTGCGGTCAGCGGCGCGCGGCTCCACCCGATCCCACTCGACACACCGCCGGGCGGAATGACCGGTCTGCGCGCGCAGGAAGTGAAAGAGCCCGCCGCAGCGTAGATGCTGCGTGGCTGTGTGACCCTTGGCGCGGGAGGCAGGGCGCGCTACCCCTTCGCGCCATGAACGAAAGAGCGAAAAGCCTTATCTCAACCGCGGAATTGGCAGCGCGGCTGAATGACGGCACCCTTACGATAGTGGATGCGTCCCGCCACCTTCCAGCTGCGCAGCGTGACGCGCGCGCAGAATTTGACGCGGGCCATATTCCGGGCGCACGTTTCCTTGATTTGGAAAGTCTCACCGATCCAGCCTCCCCGGTTCCAGCGGCAGTGCCAACGGGCGATCAGCTCGCGCAACGGCTCGGCTCGCTTGGCGCGGTGCAAGGCAGCACAATCGTCATTTATGATGACAGCGCAGTCAAAACGTCAGCTCGCGCATGGTTCATCCTGATTGCGCATGGGTGGGATAATGTGATGATCCTCGACGGCGGCCTCGCCAAATGGAAAGCGGAAAACCGGCCTTTGGAAAGCGGCGAAACCCCGGCGGGTCCGGTGCCCAAGGCAGACTTCCCCCAAATCACCCGCATCCGCAGCAAGGCGGATATGCTCGCCAACATAGAAACGTGCGCCGAACAGGTCGTAGATGCGCGCGGCGCGGACCGTGTGTATGGCAAAGGCACCGACCCGGTGCATGGCGGTGAAAATGGCCGCATCCCAGGCTCTTGCAATGTGCCGTTTGGCGATCTGTTCAATGCCGATGGCACATTCAAATCACCTGCCGATCTGCGCGCAGCATTCGAGCAAGCGGGCGTCGATCTGGACCGCCCCGTGACCGCGACCTGCGGCAGCGGTGTCACCGCCAGCGTGTTATTGTTCGCGCTGCACCTGATCGGCAAAATCGACACCGCGCTGTATGATGGCAGCTGGCAGGAATGGAGCGCCGATCCGGCCACTCCCAAAAACAAGGGTCCGGCATGAGCGAGAACGGCGGCGACGAGAGAAAGCTGCACCCCGAAACGCGCATCACCCATGCAGGGCGACGGCGCGAATGGACAGGGGCGGTGGTAAACACGCCGGTCTGGCGCGCCTCAACCCACCTTTACGACACCGAAGCAGACCGCAAGGCTGCTGGCAAATCGAACGCGGATGGTGATTTTTTCTATGGCAGGCGCGGTGCGCCAACCCAGTGGTCGCTGGCAGAGGCGCTGACCGAAATGGAACCGGGCGCGCATGGCACCGTGCTGTATCCCAGCGGTGTGGCCGCGATTGCGGGATGTATGCTTGCGGTTCTGCGTCCGGGGGACCGGCTGCTGATGAGCGACAATGCCTACGACCCTTCGCGCAGCATGGCGACCGGCCTGCTTAAACGCATGGGCGTGTCGACGGTGTTTTTCGATCCGCTCGACTTGGATGCATACGCAGCCCTGTTCGAAGAGAAAGTCCGCGCCGTGTGGCTGGAAAGTCCCGGCAGCCTGACGATGGAGGTGTGCGACGTCCCCGCCATTTGCGCGATCGCGCGCGAACATGGCGCAGTGAGCATGATCGACAACACTTGGGCCAGCCCGCTAGGCTTTGCTCCACTGGAACACGGCTGCGACATTACCATGATGAGCCTGTCGAAACATGTCGGCGGGCATTCAGACCTGATGATGGGCGCAGCGAGCGCAGGGGAACGCTGGCACCGCGCGCTGCGCCGCACTTCGCAGGAATTGGGGCAGGTCGTCTCTCCCGATGATGCCGCCCTTGCCTCTCGCGGGCTGCGCACTATGGCGATCAGATTGCAGCAAAGCACCGCGAGCTCGCTTAGAATTGCCGAATGGCTAAACGGCCAGCCGAGCGTTACCGGGGTGATGTGCCCGATGCTGCCCGGCGATGCGTCCCATGCCCTGTGGTCGCGCGATTTCACCGGCGGATGCGGGTTGTTTAGCTTCACCCTCGGCAGCGATGATCCCGCGGCGAGCGGCAGGGTCGCCGACGCGCTGAACCTGTTTGGCATCGGGTACAGTTGGGGTGGGTTTGAAAGCCTTGCTCTGCCCATTTATCCCGATCAACACCGCGCCGTCATGACGCCAGGCAATACCGCTGATGGCAAGGCTGGCGTCCGTCCGGCCATTCGCCTATCGATCGGGCTGGAAAACCCGGATGACCTGATCGCGGACCTCGCACAGGCGCTTGCCAAGATGGATCACGAATGACGACAGCCGCCTCGCTGCCAGCAGATGTAACCGAAACCACTGATCCCGCTGCCGATGCCGCAGCGGGGAGCGCGGACGGCACGGCGCAAAACGCAGGCGAGACCCCTGCGGCAGACGCGACATCCACGCCCGAACCAGCACCCGAAGCTCCGACAGAAGTGCTGGAAGCCTCTGACGATTTTGTCGAGGGTGTGGGCGAACGCAGCGAAACCGCTGGGGCGTTCCTGTCGACGCTGCGCGAATGGGCGATTGAAACCGACACATTCCGGTTCTCGCTGCTCGATGCACTGCTGATCATTGCAGTCATTCTACTGGTGCTTACCGGCGCATGGCTGGCCACGCGGCTGGTTAGGGCGGCGCTGAAACGCGCAACCCGCCTTGATGGCAGCCAGACCGTCCTCGCCGAAAAGCTGACGACCATGGCGATATGGGGCGCGGCGTTCTTCATCGGGATCGACTTGCTGGGCATTGACCTGACTGCGCTGGCATTTTTCGGCGGCGCATTCGGCCTCGCGATTGGTTTCGGCCTCCAGAAAACCTTCGGTAACCTGATATCGGGCATCCTGCTGTTGCTCGATAAGTCGATCAAGCCGGGCGACGTGATCACGGTGACGGACGGATCTGGCAATGAAAGTTTCGGCCAGATTCGAAAGATCGGCATTCGCGCGATTTCGGTCATTACCCGGGACCAGACCGAATACCTGATCCCGAACGAAAATCTGATGATCAATCAGGTGGTCAACTGGTCGTATTCATCGCGCGATGTGCGCGTGCGCGCGCCCGTGGGCGTCAGCTACAATTCCGATATTCCGCTGGTCAAAGAGCTGCTGTATCAGGCGGTGGCGGATACAAATCGCATCCTCACCAGCCCGCGCCCGCGTGTGAACATCATGGAATTCGGCGACAATTCGGTGAATTTCGAGATCCGCTTCTGGATTCGCGACCCTGAAGAAGGCCTCGCGAACATCCGGTCCGATGTTTACGACCGCGTGTGGGAATTGTTCAAGCAAAACGACGTCGAAATCCCGTTCCCGCAGCAGGACATCCACCTCCGCTCTAGCAAGGAGCTGGACCGCCTGATCGATCTTCTGTCCGACCAGAAGGCCAAAGCAGCAAAATAGATCAGGCGGAGGCGCCAGCTGCCAGGATCAGCCGCCTGAATATGGGCCCACCGGCTTGAAATCGTGCGGAACAGGATTGGGCGTGACCGGCAGAGCCTGTGTTCCGCGCCGGGCACTGTTTGCTCCCATTTGCGGCAGCGCAAGCGGCATTGCGCGTTCGGTGAAAGCGGTAAGCTCTCGCCCGCGTGGAATGGTCCCGCTGCGCCCGGTGATGAACCCTGCAAAAACGCCCGCCGCCAGAACACCGCCAATCGTCGCGACCGTGTTGCCCTCACCATCCTGACGGAAAGTGCCGTCAATATCGATCCGGCGGCCATTCACCTCGACATACTCAAGCTCGACCTCCATTTTTCCCGATTTGCCAAAGGCACCCTTGTTGGTGAGCCAGGTGATACGGCCTACGCCCCGCGATCCCTCCGGGATGATGACATAGCCATTCTGGAAGACGCTGTGGGTCACGGTCAGCGAAAACGTATCGCCTTCGCTCCATGTCTTGCCTTTTGTCGTCACCGTCTCGTTCATCCGCATCCGCACCTCGGTGTTGGCGGGCAGGTAGGCATCGGCAGAGGGGGCAGGCTGAACCGCAGTTAACGGTGCAACCTCGGTTTGTGCGGCTTGCTGCTGGGCCGAAGCTGCGAAGGGCGCGGAAGTGCAGAGTGCTGCGGCAAGGGCTGATTTGGTGGCTGAACGCATGGGAAATGTCTCCTGACCAGTGATTGGCCCTGCGGAAACTGGCGTTGCCCCAAGAAGATCGGATGAATACCGCGCTAAGTGCTTCTGACTGCTGCCTCGCCGCACTTTCTCAATCATAAATCGCGCCGCGATAGCTTTGCTTACTGCCTGCAAATCCATTCTCGCTGGCACATAATGACGCGCTCGACCATTTCGGCCTCATGCAAAGCCAAGGAACCATATATCTCGTCGGTGCAGGTCCGGGTGATCCCGATCTTCTTACCCTTCGCGCCGCGCGCCTGATCGAACGGGCGAAGGTCATCGTTCACGATGGTCTGGTAAGCGCGGAAATCCTTGCCATGGCGCGCCCCGATGCCCGCCTGATATCCGTTGCCAAACAGCGATCCCGGCACACGCTGCCGCAGGACCAGATCAATGCGCTGCTGGTGCGCGAGGCGCAGGCCGGGCGCGATGTGGTGCGGCTGAAGGGCGGCGATCCGCTGATCTTCGGGCGCGGCGGCGAAGAGGCGGAGGATGCCAAGGCAGCAGGGATCGCAGTTGAAATCGTGCCCGGCATATCCGCCGCGAATGGCGCGGCTGCGGCAACGCATATCGCGCTGACCCACAGGGATGCCTCCAGCATCGTCAGCTTCGTCGCTGGCCAGTGCAAAGGGCTATCCGATCAGAACTGGTCCGGTCTGGCTGGCAAAGGCCGCACGCTGGTTATCTATATGGGCGTCAAAACCGCGCCGCAAATTGCCGAAAAATTGATGGCGGACGGGCTTGCCCCAGACATGCCGCTCGCCGTGATAGAGAACGCTGCGCGCGCCGACATGCGCGTTGTGCGCGGGCCGCTGGCAGAATTGCCTGACCTTGTGAAGCGCGAGGCGATCAAAAGCCCCGCTCTCATCGTGATCGGCGAAGTGACCGCGCGTGACAGCCACACCATTGCTAAAACCGCACTGGAGGCGGCAACATGAAAATCCTGACCGGAAACGATCTGAAAACCGGCGAAGTTATCTGGTGGACCGGCACCGCGTGGTCGATCTATGTCGATGACGCCGCCGACGTGGGCGAGCGGGGCGAGGAAATTCTCGCCGCCGAAGAAGCCGCGCGCCGCGTCAACGTGCCCTACCTGCTGGAGGCCACGCGCGAGGAGGACGGCCATATTCGCCCCGCGCATATCAAGGACCGCGTCCGCGCGCTTGGCCCCACAGTCCGTCCTGATTTGACGCTTAAACCCCAAGACCCCGCAGCTCTCGACTGGGTAATCTGATGTACAAATATGATCCTTATGACCAGCAAATGGTCGATGCCCGCGTCGAGGAATTCCGCGACCAGGCACGCCGCCGCCTCGAAGGGAAACTGACCGAGGACCAGTTCAAGCCGCTTAGGCTGATGAACGGGCTGTACTTGCAATTGCACGCCTACATGCTGCGCGTTGCGATCCCCTATGGCACGCTGAACAGCGAGCAAATGACGGCGCTGGCCAATATCGCGGACAAATATGATCGCGGCTACGGTCACTTCACCACGCGGCAAAATCTGCAATTCAACTGGATCAAGCTGGAAGATGCCGCCGACATTCTGGCCGATCTGGCCAAGGTTGAAATGCACGCGATCCAGACCAGCGGCAATTGCATCCGCAATATCTCTTCCGATCATTTTGCCGGAGCTACGCATGACGAGCTGGTCGATCCGCGTCCCTATGCGGAATTGCTGCGCCAATGGTCGAGCTTCCATCCGGAATTCACCTATCTGCCGCGTAAGTTCAAAATTTGCGTGATCGCGTCGGAGAAAGACCGCGCAGCGATGCGCCTCCACGATATCGGCATCCAGATTGTTGAGAAAAACGGTGAAATCGGCGCGCGTTTCTTCGTTGGCGGCGGAATGGGACGCACCCCCATGATCGCGCCGATCATCCGCGATTTCGTGCCGCTCGATCAGCTGATTACCTATGCCGAGGCGTGTCTGCGCGTATACAACCGCTATGGCCGCCGCGATAACAAGTACAAGGCGCGTATCAAGATCCTTGTCCACGAACTGGGCAAGGATGAATACACTCGCCAGGTCGAGGAAGAATTCGCCAACATGCTCGATGTCGGAGTGGAGCCTCCGCGCGAGGAACTGGAGCGGATTAAACCGTTCTTTTCCGATCCTGCGTTTGAAAACGGCCCCAAAACGCTCGACCGCTCCGATCCCGACTTTGCCCTGTGGGTCGACCGCAACACCCACCGGCACAAGCATGACAGCTATGTCAGCGCGGTTATCTCGCTAAAGCCTGTCGGCGGCATTCCCGGCGATGCAACCGGCGACCAGATGCGCCTGATGGCTGACCTTGCCAAGCGGTACAGCTTTGACGAACTGCGCATCATGCACACGCAGAACGTCGTTCTGCCGCATGTGAAGATCGCCGATCTGCACGCTCTATGGACGGCTCTAGACAAAGCGGATCTGGGCGCTCCCAACATGGACACGGTGGAAGACATCATCGCCTGTCCCGGCCTTGATTATTGCGCGCTCGCCAATGCGCGCTCCATCCCGCTTGCCCAGCGCATATCGGAACGCTTCGACAAGTCTGGCAAAACAAGCGAGCTGGGCGAATTGAAGCTTAAAATCTCCGGCTGCATCAATGCCTGCGGGCACCACCATGCCGGCCATATCGGCATTCTGGGCGTCGATAAGAAGGGTAAGGAGAACTACCAGCTCTCGCTCGGCGGGAGCGAGGCGGAGGACGTCTCCCTCGCCAAAATCACCGGCCCCGGTTTCGATGAGGACGGCGTGATCGAAGCGGTTGAGACCGTCACCGACGTTTACCTCGCCCAGCGCGGTGATGGAGAGCGGTTCATCGACACTTACCGCCGCATCGGCATGGCCCCGTTCAAGGAGGCGCTTTATGGATAAAACCACCAATGATCTGGGCACGTCGCCTGACGAGGTGCAGTTCCGGTTTCGCGAGGACGAAGTGGCAGACCATGCGGCTGTCACGGTGGATGCCTGCCGCGATCAGACCAATGCGACCGCAGTCCGTATCGAACCGGGCGACGATGCACGCGAATTGCTGCCAATCCTGGGCCGCCTAGCCCTGGTCGAAGTCAATTTTCCCAGCTTCGCAGATGGCCGCGGATATTCCGCCGCGCGTATCCTGAGAGAGGCTGGTTATACCGGCGAGTTGCGCGCTGTCGGCGATATCTTGATCGACCAGCTCAGCCATATGCGGCGCTGCGGTTTCGATGCGTTTGCCCCTGACAAACCGCTGGACGAAGACGACGCCGCACGCGCTTTTGCCGTTTGGGAAAACGTGTATCAGCACGCCGCCGATGACCGCACCACGATACCGGAATTGCGCCATGGACAAACCTGATCCGCAGGCCCCTTTCACGCAGGACGAAGCAACAGACGAAGCGCTGGACCGGAAGGTCGACCGCCTCAACACAGCGCCCCGTTTCTCCGAGCATGACGCCGTGCGCCTCAACCGCATGTTTCGCGGTTCTTCCACGCAGGAAATGCTCGAAGGCGTTATCAAGGGCGATCTCGCCGGCGATCTGGCGGTCGTTTCAAGTTTTGGCGCGGAAAGCGTCGTGCTGCTGCACCTGATCGCGCAGGTCGATCCGAATGTGCCCGTGCTTTTTCTGGAGACGGGGAAGCATTTTGCCGAGACGCTGAGATACCGCGATGAAGTGGCCAAACGTCTTGGTCTCACCAACCTCAATGTGCTGACCCCCGATGCGGACGAATTGGCCGAAAAGGATGAAAGCGGGCTGCGCTGGTCTTATGACCCCGATGGCTGCTGCGAAATCCGCAAGGTAAAGCCGCTGGCAAAGGCGCTGGCGCATTATGACGGTAGCTTCACCGGGCGAAAGGCGTTCCAGTCATCGACTCGTGCGCAATTGCCCCGGTTCGAAGTCGACACCTCCGATGAACAGGGTCGGCTCAAGATCAATCCGCTGATCGATTGGTCAGCCGAAGATATTGTCGCCTATCTGGAAGATCACGATCTGCCGCGCCATCCGCTGGTTGCGCAGGGTTTTCCGTCAATCGGCTGCGAGCCGTGTACGCACCGCGTGGCTGACGGAGAAGACCCGCGCTCGGGCCGGTGGAAAGGCTGGGACAAAACTGAATGCGGCATCCATAAACCCGGCGAAGAGCCGTTCCTCTAAAAACCGTTCGGGTTGAAATCAGCCGCGTGGTGGTTAGCCTGCAACCCATGTTGCTCGCTGTCACCCTCACCCTCGCCGCCGCCCAGCCTGCCAACGCTGCCGAGGCTGCTGCTGCTCCTGGACCCGCTGCGCGGCCCGATTGCTCATACGATCTTGACGCGATGCTCGCGCTGGACAGGAACGCATTTGATCAGGACATCCCCGATGGCGGCTGGCGTGCGCTTTCCAAGGATGGCTGCCATTCCGAGGCCGCCGAACTGATCCGCATCTGGCGACATGCAAAGCGCGACCATAATTCGATCCTTTATTGGCACGAGGGGCAAATGCGCGCCTTTGCCGGGCAGACGAAAGAGGCAATCGCCTTGTTCAGTCGAACTTACACCGCCCCTGAAGACGACGCCGATTTCGGCTGGAATCACTATGTCTCAGGCACGATTGCCTTTTTGAGAAAGGATCGTGAGCATCTGCAGGCCGCTATTGGACGGCTGAAAACCATTCCAGAGCCGGAGAACAACAGCTTCACTCGCCCCGATGGAACAACCGTCCAAATGTCATGGTCTCCCAATCTCAACGTCTTGGAGGGATTCGAGAAATGCTGGGAAAAATCCTATGCCGAGGCGTATGGCAATCGCGACTGCTCAGCGTCGCTTACCCTATAAATATGGGCGCTGCCCGGTGGATGTATCCCGATGCAGCGCCCTATGATTATATAAAGCGTCGATCAGCTTTGTGCATCAACCCGAACGACGGTTGAAACTTCACCGTCATTCGGATCGATGGAGCTCCAGACACCGTTTTCATCGACGGATTCGGAGTAGCATGTCATCTCTTCTGCACTCTCTGCCTTCGCGCAATATTCGCCAGGCGAACGCTGTTCCCAAGTGCCGTTTTCGGTAGTGCCATCGGCATTGGTACTGACATAGGTGCCATCTTCGTTGAGCACCTCTGTGGTTACCTCGCCAGCCGCATTGGTCACTTCGTATGTGCCGGGCGTGGGCATGCCGTCGGCAGCCATCGGTTGCTCCACAATCGCCTGATCCTCAACCGCCATTGCGTCTGCGCCAGTATCTTCCTCGGTTTCAGCAGGCGAGCAGGCGCTTACGGCCACAAGTGCTGCGGCAAGTGCGATATATTTCATGATGTTCGTCCTCAAAATGCATGTAGAAACGCGCGCTAAGCGAGTTCCCTGTTCATGCGACCCCTGACAAAGTGTTTAGGGTCTGATCCTGCCAAGTCAAAGGGACTTACAGCCAGCCTTCTTTTTTGTACCAGTCGGCAGTCATCTTCAGCCCTTCCGGCCCGGACCAGACCGCTTGCCAGAGCGACAGGGGCGGCGCCTTCTTCATGTCGCACACCCAATCGGGGTGGAGCATGTAGCCGACGCGGTCAGGTGTCAGCTTTGCCTTGGAACCGCGCACAAGGCCATCGACGCTGGCCCCCAATCGCATGATCGAGGCGGGCAGTTTCGGGGTCAAGGCGCCCGGATTACCAACCGCCTCGGCGATCAGCGTTCCAAGCTCCGCGTGGTCATACCCGAACGCATTATCATCCCACGGCTCGTACGTTTTGCCGCGCGTCATCTCGCTGCCCGGAACCAGCGCGATGAGAAGCCGTGCGAGATCTTCGACATGGATAATCGATGTTCGCCCCTCTGGCGGAACGGGAACGATGCCGAATTTTGCCGACCGGAACAGCTCGAACATATCCTTGTCCCGCGGGCCATACACCGCTGGCGGGCGCACGATGGTCCAGTCCATCGCGCAGTCTTTGACCACAGTTTCCGCCCGCGCTTTCGACGCGCCATAGGCGGAGAGGTCCGGTTCGCGCGCCGCCAACGATGACACAAACACCAGCCGCCCTACCCCCGCCGCTTTCGCAGCAGCGATCACGTTGGCCGTGCCCGTCACGTTGGCCGCCTCGAAACGCCCCGGATTGGGTGTATTGGTAAGCCCGGCAATGTGGATCACAGCGTCGGCGCTGCTGACCAGCTGCGCCAGCGCCTCTTCATCGTCCAGAGTGCCGCGAACCCAGTCTATCCGCGCCTCGTCCGCCTGCGGCCTGCGCGTAAGCGCGCGTACCGACAACGCCTTTTGCCGGGCCACATCCAGAACCGCGCTGCCGACAAATCCTGTGGCGCCTGTAATCGCAATCGTGCCCATATCCGTCACAGCATAACCATCTGATCGCGGTGGACCACAGCGGAACGCGGGACATGCCCGATTTTCGCGGCAACCGCTTCGCTACGCAGCCCCTTGATCGCGTCGCACTGGGCAGAGCTGTATTCGGTCATCCCTTTGGCGATCATGCGGCCTTCTGCGTCTTCAATTGAGATTACGTCCCCGCGATCAAACGTGCCGATAACTTTGGTGACGCCAATTGCCAGCAGGCTGCTGCCATCACCCAGCGCGCGGGCCGCGCCGTCATCCACCTGAACCGAACCGCCAAACCGCATCCGGCCTCCGATCCACGACTTGAACGCATTGTCGTCGCGCACCGGCCGAAACAGCGTGCCGCGCCCTGTATCCATGGCGCGGCCAATCGGACTGTCTTGGGTGCCCCTGATTATGCCAAGCGCGATGCCTGCCCGCTCGGCAATTTCAGCTGCCTGCAATTTCGAAGTCATCCCGCCTGATCCGATGCCCGAGCCAGAACCGCCGGTCGCCATCGCGCGGATTTCGTCCGTCACGCCGTGCACCTCCGGCAGCAGTTTCGCATGAGGCTGATCCGGATTCGCGGAATACAGCCCGTCAACATCGGTCAGCAGCAACAGCCCGTTTGCGTCCGCAGCCTGGGCGACACGCGCCGCCAACCTGTCATTGTCACCAAAGCGTATCTCGCTGGTAGCGACGCTATCGTTTTCGTTGACGATCGGCACCACGCCCCGATCCAGCAACTCTCGCAGTGTGTTGCGGGCATTGAGGTAACGCGTGCGCGATTCCATATCTTCCAGCGTCAGCAACATTTGCCCCGACTGAAGGTCGTGCTCGCCAAGCGTGTTTGCCCATAGCGAGGCAAGCTGGACCTGCCCGACCGCAGCAGCCGCCTGCGCCTGCGATAACGTCTCGCGCCCGCCGCCGGGCAAGCCAAGCTGCGCTGCGCCCATGGCAATCGATCCGCTGGATACCACGATCACTTCCTGCCCGCGCGCACGCGCCCCGGCGATTTCCGAGGCGATGCTGCGCAGCCAGCTGCCGCGCGGTTTACCGCCGGGATCGACGAGCAGCGCCGACCCGATCTTGACAACCAGCCGTGCGCACCGCGCCGGATCGGAAAAATCTCTAAGTCTTTGCACGGCCATGGTGCACCGCGATTAAGCCGGATCGGCTCCGTTGAGAAGAGGCCCGGTCAAATCGGCGACCATTCGTCGTTATCTTCGTCGGTTTCCTCAACCTCGGCAGCGTTCGTTTCGGTCGAGGTGCGGTCGGGCAGATACCCGAGCACTGCATCCAGCAATTGCTCGATACCCTCGCCCGTTGCGCCCGACACGGTAAACACTTTGTCCGCGCCTGCCTCGATCAATTCCTGCGCGAATGCCTCGCCCAGTTCCTTGTCCGCGAGATCAAGCTTGTTGAGCGCAATGAGCTGCGGCTTATCCTCCAGCCCTGCGCCATATGCGGTAAGTTCCTCGCGCACGACCTGCATCGCATCGGCGGGATCGTCTCCAGCGATGTCGATCAGGTGAATGAGCACGCGGCAGCGTTCAATATGGCCCAGAAAACGGTCGCCGATACCCGCGCCGTCGGCTGCACCTTCGATCAGGCCGGGAATGTCGGCCAGCACGAATTCGCGGCCCTTGTGCCGGACAACGCCCAGTTTCGGGACCAGCGTGGTGAAGGCATAATCCCCCACCTTCGCGCCTGCGTTCGAGACCGCGTTGATAAAGGTCGATTTGCCCGCATTGGGGAGGCCTAGCAGGCCGACATCGGCCAGCAGCTTCAGCCGCAGCCAGACCCACATTTCCTCACCGGGTTCGCCGGGCTGATGCTGGCGGGGCGCGCGGTTAGTGGAGCTTTTATAGGACGCGTTGCCGCGTCCGCCGATGCCCCCTTCGAGGAAAACGACACGCTGGCCGACCTCGGTGAAATCGGCGAGCACTTCTTCCTTGTCCTCCGACAGCACCTGAGTGCCGACCGGAACTTTTACGATAAGGTCGGGTGCGCCGCCGCCGGTCTGGTCACGGCCTCTGCCATGATTGCCGCGCTTCGCCTTGAAATGCTGGGAATAGCGGAAGTCGATCAGGGTGTTGAGGCCCTGCACCGCTTCGAAAATGATATCGCCGCCCTTGCCGCCATTGCCGCCATCGGGGCCGCCATATTCGACGTATTTTTCACGCCGAAAGCTGACAGCGCCGGGACCGCCAGCGCCTGATTTTATGTAGATTTTTGCCTGATCGAGGAAATGCATGGGACGCACCTATGCATTTCCTCGAAAAAAGCGAGCCAAATTGCGTTAAGTCAGAACCGTACGCTGATCCCCGCAGCCGCGCTGCGGCCCGGCGAAACGAAGCTGAAAACCTGCTCATACGTATCATCAAACAGGTTTTCGACCCGCGCAAATGCTTCAATCCCATCGGTCAGACGGACATTGGCGTTGAGATTTACGAGGGTGTAATCGTCCAGCGTAACGCGCACCGGCACAAAGCTCGGGTCGGTAAACGCCAAATCCTGAGCAGCCCCATTATGCCGCACCACCAGCGTCGCCGACGCGGCATCGCCGGGATGTGTCCAGCCCAAGGCGGCGCTGGCAATGTGCCTTGGCCGGCGCACCTCGCTCACGCCGTTTTCTTCCGCGTCGAGATAGGAATAGGCCGCATCAATCGTCCACTGCGGCGCAATCCGCGAGAATAGGGCGATTTCCACCCCGCTGCGCTGGCTTTTCGTATCAGCATTGGCCGGGGTCGCGGTGAAATCAGGCGCGGGAAATGTCGTGAAAATTTCGTTTTCCAGATTGTTGTCGAAATAGGTCACGCCGATTTTGGTATCGCCCAATTCAAAAGAATGATCGATCCCGACTTCCCAGCCGGTGGATTTTTCCGGCGCCAAATCTTCGTTCCCGATAAAGCGACCGTCGAAAAATCCGAAAAGTTCGAAAAAGCCCGGATTCTTGATCCCCGATCCTGCCGAAGCGCGCACCCGCGTACTTTCCGTCACATCGAAGCCTGCTCCAATGCGGAAAGTCGTTTCATTGGCGAAGCGGTCATTGATATCGCGGCGCAGCGCCGCTGACAGGTCCAAGCGTTCGCCTGCATAACGGTACTCACCGACCAAACCGACGTTCTCGATCTTTTGCCGAGTGGCTGAGGCGAAGCCGAACGGATCGTTGTTGCGAAACCGTTCACGCTCCCAATCTGCGGCAAAGGTGACGAAATGCGATGAAGCGATACTGAAAGCGTTGACATACGAGGCTTTCAGCCGGTCGCCTTCACTGCCGGAACTGCGACCAAAGGCGTTGAAGCTGTCGCGGGTGATGTCGGCGATCTGCACGGATACATCTTGGCTCCACGCGCCGTCCAACATCTCCAGCCGCGCCCCTGCCAGCGCATAGACCGCTTCGTTTTCGAACCTTGTGCCCGGGCTGTCGATGATGAAGCCGAATGTGGGCGCGGTTGTGTCGAAGTCGCTGTCGTTAAAATCACCCTCGGTCCGGATGAACCGCCCCGCCGCGCGCAGTTCAAACGTGTCCGTAACATCGGCCGCTGCCTTGCCCGAGAGGGTGTAGCTATCGCGGCCAATATCGCGTTCGCCGCCGCCAATCGGGCGGGAATTGGGCTGACCGTCTGTGCTCACCACGGTCGCGGAAAGCGCGGTATCCCAGCGCTCTCCAGCTAGGCCGAGCCGGGCTGAGCCGTTGATCGTGCCCGCCGTGCCGCCTTCGAGACGTGCGGCAAACCCTTCGGCATCGCGCCCCCTCGCACTTTGATAGGCGACCACCCCGCCAATTGCGTCATTGCCATAGAGCGCGGATTGCGGCCCGCGCAAAACTTCAACGCGGCTACCGATTTCCGCCTGAAGCGTACCGATATCGAACTCGCCGCCGAACGGGTCGGAAACCTCAATCCCGTCAACCAGAACGAGGACGTGGTTCGCTTCCGATCCGCGCAGCCGGATCTGCGTCTGCCCCGCCACGCTGCTGACTGCGATACCTGGTACATCGCGCAGGACATCACCAATATCGCGCACTTGGCGGCGCTCTATCTGTTCGGGCGTGATGACGCTGGCAGACCCGGTGTAATCCCCGGTCTCCACCTCTGTGTCGATGCGGCTCGCAGTGACCAGCACTTCAGGTCGTTCCGCAGGTTCGGGATAGAGATATTCCGTGCCCTGATCCTGCGCCATGACAGGCGCGCACCAGATCAGCGCCGCGCTCGCAGCGCCGCCAAGCCTTACATATTTTTTCACCGCGGTTTCCTCCCGTTTCGGCAATACGTTACGCCGTGCGGAGGTCTCCCCGCCCGGCTGGACTAACGTCGCTCGAAACGAAAGTTCTTTCGCGCCGGATCAATCCCTGAACCGCAGCAACAAGCGACACGCCTCGGTCGGTCTCCTGGCTCACGGGTCACCGTGGTTGCTCCGCCTTCCCAAGGAAATCCTCAGTGGCTGTGCCCCGTCAGGAGGCACGCAGAGCAGTCACTCACCGCTTACAGTTGCAGGGACAGCTGCGGAATTGCCGATGTCCGTGACGAACAAAAGCGCACCGCATTCCCGTTACCGAAGTGCTGCGAAAGGGATTAGACGCGTTTCAACGCGCGGGCAAGGATGCCTGCGCCGCGTCTGGGTGCATCGGGACCGCGCGGATGCGTTACCGCAAACCTTGCGGTGCCGGGGCCGGATCAGCCTGTTGCTCGGGCGTTTCACTGGAGGGGATCGGCTCAACGATCGGCTGCGATATGAAATTTTCCTGTACGGGAATTATAGGCACATTCACGCCGGTAACCCCGTCAGACACCATACCTGCCTGCACGCCGGGGCTGGCGAGCGTATCTGCAGGCGGGCTGAAACCGACGGCTGGAACCACAGCGCCGCGTGCGCGTGCGACCTGAACTGCCACCCAGCCGGGCTGCGAGGGTCCGTATAGGTCGCCATACTTCAGATCCCATGCGGAAGATCGCTCACGATAATCCTGATACGCCGCGAAAAACGTTTCAAACGGCGCCTCTAGCGAGGCAAAGTTGGCTTCGGCAAAAGCCACAGGATCGGCAGGCGGAGCGGCAAGCGCGCGGTTCGACATGTCCAGCGCGGCGCGGCAGAACCCTGCGCGCGCAGGCGGCAGCGCCCAGAAATTGTAAACGCCCGTCATCATCGCTTCACGCGCCAGCAGAGCCTCGCGGCGGGTGTCCGCCTCTTCGCGGTATTGCCGGTCAATCCGGCTGTTGATCTCGCCAAGCTCGGCAGCGTGATCCTTGATAAAAGCGCTATAGCCATCGAGGATCGGCTGGTATTGCGGCGCGGTGCAATTAAGCGCGGCGACGTTCCAGCCGGACCGGAAATACCACACCCGTTCATCCTCGTTCAAATCGCGGTTCACGGTCAGGTGGAGACCATCCGGACCGCGCTCGGGAATTTTCATCGCATAGGCGGCGCCGCCCGGCGGGATCGGGCGATAAGGCACGACCTCTGCCACTGGCGGCGGCGGCGGTGGTGGCGGGGGCGGCGGTGGAGGCGGCGGCGGAGTCGCGCACGCTGCCAACATCGCAGTTGCAACCACAAGGGTTGTTATCCGCAGTCCGGCAGGCGCTTTATTCGCCTGCTGCGAACCCGATGCGGGGCGATCATCCGCAGATTTCATACCATTTCTCTCTCATTGCTGACCGGCATCATGCGCCAGTCGAGCTTGCGGTGATATTAAGCGGCTCTCGATAGTCCGATCGGCGCATAAAGCAAATGCCCGGAACCCCCTAAAGGGTCCCGGGCATCAATTAATTCAACGCTTTGTCCGAAGAAAAGTGCCTCCGGCCAGTTGGTTCATCCCCGCCTATTCGCGGTTACCCAGCAATTGCAGGAGGAAGATGAACATGTTGATGAAGTCGAGGTAGAGGTTGAGCGCGCCGTGAATAATTGCGCGTCCGGCCATCTCGGTGCCCCGAACATACTGGTATTCGTTCTTGAGGCGCTGCGTGTCGTAGGCGGTGAGGCCTGCGAAGATCAGCACGCCGATCACGCTGATGACCATCGACATCGCGCCCGACTGGAACAGGAATACGTTCAGCAGCATGGCGACGAGCAGGCCGATTACACCCATGATCAGGAAGCTGCCCCAACCCGAAATGTCTTTCTTCGTGGTGTAGCCCCATAGCGAAAGACCGGCAAAAGCCGCCGAGGTCGAGAAGAACGCCGCTGCGACGGACTCGCCTGTGTAAATCACGAGAATGGTCGAAAGCGAAAGCCCGAACAGGACCGCAAACGTCCAGAACATGAATTGAAGCACTGGCTGGCTCGCCTTGCTAGCGCCGAACCACCAGAACAGCATCACGGCAAGCGGCGAAAGCTTGATCAACCAGCCGAGGCCGGTCGCCTGAAGCGCGACACCCGCAGGTGTCTGTACAACTTCAAAAGCCATCGCGAACAGCGGCGAATTGACGAACAGCATCGCAACGATACCGGTCAACAGCACAGCCGACGCCATGTAATTGTAGATCGAGAGCATGTGCTTGCGCAGGCCCTCATCATAAGTCACGCCCTGAACGTCTCCGCCGGCGCGCGGCACCGAGCCGAAACCGGTGCGCTGAGTGTCTTTCCAATCAGACATATTGGATCCCTAGTCTCCGTTAAGGGCGCAATCTGTGCGCCCAGTCCCGATCAATATCGGTGTTTTATGCGCTAATTTCAAGCAAAACCGGACGAAAGAGATTGACGCGTATTAACCCTGACATCGTGAGCTTTGTCGAACGGAATCAGGTATTTCCAGCCGATAGCGCCGCACCGCGCTCTGCCGTGGCTTTGAGCGTCTTGACGAGCAAATCATGCAGCGCGCCATTTGCATCAAGCACGTTCATCCCCTCACGCGTCATCCCGCCTGGGCTTGCGACCCGGTCGGCAAGCTGTCCCGGAGAGGCCGTTTCAACTGCTGCGAGCGACGATGCGCCGTCCACCATCGCCAGCGCGAGCGCCTCTGCTTGAGCACGCTCCAGCCCCAATTCACACGCCGCACCTGCTAGTGCATCGATGAATCGGTAAACGAACCCCGGGCCTGATCCTGCCAGCGCGGTCACAAGATCGAATTTGCTTTCATCATCAAGCCATACGGCTGTGCCGAGCGCATCAAACAGCGCAAAAGTATCGTCACGTGCGACCGCGTCCAGCCCGCTTTCCAGCAGGATGATCGGCGATTTCCCGATACGCGAGGCAAGGTTCGGCATCACGCGGACATGCGCGCCCGCGCCGGGAAAAGCGGATTGCAGCTGCGCAATCGTAAGTCCGGCGAGCAGGGAATACACCGTCACATCGTCGCCGGTCAGCCCCTGAAGTCCGTCAGCAAGATCGCCCAATTGCTGGGGTTTGAAGCCCAGCATCACCGCGTCATGCGATCCTGCCGCCGCCGCTTCCTCTGCCGTCCGATACAGCGCGACCCCGTCCGGCGTCTTCTCCAGCATCGGATCAAGCACCGCAAAGCGCGCCGGATCGACGCCGGATGCGAGCCAGCCTGCCAGCATGGCACCGCCCATATTGCCGCAGCCGATTAGGAGAAGTTGCCTGACGCCTGTCATCGCGAATGCACCTTGAGATAATGCCGGTTAAAGCAGCGTTCTGCTCACGCCTCGCCCAGCGCGTCAACCATGGCTGCATCCAGCGCCTCTCGCGGAGCCTTGTCGCCCCACAACACAAACTGAAATGCGGGATAAAACCGGTCACATTCATCAATCGCATTTTCAACCAGCGACTGCGCCTGCGTCAGGCTTAACATTCCGTCATCGCCCAGCAGCGCGCCGTGACGATACAGCAGCAAATCGCCGCTGGACCAGATATCGAAATGACCAAGCCACATCTGTTCGTTGATGAGCGTCAAAAGCTCATAGGCCGGCTGCTTTTTGTCTTCCTGCACGCGAATTTCAGGCAGGCAGAGAAATTGCAGCACATTGTCTTGCGGACGCCAGATCGCGCGCAGCTGATATTTTGCCCAGCTGCCCTGCACCTCTCCTGTCATCTCATCGTCGGAAACAACTTCGCAGGTCCAGCCGCGCGCCTCGAACAGGGCGGCGAGCATATCGACCGGGGCAGCGTCATCTTGCGCACGGAAATCGTGTTCTTGCGCTCTCATGGGGAGGGGGGCTGTTGCATCATCGATAGGATGGATGCCTGCACCCGATAGGCTTTGGCAATCGCTTGGCCGCCAGAGGCTGGGGAGAACAGTTTTCGCCTGTTCAAACCTTGTGCACAGAAAGGCGGGGATGACCGGTATTAACTACTTTAACTCTTTAATTTCAGCGCCTTCGGGACTTGTATAGCGAAACGTGTCGATCCCCTGTTCACCAAGAGCATTGATCAGGTCGCGTGCTGCCTCACGGCTTTCCACCGGCCCTGCGAGAAGCCGGTTTGCCTGGCCCCAAGGGGTCACATGCGGCGTAAAATCGCCCAGCAGATCGGGCGCGCGGCGGGAAAGTCGGCGCCAATCAAAAACCAGCGCGGACACATTTCGTCCGGTCGCCACCTGCACCCAGATGCGGCTGGGATGGTCAGGCTTCACCGGTTCGGCGGCCGGCTGCGGGGATGGCGTGGTTTCGCGCGGGATCTGAATGGCCGCCAGATTGACAGCATCGGCGCCTGCGGCACTGCCCGGCATCGTGCCATAGCCCAGATCGGAAAAGGCATCCGCCACGTTCGCGCTGGGTACAGAGGCCGGGATCGGCGCTGGCGAAGTAGCGGTCGGAACTGCGTTCTGACTGCCTAGCGGCTCACCCGAAGGCTCTAATCGGCCAGCGGTCTGCTGCATCGTGTTGATTGAGGCAGTTGGGCTGGCTTCACCGACAAAAGCGGCGATTCGCGGGTCCTCGCGGCCGATATCTGCCGCGCTCGGGAAAATTCCGAGGTTTGCGGCGGCGGCCTGCTGCGATTTGGTGAGGCGCGGCATGTATTCGAGATAGGGCGTAATCCGGGCTGCGAGATCGCGGGGCATGACTGCATCGACAATCGCGGCGGCACGATCCTGGTCACCCATGATGGCCAGTCCAAAGGCGCGGGTGCGGAACGAGGCGAAATCACGCCGGTCCAGCATGGGGCGCAAGATTTCCTCGAACTTCGTGCGGTTGCCGGTGATTGCGTAGCTGAGCGCAAGGCGCCGCTTTGCCTCGTCATCGGCAGGCTGCAAGGTAATTGCCCGCTCATACACCGCCTGTGCATTGATCGAATCGCCCACCAGATCGAACGCGAGGCCTCTGTCGGACAAGAGTTCCTTCGCCTCTGCACCGGCGCTTTGCGCGGCGGCGAACAGCGGCAACGCCTCAACCGGCCTGCCGGAACGCAGATACACACTGGCCATACCCAGCTTTACGCGCGGATTGTTGGGTGAGAGATCTTCGGCGCGGCCATAAAAGCCGATTGCGGCATCAAGATCGCCGACATTTAGCGACGCCTCGCCCGCTTCTACCAGCGCCGCGATACTCTTTGGCCGTTTCGCGAGCCGTTTAAGGGCGGCGTTCAGACGCTCGATCTCTTTCGACGGAAGAGGTTGCACAACCTCACGGCCACCCGAACTTTGCGCGGCGAGCGGCGCTGCACCTGTCGCTGCCGCAAGAGCTAATGCGAGCCCCAACGGGATGGATTTGCCGGCGAAGATACTTGAAAGGTCAAAAGTCATAGATGTTGGAATAGCTAAACGGTGTCGCACACGATGCTAGTCAGGCGCTCCTGAATGCGGGGCGAACAGCACCAAGCGCCCGCCGAAACGACGGGCACCGGTGTTGCGGCAGCAAAAAAGTGCCGCGCAGCCATGCTTTTTCTATTGGTTGTTCTGACGCCCAAGGAAACGCGGGATGCTGAGCGCGGGACCATCATCGTCGCCGTCCTCATCATCGTCTTCCTTGTCATCAGCGCCAGTCCGCGACAGGTTGGCCATGCGTTCAAACAGCGTGCTGCCGCCAGCCGCTGCGCCGCCTGCTTTTGCGCCGTCGCCGGATCCTGCCGATCCGCTGCCCGCAGAGCCGCCAGCACCGCTTCCGCGAGCTCCAACCGGTTTGTCTTCCGCTGCGAGCCTGTCGGCATCGCCGAGCAGGTCATCGCTGTCCCCTTCGGCGAAGTCTCCGCCAAGTTCCAGTGGCGGAAGATCGCCGTCGCTATCGGTGCCGCCGCCAGCAAATCCGTTTCCAGCGCCGCTGGAAAACTGCTCATCTTCTGCCGGAGCGGTAAGACCGCTATTTCCGCCATCAAATTCCAGATCGTCTTCATCGTCGGTGCGCAGCCCCGCGAGCGGATCGACAATACCATCGACATCATCGCCGTCTGGCTCACCCATGTCGTCGCCGGCCTGCATGCCGCTGAGGTCGAACGGTTCGGCTTCGTTGACAGGCTTGGACGCGTCGCCTGCGCCTGTTTCCATCTCTGCATCGTCAACAACCGGAGCCGTCAAGTCGAGTGGAGCGGTGTCATCACCGCCCTCGGCCTCTGCACCGGTATCGCTCGAAAGGTCGAGGATCGGGCGTTTCGGTGCACGGGCATTGGAAAGCGACATGGACTGGGTGCTTTCGGCCTTGCCCGAGCCGCTGCCTTCGATCCCGGTGGCAACAACGGAAACCCGGATCTTACCTTCGAGTTCGGGATTAAACGCGCTGCCCCAGATGATGTTCGCATCTTCATCGACCAGTTCGCGAATGTGGTTCGCGGCCTCATCCACTTCGAGCAGCTTCATGTCTTCGCCGCCGAGGATCGAGATGATAACGCCTTTCGCGCCCTGCATGCTCACCCCGTCAAGCAGCGGGTTCGCTATCGCAAGCTCCGCCGCTTCGAGAGCGCGGTTTTCGCCCTGCCCTTCGCCGGTGCCCATCATCGCCTTGCCCATTTCGCTCATGACGGAGCGAACATCGGCAAAATCGAGGTTGATAAGGCCCGGCATGACCATCAGGTCAGTGATTGACCGGACACCCTGCTGAAGCACTTCGTCAGCAAGGCCGAATGCCTCTTTAAAAGTGGTTTCCGGGCTGGCGATCAGGAACAGGTTCTGGTTCGGGATCACGATAAGCGTATCGACGTGGTCCTGCAGTTCGGCAATACCCGCCTCTGCAGCGCGCATCCGCCGTGTGCCTTCGAACAGGAACGGCTTGGTCACAACGCCGACCGTCAGCACCCCTTTGCGGCGAGCGGCCTCTGCAATAACGGGTGCTGCGCCTGTCCCGGTGCCGCCGCCCATGCCTGCTGCGATAAAGACCATGTTGACGCCTTCCAGCGCCTCTTCAAGATCGGCAACCGTTTCTTCGGCTGCGGCCTTGCCCACTTCTGGACGGGCACCAGCGCCAAGGCCGCCGGTGATGTCCGGGCCAAGCTGAATGCGCTTTTCCGCAGGACTGCTGCTGAGCGCCTGCGCGTCAGTGTTGGCGACGAGGAATTCGACCCCTTCGATGTCGGAGGCGATCATGTTGGCGATGGCGTTGCCGCCCGCGCCGCCGATCCCGATTACAGTAATGCGCGGACGCATGTCATCGTGGTCTGCCGGTCCGATATTGATGCTCATTTTGATCTTCCTCTAAGCAGGCGGGGCGTCCCTGTTATTTAAACCGCCTGACCTTACTTTTTTACTCATCTGGCTTGTGACACATACGCAACAAGCCCGTTATACCGCGGAAATCCTTATCCACAGTGGTTTATACTGTCACATACACGGCCTGTCGCTGCGTGACAGCGCCTAATAGCCTCAAAAATACTCTTTAAGCGCACGAAACAAGCGGCTTAGCCCGAAACCTCCGCTCTCTGCCGCGCCAAAGCCGTGGGCCGTGCTGTACCGTCCGCCGACCGCTCGGATATCGACCGGATCGTCCGCTGCATAGAGGCACAGACCCGACAGCGTGGCAAAGCCGGGGGTGGCGTGCGCTTCTGGCAGGCCGGTCAGCGACGGCGCGCGCCCGATGCGCACTGGCATCCCGAGCGCGCTTTGCGCGTATTCTGCAAGTCCGGCGAGTTCAGCGCCGCCGCCGGTCAGCACAACCTGGCCGGACCGGGCACCTGAAAAACCCATTTCCTTCAGCGCCTTGCCAATTTCCAGCGTTAGCTGCGAAAGCTGGCCCGTGATGACCGATACCAGTTCGGCGCGCGGAATGCGGTTCTTGTCATCTGCCCCGCGGGCGACCGGGCCTGAAGCGCCCTCTTCCCAGCCATCGTTTGGTCCGTTGACGGGGATCATCTCGCGGTGATCGCTGGGGCTGGCGATGGCTGATCCTGAAACACATTTGAGGCGTTCTGCCTGAAACCGGCGGATGCCGAATGCGCTCGCAATGGCATCGGTAATGTCGCCTGAACCCATCTGGACCGCGCGCAGACCCAGCAGCATACCCCCTGCAAAGACCGACACGTTGCTGACATCCGACCCGATCTCGACAAGCGCCACGCCAAGCTCGCGCTCTTCCTCTGACAAACACGCATATCCTGCGGCGAGCGGCGCTGCGACGACACCTTCCACGTCGAGATGCGCGCTCTGCACTGCTTCCATCAGATTGCGGACCGGCGCTCCATCGGCGAGCATGACATGCACATCGACACCGAGGCGCTCCGCATGGAGACCGCGCGGATTGGCGACGCCGTGCGCTCCGTCCAGCGTGTAATGCGCTGGCTGTGCATGGAGCACGGTGCGGCCATCGGGCTGGATCGTATCGCGCGCCGCGATCAGCAGGTGTTCGATGTCCTCTTCTTCGATCCGGCGTCCGCCAATATCGATCTCGACCTTTGACACGCTGCTTTGAAGTCCGGCCCCCGCGCAGGCGATCCAGACGCTCTGGATGCCCTGTCCAGCGTTCTTTTCCGCCCTCTCCACCGCATCGCGAATGGCGTAGGTGGCCGCGCGCATATCGGTAATATACCCACGCTTCAAACCTTGGCTCGCGCGATGTCCCGATCCCAGGACCAGCAGGTCGCCGTTCTCGGTCTCTCCCATGATCATCGCGGAAATTCGAAATGAGCCGATATTGACCGCGCCGAACACCTTCGTCAGGCGTGCCTTTGGCGAAGCGGCCTTGGCAGGCTTTGCCCGCGCAGCAGTTTTCGCCTGAGCCATCATTGGCTGTTCTCGGCCAGTGTCTGCACCGCGTCGGCCCGGCCCGGAATGCGCATGTAAATGCGGGGCGGATCGCGCATGTCGAAACTTGCGACCTTGCCCCCGATCAGGCGGTTTTGCCCGTCCATGCGCGCAAATTTGACGAGCGCGCTCGCAGCCTCTGTTTCACCTTCGGGCAAAGCGAGAACCTGATCTGTGCCGAACGTGATGTTCCAGCGCCGGTTGCCGATCCATTCTGCCGCAACAACCTGCGGCTGGAGCGCCGGTGCAGCGGCAAGCAATTGGTCGAGCTGTGCAACCTGCTGCGCCGATCCCGGCCCCGAAATGCGCAGCATTCCCGCTGCCTCTTCGCGGGCCACCGGCGCAAGTTCATGGCCGCCTGCATCGATCAGCATCAGCCGGTCCGGTTTTTCAAGCACCGCGTGCGGCTTGCGCTCGACTATATCCACCGCCAGCGTCTCGGGCAGTTGCACCGATACGCGCGCATCCTCTACCCATGACAGTTCGAGCAATTCTGCGCGCAATGCCTCGATATCGACCTGCGGCATTGGCTGGTTGCGCTGGACGAGTGCGCGGGCATAAACCTCGCGTTCGTCCATCCGGTCAGTGCCGGTGACGCGGACCTGCTTCACTTCGAAACCGGCGCTCGCTGCCATGTTAGACAATTGCGCCTGCGCAAGAGCGGGAACGCCCGCCATGCTGGCGATGAACCAGGCAATCACCAACGCGCCGCCGATAATCGCGGTCAGCCAGATGCGGCTCCACTGTTCCTCGGTGAACGGCAGCACGCCCATCGCGCTATCGACAAAACCGGTTGTCTTCGCCTTCGCACGGCGCGCGCCTGCTGCCCTGCCTTGCGCTTTTGCTGCACGGCGGACGCCTTTGCCTCCGGAACGCTTGATATTAGCCATGTGCGTCCCCTTTGCTCTTGGCCCCTTTGCTCTTGGCCGCTCTGCTTTTGGCGGAGTGGACCCGCAGCGCCTCTTGCACAATCAGTTCGACCAGCTCGGCGTAATCGATACCCGCATGGCGGGCCTGTTCCGGCACCAGGCTGAGCGGTGTCATTCCGGGCTGGGTGTTCGTCTCCAGCACAAACAGGCCGTCTTCGCCTGCTTCGTCATCCCAGCGATAATCCGTCCGGCTGGTCCCACGGCAACAAAGCACCTTATGCGCCTTGATAGCATATTGCAGGCACAAACGCTCGATCTCTTCGGGAATTTGCGCCGGGCAGACATGCTGGGTGCGCCCTTCGGTGTATTTGTGCTCGAAATCGTAGAAGCCGTTGTCGATGATCAATTCGGTCACACCCAGCGCGCGCGGGCCATCCGGCCCATCAATCACGGCGGTCGTCAATTCGCGTCCCTTGATGAAAGGTTCAGCGAGCAATTCGGTGAAATTCTGCCACGGACCCTCGGCATCGCGCGCAATCGGATTGCCGACATTGCTGTCTTCGGTCACAATCGCAACGCCGACGGATGAGCCTTCGTTCACGGGTTTCAGCACATAGGGGCGCGGCAGAGGATCGCGTTCATACAGGTCTTCGCAAGCAACAATCCTGCCGCCGGGCATCGGAATACCATGAGGCAGCAGCGCCTGTTTCGTCAGCTGTTTGTCGATGGCGATAACGGACGTGGCGACACCCGAATGCGTGTAGGGCACGCCCATCAGGTCAAGCATACCCTGAACAGTGCCATCTTCGCCCGGTACCCCGTGTAGCGCGTTGAATACGACATCGGGCGCAGCCTCGGCAATACGCGCCGCCACATCGCGGCCCATATCGATCTGCGTGACACGGTGACCCCTGCTTTCGAGCGCATCGGCAACCCCGTTTCCGCTCATCAGGGAAACTTCGCGTTCATTGGCCCAGCCGCCCATCAGGACCGCAACGTGGAGTTTGCCGTTACCTTCAGTCATGGCCGCCCCACCCGCTGAATTTCCCACTCAAGCTCGACTCCCGACTTTTCGTAAACGCGCCGGCGCACTTCTTCGCCCAGCCCTTCGATATCGGCGCTGGTGGCGTCATCTTTGTTGATGAGGAAATTGGTGTGTTTTTCGCTGACCTGCGCGCCGCCCATCTGGAAACCGCGGCACCCTGCCTCGTCCACCAATTGCCATGCCTTACCCCCTTCTGGGTTTTTGAAGGTCGAACCGCCGGTTTTGGTCCGTAGCGGCTGCGAATTTTCGCGCGCCTCTGCGATGCGGTCCATCTCAGCACCGATTTCTTCGGGGTCGCCAGGCGTCCCTTCGAACCGGGCGGCGACGACCACGGCGCCGTCGGGCAAAGCGGAATGACGGTAGGTATAGCGCAGGTCCGCGACGGGCAGTGTCACCAGCTCGCCATCAGGCATGATGACGTCGCAATCGATCAGGATATCGGCAACCTCGCGCCCGTAAGCGCCGCCATTCATGCGAACAAACCCGCCGACAGTGCCGGGAATGCCGCGCAAAAATTCAAGGCCTGCAATCCCCGCATCGCGCGCGCTGGAGGCGGCAAGAATGCCGGGCGTGCCTGCACCGCACGCTATTGTCGTCGCGCCGGTAATATCGCATTCCGAAAACGACTTTCCCAACCGGATCACAATCCCCGGCACGCCGCCATCGCGGATGATCAGGTTTGACCCCAGGCCCAGCGCCATGACCGGCATTGAACCATTCAAGCGTTCAAGAAAAAGCCTTAAATCGTCAAGATCGGCAGGTTCAAACAGCCAGTCCGCCGCTCCCCCGCTTTTGAACCAGACCAGTTTCGCCAGCGGCGCATTGCACGTCAGATCGCCGCGTATCCCTTCGATAGAGACTGGCGCGTCGGCGCCGCCTTCGACCGCGCAAGTCGGGGCAGAGCCATCGTCCAGATCATACCAATCGCCGTGCTGTGTCATCGCGTTCATGAACCCCGCTTTGATTCAATCGCCGTTTCGAGACCAGCGGCCCAGCGGGTGATATCCCCCGCTCCAAGGCAGACGATCACATCGCCAGCACCGATTTCCTGCGCGAGTGTGCTGGCAAGGTCACTTTCATCCGCAACCGTGGCCGCTGATCGGTGACCGCGCGATTTCAGCCCTGCGACCAGTCCATCGGCATTTGCGCCTTCAATCGGGTCTTCGCCCGCTTCGTAAACAGGCGTGACGTAGACGATATCGGCATCGTTAAAGCAGCTTTGAAACTCATCCATCAGATCATTCAGGCGGCTGTATCGGTGCGGCTGCGCGACCGCGATCACCCGTCCGCCATTGTCCGCTGCATCGACCTGTTCGCGCGCCGCGCCCAAGACGGCGCGAATTTCGACCGGGTGGTGGGCGTAATCGTCAATGATCACAGCCGCGCCGGTGTCGAACGGGATATTGCCAACCTTGGTAAAGCGGCGGCGCACACCGCTAAAGCTGGAAAAGCCGTTGCAGATGACATCATTTGGACAGCCCATTTCCACCGCGACGGCAATCGCGGCGAGCGCGTTTTGCACGTTGTGCCTTCCCGGCATGGGCAGGTGCACACCTTCGATCCGGCGGTCCTCCTCGCCGCGCTGGCGCACGATCACGTCAAACGTCGATCCGCCATCATTTGGACGAACATTGACGCCGCAAATATCCGCCTGAAGCGAGAAGCCGTAGGTAACGACCTTGCGGTCGCGGACCTTGCTGATCACCGCCTGCACTTCGGGATGGTCGATGCACAGGATCGCCGCGCCATAAAACGGAACGTTGTGAATGAATTCGACAAAGGCTTTTTTCACCCCGTCGAAATCGCCGTAATGGTCGAGATGCTCGGGATCGATGTTGGTGACGACCGCGATCGTGCCGTCCAGCCGCAGGAAACTGCCGTCGCTTTCGTCAGCCTCAACCACCATCCAGTCGCTGTCGCCAAGGCGGGCGTTAGAGCCGTATTGTTCGATGATGCCGCCATTGATGACGGTCGGATCAATCCCGCCGCAATCAAGCAGGCTGGCGATCATGCTGGTTGTCGTCGTTTTCCCGTGCGTGCCTGCAACTGCAACCGTTGATTTAAGCCGCATAAGCTCGGCCAGCATTTCTGCGCGGCGCACAACGGGAATGCGGTTCTCCAACGCGTGCGCGACTTCGGGATTGGTGCGGCGAACCGCGCTGGAGGTGACGACGACAGCTGCGCCCTCGACGTTTTTCTCGTCGTGCCCGATCTTTACCGAGATGCCCTGCTCGCGCAATCGCTCTACCACCGGACTTTCTTTGATGTCGCTGCCCTGCACGGTGTAGCCGAGGTTGTTCATTACCTCAGCAATGCCGGACATGCCGATCCCGCCAATGCCGACGAAGTGCACAACACCAATGTCTGCCGGCACGCCCTTCACGCGGCATTCTCGCGCGATTTGGTTTTGGCCGCGCCCTGACCAGCAGGCGCGCCCTGCGTTGCGGCGCGGGCATTGTTGCCGCCGACGCGGATCACATCCATCAAATCAATTCCGCTCATATTTTCGACGAGGTCCGCAAGGTCCTGCGCAGCCTTGGGCCGTCCGCAATTCCACGCGCCGTGCGCCGCATTGCCAAGACTGGCAGGCTTTTGCGCCATCGCCTGTATCTGTTTCGCCAGCTCTTTCGGAGTAAAACTCGACTGACGGATCATCCGGGCACCGCCAGCTTTCACAGCCTCACGCGTGTTCGCCGCCTGATGATCGTCGGTTGCGATTGGCAGCGGCACCAGAATGCCCGGCCTGCCTACCGCAGTCAGCTCTGCAATTGTCGATGCGCCGGCACGCCCGATAAACAGATGCGTGTCCGCCAGCCGCTCGTGCATGTCTTCGAAATATGTTCCGAGTTCTGCGGGAATGGCATGGTTTGCATACCTTTCGCGCACGCGGTCGACATCCTCGCTTCGGCATTGCTGTGTCACTTGCAGACGGTCACGCAGCGCCGGAGGAAGCATGGAGAGGCCATCGGGCACAATATCGGACAAAACGCTCGCCCCCTGACTGCCGCCGGTCACCAGAATGCGAAACAGGCCATCCTCGGTAAATGCCGGAAACTCTTCATCGCGCAGGGCCAACACTTCCTCGCGGACAGGATTGCCGACCAGATGGGTCTTGTCGGCATACTTGGGTTTCAGTCGCTCAACCTCGGGATAGGATGTCGCGATTGCCTCCACCCGGCTGGCGAGCAGACGGTTGACACGGCCAAGCACGGCGTTTTGTTCATGCACCACGCTGGGAACACCTGCGGATGTTGCGGCGAGCAAAGCCGGTAATGCGGGATATCCACCAAAGCCGATCACCGCGCTGGGTTCAAAACTCTCAAACAGGCGCAGCGCCATGGCGCGCCCTTCCCAAACGGCGCGCGCGCCGCGAAGCCATTGCAGCGGGTTTTTGCCGAAACGGCCAGCAGGCAGGATGTGCGCGGTCAGCCCCTCCGGCTTGCCCGGAATATTCGCGCCGCGCTCATCGGTGATCAGCGCAACATGGTGGCCGCGCGCTTTCAATTCAGTTGCCAGCGCGAATGCCGGGATCAGATGCCCGCCAGTGCCGCCAGCCGCGAGCACGAAATGCCTGCTTGCCCCGGTGGGCACGTGCTGTTTTGTCTCGGCGCTCATGCGCGATCCTCCTTGTGCCCGGCTTGCGGGCGATCTGCTTTCGGACGCTCGAACAGGTCTTTCAAACCGGAGCTTTCCCGTTTCAGAAACGGATTTCGCCGGGTGATCGCCAATAGCAGCCCGATGGTCAAACACACGGCGAGCGTGGATGATCCGCCATAGCTGATCAATGGCAGCGTCATACCCTTCGAAGGGAACAATTGCAGATTTACAAGGATATTGATGAACGCTTGCCCACCGATCTGCGTGACCAGCCCTGCGCCTGCGAGCAGGGCAAACAGGTTGTCCTCGTCCACCAGCCGCATCAATGCCTTACCGATAATGGCAAGATAGACCAGCACGATGAGAGCGCATATCAGCAATCCGAATTCCTCTCCGATCACAGAAAATATGTAATCGGTGTGCGGTTCAGGCAGGTTCATCTTGCGCCGGCCAAGCCACAATCCGCTACCGGTCCAGCCGCCTGCCAGCAGGGTGCGCTGGGCAAGGTCGACCTGATCGAATGCAGTGCCCCCGCCCAGAAAGGAATCGATCCGGTAACGCGCGTTGTCGTAAAACAAATACGCTGCGGTCAGCAGGACGACGCCGCCCCCGATCAGCGCGCCAATGCGCTGGATTGATACGCCTGCGAGCAAGACCAGCACGAACCATATTCCTCCGAACAGGATCGTCGCGCCGAGGTTTGGCTGAAGCATCAGCAGCCCTGCGATAAGCCCCATAATCGCGGTGGCAAATGTCAGCACCGGAAGGTTCTGATCGCGCAGTTTCCAGGACAATATCCACGCCAGCATGATGGCAAAGCCGGGTTTCAGGAATTCAGAGGGCTGCAGCGACATTCCAAATTCCAGCCAGCGACGCGCGCCGTTCTTTTCCGCGCCGATCAGTGGCACCAGAAAAAGCAGAAACAGGAACAGCGCGAACACCACGATGCCGAGACGCCGAGCTGAATCGCGGTCCAGGAAAGAGACCGCGATCATCCCGCCAATACCCATGACCTGCCAGACGATATGCTGTTTCAGGTAATAGAACTCGCCGACCTCGATCCCTCTTCGGCCCAGCTGCTCCGCCGCAGCAGGGGCCGCAGCGGCGACCGCGACGGTTCCGAATGCCATCAGCAACAGGACGAGGAACAGCAAAGGTTTGTCGATTTCGCGCCACCAGATACGCGCCTGATCGCTGAACCTGCGCGCATTGCCGGATGGCTGCGCGGCGGTTCTACCGCTTTGCGAGGGGGTATAGGTTCCCGCGCCGCTCACGCCGCGTTTTCCCCATTGCTGGTGTCATCGTCGCTATCCGCCATCATGCTAACCAATTGCCGGAAATGCTCGCCGCGCTTTTCGTAGTCGCGAAACTGGTCAAAACTGGCACAAGCCGGGGAGAACAGCACCACATCACCCGGCTGCGCCGCGCTACGCGCCCGGTTTACGGCTTCACTAACGAGTTCACACCGCTCGACCTTCGGGATCTGGTCGGTGAGCAGATCGGCAAACATCGGTCCCGCTTCGCCCACGGTGTAAGCCGCTGCGACATTGCTCAGGTGATCCGCGCATTCGCCGAGGCCGTCTTCCTTGGCCAGACCGCCAACAATCCAGTGCACGCGGCGCGCGCCGGCGCGAATGCTTTCCTGCGGAGGAAAAGCTGCGATGGCTGGCGCGGTGGAGGCGGGGTTGGTCGCCTTGCTATCGTTGATGAAGGTGACGCCTGCATCTTCGCAAACCATCTCCATCCGGTGCGGCAGGTTGCGGAAACTCGCCAAAGCAGCGCGCCAATCCCGCTCGGTCACCCCAAGTTGCTGGGCAACCGCGACCGCAACCGCAACGTTTTCAAGATTGTGCGGACCTTGCAGCCCAGGCCATTCGCTTTGCATGGCGGCGAAACGATCAAGATCGGCGGCGACAACGCGGCCCTGCGGCCTGCGCGCCAGTTCTGCCTGCATGATCGCGCCGGCTGGACCGGCGGTCGACCCGAACACCGCAAATTGATCAGAACCCTGCATCGCGAACAGTCGGCCCTTGGCAAAGGCGTAATCCTCAAACCCGTCATACCGGTCGAGGTGGTCGGGCGTGATATTGGTCAGCGCAGCAACTTCGCAGGCGAGCGAGCGGGTGAGGTCGATCTGATAGCTCGACAGCTCCAGCACATAGATGCCAGCACCCTTCGCATTGGGCTGGAGCGGTGTTTGCGCAAGGATCGGTTCACCAATGTTTCCGCCTAGAAGAGCGGGCAGCCCGGCCTCCACCAGCAAATGGTGGAGCAACGCAACCGTGGTTGACTTGCCATTGGTCCCGGTAATCCCCGCGACCACGTGCGCAGGCAGATCGGCGCGGGCCTTCGCGAAAAGCTCGATATCGCCAATCACCGGCACGCCGTATTTTGCGGCATGGGGTTTGATGGGATGGGTGTTGAGCGGCACTCCGGGCGACACGACAACGCCGTCATACCCGGTAAGATCGATGCCCAGCGGGTCTGCCAGCGTACAGCGCCCCTCAAACGGATCACGCGCCACATCCTGCCGGTCCCACGCGGTGATATGCGCCCCGCTGGCCAGCAGGCTTTCGGCAGCCGCCGCGCCGGATCGCGCCAGACCGAGGACGGCATAGCGTTTATCGGCAAAGGCGGCGGAGGTGATCACGTTTGCGTCGCTACCTCAGCTTCAGCGTGGAAAGACCGATCAGCGCAAGGATGATCGCGATGATCCAGAACCGGATCACGACCTTGCTTTCGCTCCAGCCCAATTGTTCGAAATGGTGGTGGATGGGGGCCATGCGAAACACGCGCTTCCCCGTCCGCTTGAACCAGAAAACCTGCACGATGACGGAAACCGCCTCCAGCACGAAAAGTCCGCCGACAATCGCCAGCACAACCTCATGATGGCTTGCCACCGCAATCGCGCCCAGCGCCCCGCCCAATGCGAGGCTGCCTGTGTCACCCATGAAGACGGCAGCCGGCGGCGCGTTGAACCACAGAAATGCGAGACCCGCGCCCATGATCGCGGCGGAGAACACGGCCAATTCGCCTGCGCCCTCCACATACGGAATGCCGAGATATTCGGAATAATCGACGCGGCCAACAAGATAGGCGATGATTGCAAACGTGCCTGCGGCGATGATGACCGGCATGATCGCCAGCCCGTCCAGACCATCGGTCAGGTTCACCGCATTGCCCGCACCAACGATCACAAAGGCTGCAAAGACGTAGTAAAACGGCCCCAGCGGGATCTGCACGTCGGAGAAGAACGGCACATACAGGTTGGTGTTGATCTGGCTGACGATCAGATACGAGGCGACCCCTGCCACGATAAATTCAAGCAGCAGCCGCACTTTGCCCGACACACCCTTGTGCGAATTCTTCGTAACCTTGTCATAGTCGTCGAAAAACCCAATCACGCCGAAACCCGCCGTCACTGCGACACAAGCCCAGACCAGCGGACTGCGCAAATCCATCCACAGCAGCAGCGAGATCATGAGCGCGACCAAAATCATCAGCCCGCCCATTGTCGGCGTGCCAACCTTGGCAAGGTGGGTTTGCGGTCCATCTTCGCGGATCGGCTGCCCCTTGCCCTGGCGAACGCGCAGCATATTGATGAAACGCGGCCCGATGATCAGGCCAATAATCAGTGCTGTCATCAACGTCGCGCCAAAGCGGAACGTTTGGTAACGTACGAGGTTCAGCGCCCCTTCAAAGCCCAGCCATTCAGCGAGTAGATAGAGCATTCAGATCCCTCGTCCCTCCGGATCAGTCCGGCGTGCTCGTAAAGTGTGTCACCAGCTTTCCGAGACCAAGGAAGTTGGAGCCTTTGACCAGTACCACATCGCCGTGGGTCAGGCCGAATTGCTCTAGCTGTGCGATGGCCTCGGCACTGTCTTGGCAATGGTCGAAGCCGGGCACAAAGCCAAGCGGGTCGGCGGTCCCTTTCCCCAGCTGTGCAGCCAGATGGCGCATCTCTTCGCCCACCAGAATGACGTGATCGATCTTGGCATCGCCAATCGGTTCGGCAAGTTGCGCGTGAAAGCGCGGGGAAAAATCACCCAGTTCGCCCATGGTGCCCAACACTGCAATGCGGCGGTGTGCCGGGGTCTGGCCAAGCTGGCGCAGGGTCGCGCGCATAGAAGAAGGGTTGGCGTTATAGCTTTCATCCAGCATCAACGCTTTGCCGCCAGCAACCTCGATATCCAGCCGCGCACCGCGACCTTTCAATCCGCCCATTTCCGCAAGGGCCAATCCCGCCGCCGCAAGATCGCCGCCCGCCGCGCGCACTGCCGCCATGACACCAAGCGAGTTGCCGATCCAGTGTTCGCCCGGTTCTGCCACGGTATAGCAAAGCCGCTGATCGCCCATGTCGACTGTGACAAGCGACCCGCCGCTCGCCACGGGAATGGCATCGAGCAATCGCACATCGGCATCGGCGCTGCGGCCAAAGGTAACGATGGTGACACCCAGCGATTTTGCGTGGCCGATCATGCGCGCAGTGTGCTCGCTATCGGCGGGAATGATCGCGGTGCCGCCTTTTGCAAGGCCGGTGAATATTTGCGATTTTTCGTCCGCAATCGCCTCTTCACTGCCGAGATGTTCGATGTGAACTGGGGCAATGGTGGTGATGAGCGCGACATCGGGGCGCACGTGCTCGGTCAGCGGCGCGATTTCGCCTGCATGGTTCATGCCCATTTCAAACACGCCGAATTTGGAGCGCGCTGGTAGCCGTGCAAGGCTTAAAGGAACGCCCACATGGTTGTTATAACTGCGGACGCTGCGGTGTGCTGCGCCCCTGCTGGACCGGTCGAGTGCGCTGAAAATCGCCTCTTTCACGCCGGTTTTGCCAACCGATCCAGTGATCGCAATCCGCGTGGCAGGCGAACGATCGCGCGCCGCATGGGCGAGATCGTGCAGCGCCTTTGTTGTGTCTTCGACCAGCACATGCGGATAATCGACCGGGCGGTCCACGATGGCGGCAACCGCACCCTTGTTAAAAGCGGCGGCCAGGAACTTGTGCCCGTCCATCGCCTCCCCTTTGAGAGCGACGAATACGTCGCCGGGGCGCACATCGCGCGAATCCATTTCGATACCGGAGGCCCGAAAATCGTGGCTGGCCGTCCCGCCGGTCGCCTTGGCAATCGCGGCAGCATCCCACAGCGCGAGCGGCAATTCGTCGCGGCGGTCGGCGGGCCAGGCGCGCAGCAATGCGTGGGCCGCGCTCATGACGCGCCGCCCGAGGCAAATTGCGCCGCGCATTCACGTGCGACCTGAACATCGTTGAACGGCAATACCCGCATGTTGTCTCCCGACCCGATTATCTGGCCCTCTTCGTGGCCCTTGCCTGCGATTAGAATAATGTCGTTTGGTCCCGCCTGAGCGATGGCCGAAGCGATGGCTTCGCGCCGTCCGCCAATTTCCGAAGTATTTGAACCCGCGCCCGACAGAACAGCCTGCCGGATCGCGGCAGCATCTTCGCCGCGGGGATTATCGTCCGTCACAATGACGAGGTCTGCGTTTTTCGAAGCGGCCTCTCCCATCGGAGCGCGTTTGCCCGTGTCACGGTCACCGCCTGCGCCAAAAACTGCGATCAGCTTTCCGCCTCTATCCGCGCTCACATGCGGACGCAGGGCAATAATTGCCGCCTCCAGAGCGTCCGGCGTATGCGCATAATCGACGTAAACGGGCGCGCCGGTGGCAGTGATGACCGCACGCTCCAATCGCCCGCGCACAGGTTGCAAGCGGCCAATGGCATCGAATACCTGCGAACGATCTGCCCCGCTCGCCAGCGCCAGTGCAGCGGAAACGAGTGCGTTTGCCGCTTGATACGCGCCAATCAGCGGCAGTTTGATAGTGTAGCTTTCCCCGTCATGCTCGATCGTCAGCGTCTGACCCAGCTGGGTGGCTTCGCGCGCGGAAAGGCGGAGGAATTCACCCTGCTCGCCCACGGTAAGCACGCGCAAGTCCTGCGCCCTGGCGTGATCGATGGCGCGGCTGGACCAGTCATCGCTGCCCTCGCCATGCCAGATTACCGCAGGTGCGCCCGCGTCGACCACTTCGCCAAACAGCCGCATCTTGGCGGCGAAATATTCCTCCATTGTGCCATGATAATCGAGGTGATCGCGGCTGAAATTGGTGAAGGCAGCGGCGCTGACCGGCAGACCTTCATTGCGGAACTGCGAAAGGCCGTGGCTGGATGCTTCATAGGCGACATGGGTTACGCCTTCCCGCGCGAGGCCGCTCATATTGGAAAGGAACGTGACGATGTCCGGCGTCGTCAGTCCGGTGGAGACGCTGCCATCGGGCGTGGTCACACCCAGCGTGCCGATACTGGCCGCGCGCTCTCCGCACATGCGCCAAATCTGCCGGGTCATTTCGGCGCATGAGGTTTTGCCATTGGTGCCGGTGATCGCGGCGATATGCGGCGGCACTGGCGTGAAAAATTGCGCCGCCAGCAGCGCAAATGTTCGGCGCGGCTCTTCGCTGCTTACATGCAGCGCGCCTTCGACTGCGGCCTCTGGACGGGCAACAACCGCGACTGCGCCTGCCTCAATCCCGTCGGCGATAAATTCCTCGGCATTGAAATTGGCGCCCTGAAACGCGCCGAAAACCGTGCCAGGCGCGATTTTGCGGTGGTCAATGGCGAAGCCGGTGACGCGCAGGTCGCCTGCCGCCTCAACCCCGTCCAGTCCGGCACGCGCCATCAAATCGGCCAGCTTCATTTGCGCTTCTCAACCAGATACCGAAGGTCGGAGATATCGACGTCGCGGTTCGCATCGGGCCGCACACCCAGCATCGGGCCAATGCGCGGGACCAGCCGCCCGACAACAGGCGCAGCGTTAAACGCGGCGGTCCGCTGAAAAGAGCTGGCGACCGTGCCGCGCGGCTCATCAATCATCGCAACCACGACATAGCGCGGGCGGTCCATCGGGAAGGCGGCGGCGAAAGTAGAGATAATCTTGCGCTGGCTGTACCGGCCATTGCTGGGCTTTTCCGCAGAGCCAGTTTTGCCCCCGACCCGAAAGCCCGGAGCATCGGCGCTGCGGCCCGTTCCATAGATCGAGATCATGCGCAGCATCTGGCGCATCCGTGAAGAGGTCGATGCCTTGAAAACGCGCTCTCCGCGCGGCACATCGGCGGCGCTCAGCTTATGCAGGGTTGCAGGGCGCCAGATACCGCCATTGACCATCGCCGCATAGGCATTGGCGAGATGCAGCGGTGTCACGGCTAGCGAGTGGCCATAGCCGATCACCATATTGGTGTGGCGATTGGCCGGGTCTTGCGGCCATAGCGGTTTGCCGCGCGCCGGCAGTTCAATGAACGGCCGCTTGTCCATGTTCAGGTCAACCAGCAGTTGCTGCATGCGTTCCGTGCCCAGCTTGTCCGCGATCCGCGCGGTCACGGTGTTCGATGAATAGATCAGCGCCTGCGGCACGTTCAGGACTTCGCCCTTGGGTTTGAGATCGCGGATACGGCGTTTGCCAACCTCTACCGTGGTCGCATCCCAGTCCCGTCCCAGATCGCGCACGATACCGGCGTCGATTGCTGCGGCGACTGTCAGCGGCTTGAACGTCGAGCCAAGTTCATACGCGCCGTTGGTCGCGCGGTTGAAGACATTGGGCGCACCATCCGCGCCAACAACATTGGGGTCGAATTCCGGAAGCGAGGCCATCGCCATGATCTCGCCCGTGTCGACATCCAGCACGATGCCCGCTGCACCCAGCGCATCGGTTGCCAGCATTCCGCGTCGCAGCTCATCCTCAAGCGCGCCTTGCACCCGGACGTCGATTGACAATGCAACAGGATCGCCGCGCAGGTCCGGGTCCGACAGGCGCTCTTCCAGCACCTGCTCCATGCCGATTTTGCCGCCTTGCTGTTCGACCACATAGCCAAGCACGTGCGCCGCCAGCGATCCCTGCGGATAATGACGATCCGTTTCCTGCGGGAATTGCAGCGCGATCTCGCCCATTTCAAACACACGGTTTGCATCTTCGGGCAGCACGCGGCGGCGCAGGTAACCGCTTTTGCCGCTCGCCAGCCGCTTGGCCGTTTTGGCCGCATCCATATCGGGGAAGATACTCGCCAGTTTCGCCGCCACGTCCTCTGGATCGCCCACCAATGGAGAGCCGCCATCGCCCATCGCATCGGGATCATACCACAGAGCGTAGGCGGGAAACGCCCGCGCCAGCGGTGCGCCATTACGGTCAGTGATCTCTCCGCGCGGCGGAAGCAGTTGATCAGCAAGGCTGGACTGCGTCGGCGCCGACCCGGCAAAGCCAAGCCAAGTGATGCGCAGGATCGCAGTGACGGCCACAGCAGTAAATATCGCCGCGATCAAAAGCACCCGCAAACGGGCGGTAAGCAGGGATTGGAAACGCAATTGCACCAGCTGAACACGGCCCGCCGGGATCGCCGGACCTTGCGCCGCGGCAAGGCCTGCGCCCGGTCTGCCTGTCTGGGCTGACCGCGGTTCATCCGCAAAGGCAAATCCCAAAGCGGGGCTTATCGCATTCATTCGCCGCCGACCGCTTCACTGGCGAGGCTGGCGCTGGCCGATGTGCGGGCATTCGCCGCGCGGATCGGTGACGCCTCGATCAGGAAATCCCCGAATGCATCGGCGATGACGGTGCTGGCATCCTCTTCAACCGCAGCAGAAGCGAGCGTGATGGGCGCACCGGTGATGGGCGAGACCATTTCGCGCGGTTCCGCAGCCATTTCGGCGTCCACGCCGGTATCGGCGCGCGCAACGCGGATCTGGCGCGGCGCATCGGGGCCAAGCGGCTGACCAAGGCTGGCGAGTTGACGCTCCCCTTCGAGATATTGGTCGGCACGCGGCGCTTCGAATCCGAACTCGACCGAATTCCAGTTGGCAAGCTGGCGCTGGCTGGCGCGTGTTTCGAATTCGGTTTCCAGCAGCTTTGCCTGCCGTTCCAGCGAAACGATCTCCCGCTCTGCAAGCAGCACTTCGCTTTTCACCGCGTGAACCCGCAGGCTCAGCACCACGAACAGCGATATGCAAACCGCCAAAAGAGCAACCCAGCCGAGCGAGCGCATTTGAGTGGACGTTACGATCATGCCGCTATCTCCTCATCGTGCTGGCGCGCAGGTGCGCTGGTGCGAACCGCGTGGCGCAGCGTTGAAGACCGCGCGCGCGGGTTGCGATCAATTTCGGCCTGCGATGGCCGGATCGCCTTTGAAACCTTGGTAAAAACCGGATCGGGTCCGGGAATTTCACCCGGCAGATGGCGCGACACAGCGCGGCCAGCGCCCGACGCCTGTTTGAAAAAGCGTTTGACGATGCGGTCTTCGAGGCTGTGAAAGCTGACCACGGCCAGAACGCCGCCCTCTTTCAGCAGCGCCTCTGCCGCAGATAGGCCAGCGCGAAGCTCCCCCAGTTCATCGTTCACATGGATCCGAACCGCCTGAAATGTGCGGGTTGCCGGGTCTTTCTTGTCATGCGGTTTATGTCCCAAGGCGCGGCGCACGACGCGGGCCAGTTCGCCTGTCGTTTCCAGCGGGCGAGCGGCGACAATGGCGCGGGCAACGCGGCGCGACTGACGTTCTTCGCCGTATTCGTAGAGCACGTCTGCAATCGCTGCTTCGTCGGCATTGTTCAGGAAATCGGCGGCGCTCTGCCCGTCCTGGCTCATGCGCATGTCGAGCGGGCCGTCATTGGAAAAGGCAAAGCCGCGCGCGCCCTGATCCAGCTGCATCGAAGACACGCCGATATCCATGACCACCGCATCGACCTGGGGGACACCGATGCGTTCCAGCTCTGCCTGCATTTCGGAGAAACGTTCGGCATGGAGGGAAAGCTGGCCGCCATATTTCTGGACCATCGCTGCGCCCTCGCGGATCGCATCGGGATCGCGGTCAAACGCATAGACACGTGCACCGCCGTCCAGCAGCGCGGCGGAATATCCGCCCGCACCAAAGGTCGCATCGACGACAGACAGCCCTTCGCGCGGAGCGATGGCCGCAACGACTTCATCGAGCAGGACGGGGATGTGAGGCGCGCCGGTCATTTGCCCGCCCCTTTCTTTGCCGCTTTGGCCGCAGCCTCTTTCATCAGGCTGGCGCAGCTGACCTGCGCCCCGCGAAAGCTTTTATCCATGCGGGCCAGTTCATCCGGGTTCCAGACGAAGAAGAACTCGCCCGCGCCGTGGAAATACAGACCGCCATCGACATTGCCGAGATCGCGCAAGTGATCGGGCATGACGAAACGCCCGCTGTCATCAAAGGGCAGCTGTTCAAAACCGAACAATTGCTGGGCGCGGATATCGCGGTCGAACTCGGTCAGGTTCATACGGGTCGCGCGCTCTTCTTCGCGGTCGAGCTGTTTGTGCAGCTCATCAATGCGCGACAGGCCGAACCCGATCAGGCAGTCGAATTTTTCGTGAGCGGCAAGGCACAGTGTTTTGCTGCCGCCGGAGCTATCCTTGACCGCTTTGCGAAAGGCTGGCGGCAGGACAAAGCGACCCTTATCGCCCGCAGGCGAATAGGCTTTTCCGCTATATGTCCCGAGCGCAGACACGGCTCCCAACTCCCTTTCTCCCCGGTCGGCCCACCCCTGTGAAAGGCCGATTGCGGCAAACACAGCTTCCCCATCACCACCCCCGCGCAAACGGAGGCAGCGCGGCGAACCAGACGGACGACGCGGGGCAAACAGCTATGTTTGATAGAACACGGTAATATCGGGGATCACAGTATGATGAAAGGGCTTTTTGCGGGAAATATAGGGATTAAACGGAAAGTATCTGATTTATATAGGTTTCTTTGGATAATCAGTATGCTTAATACACCCGCAAAAACCCGCCTCTTCCCGCACTTTCCCGTAGGAAACCGCGGCAATCCCCTCAAATCCTGCGAAATTCGGCTCGATTCCCAGCCCGGAGTCGCGCAGCGGCCGCCCGATCCCGTATTTTCCCCAGCAGCGCCTCAGTCGAATGCAAAGCCGAGAAGTGCATGAATAATCTCGCCGTTTTGCCCGGCGAGCTCGGGATGCTCGAACACAGCGGCATCGGCCACCAGCGTTACCTGCCCGTCGCCCACTGCGCATTTGGCCACGGCATTTCCTGCGATAATCTCGCAGTCGGCAGCAGCTGCATCGGTCACGGTCAAATCGCCGCCCTGCATGATGGTTATCGCACCCTCGCCCAATGGAACTTCGCGTACGCCTTGTGCAAACGTATCCTGCACGGTGAAGCTCATCGCCAATCCCCAACGCGCAACCACAGGGACGATCAGGGCGGTCGCGACCGGTCTTTGCGGATCGCCAAGCGGAAGGTCGTATTCGGCGGTGAGCGCAGGGTCGAGCACCAGCAGCAATTGCCCGCCGCCGCGCACCCATGCATCGAGCGCGGCATTGTCGGCCGGCGCAAGACCGCGCGGCTGGACGATCGCAATCTGGTCGAGGTTCGCGAGCGGGTCCGTATCCGGTTCGTCAGGCGACAGGGCGGCAATCGGTGTCAGCGTATCGAGCGGGACCAGATCGTATCGCTGTTCCAGCACCTCCCGCTGCCATGGAGTATCCGCCGTGCCCGAGGTGATTTGCGTGAAACTCGCGCCGAGCGGCCAGTAAAGCGGCAGGCTGGACATGACGCCCAGCGAAGGTTTTGCTGTCTCGGTCGCAGCAGCCGGATCAGCCGTCTCCGCTTCTGCCGCAGGACCGTTGCAACCGGGAAGAGCGAGCAGCGCGGCCGCTATGGCCAGCGCGCTAGCGCGAAGGTTCGACATCGGCGGGGCTTGCTGGTCGCTCTGGGGGCAGTTGCAACCCGGTTCCCGCATCACTCGTGGGCGCTGGCTGCGGCGTTGGCGAAGGCTCGGTCGGAATGTCGGGCACGACGCCTGCATCGACCAGAGGATCGCGCTGCGGCGCAGCTTCTGTCGGTTCGGTTGTCGGCGCGGCATCAGGCACGGCCTCCGCCTCGGTCAATTCGGCCTGACTGCCGATGATGCTTGCCAGACCGACCAGCAGCATCATCGCAAAGATGCCGAACAGCCCGACCTGAAGCCGCTGCAACGCTTCCGCCCGCGTCCCGCCAAGCGGTGCGTTTTCGGGAGCCCTACCTGTGCCGGGGGCACCAGTGCCGTCGCTCTCGATCACGCCGAAAAGTTTGCGTCTTGCCATGCGTGTCAGACTATCAGGCGCTATCGCCTTGCGCCAGCCAATCGAACACCGGCAGACCCTTCGCCGCTAACCACTCGGCGTTGTAGAGCGTCGACAGGTAGCGGAAACCTGTGTCGCACAGGATTGTCGCAACCTGCGGATTATCGCGCCCTTCGGCGGCCAATTGCTTGCCCAGCGCAATCGCGCCTGCGACATTTATGCCTGAGGACAGGCCGAGGCAAAGGCCCTCTTCGCGCAGCAGCCGCTCGACCCAGATCATGCCTTCCTCATCGGAAATGCGGAACTGCGTATCAATCGGCGCGCCTTCGAGATTGGCGGTGATGCGGCCCTGTCCGATCCCTTCAGCGACCGAAGATCCCTCGCCCTTCAATTCGCCGTGGGCGTAGTAATTGTAAAGCGCCGCCCCGTGCGGATCGGTTAGAGCGATGCGAACATCTTCATTCTTTTCTTTCAGCCCCATGCCCACACCGGCGATGGTTCCGCCCGTGCCTGCCGCGCAGGTGAAGCCGTCTATCTTGCCGCGGGTCTGCTCCCACAATTCCTGCGCCGTGCCCTCGATATGAGCCTTGCGATTGGCGACGTTATCGAACTGCCCGGCCCAGATCGCGCCCTCAGTCTCCTCGGCCATGCGGCGCGAGACGTGCTGGAAATGCGCAGGGTCGGCATATTTGGTCGGCGGAACAAGGACCAGCCGCGCGCCCAATGCCCGCAGCGTGTCCATTTTCTCTTTCGACTGGTTGTCCGGCATGACGATGACCGTCTTGTAACCGAGCGCGTTGGCGACCAGCGCAATCCCGATACCGGTGTTGCCCGCCGTACCCTCGATCACGGTGCCGCCGGGCTGCAATTCGCCGCGTTCTTCGGCATCGCGGATCATGTAAAGCGCCGCGCGGTCCTTTACCGATGAACCCGGATTGGCAAATTCGCACTTGCCCCAGATGTCGCAGCCAGCCGCCTCGCTTGGCCCGGAAAGGCGGACCAGCGGCGTATTTCCGATCAGGGCGAGTGTATCGCCGACAGGTTGAGTAATGTTCATAGCGTGGGAATTAGGCTGCTGCCCAACGTCCCGCAATCAACATTAATCTTCCGGCGCGATAGTCACCTTAAGCCCGTCGAGTTCCGGCGTCAGCGGGATCTGGCACGACAGGCGCGAATTTTCGGTGCGGTGCTCGGAGGATTCCAACAGATCGTCCTCATCTTCGCTCATGGCCGGCAGCTTGTCCGTTGCGCCGCCTGTCACGTGGATGTGGCACGTCGCGCAGGAACAGCATCCACCGCACAGCGCCAAGAGTTCGTCAAAACCATTGTCGCGAATGGCTTCCATCACGGTCAGGCCGTCTTCGACCTCGATTTCGCTGGTTTCACCTTCACGGCTGGTGACGACGAGCTTTGGCATAGGGTACGCTTCCTCTTTGGATTGGCATTGAACGCAAGAATGCGCGCTATCGGTAAAACAGCCGCGCTGCTAGGGCGTTCCGGCAGATAAGACAAGAATTCAGCCTCGCAAGCTAGGGAAAGTAAGAGTGGGCCTGACAGCACAGCAGATTAATTACGGGCTGGACGCTCTGGCGGATGAGGATGACCGGCTCGCGGCGGAATTGCAGCGCGTCGGCTATCCCGAGCCGCGCCAGCGGGACCGGGGGTATAAGACTTTGCTGAGGACAATCGTCGGCCAGCAAGTCTCCGTCGCCGCGGCAAGCTCTATGTGGAACAAGCTGGAGGCGGAGCTGGGCGCTGATTTCACGCCCGGCTGCCTGCTGGAACGGGATTTCGACACGCTGCGCGCCTGCGGATTGTCGCGCCAGAAACAGGGCTATGCCCGCAGCCTGTGCGAATTGGTGGAAGCGGGCGAGGTCAACTTCGAAGCGCTGCCCGAGGGCGACGAAGCCGCCATCGAGGAACTGACCCGGATCAAAGGCGTCGGGCGCTGGTCGGCAGAGATCTACCTGCTGTTCGCCGAGGGCCGCAGCGATATCTGGCCCGCAGGCGACCTCGCCGTGCAGGAGGGGGTAAAGCGCCTGCTGGAACTGGACGAGCGGCCCAAGGAAAAAGAACTGCGAGAGATTGGCGAGCAATGGTCACCGCACCGGGGCGCAATGGCGGTGTTCACGTGGCATTATTATGCGAACCCGGCGCTCTAGGGGCGCATGGGAAACGGGTGACACATTCTCCAACATGTCATGCGGTGCCTACAGGGTTAAACCGCTGATTTAGATGGATTACGCGGTGTAGGACACGGGTGACACTTGTCCAACACAGAACGCGCGCGCATCGGCAGCCGAGACGGCAAAAGACGGGGATCGACGATTTGAAAGAGCTGTCGCCGCGCTAGCCGATTAGCAAGGTGTAGGAAATCGAAGGTGTGGGGTTTTTGAGTTACCGGCATCAAGTAAATTTACCCGTTCTGACGGATTGAACGGCGGTCAGTTGGTGCGAAAACAGGCGTTTCCACATGTCATTGGCCCTTTACGATTTCGTCTGCGTTTAAGGTGTCTCGCTTAAAGGATGAAAAGCGGCTAGCTGCTTACGAATGTCACAAGGCCAAACGGATAACTCGATGAAATTTCCATGGAAATCGGCAGGGCTCTGGCTCCTGCGTTTAATCGCTATCTGCTTGATTGCCGGAACTCTTCTCAGCACGACCGATCTCAATCAATGGTGGGTGCGGATCTGGGATTTCCCGAGAGTTCAAATCCTGATCGTGACGATCCTTGCGGCGATTGGCCTCTGGTTCTTCGACCGTGGCTGGCGCCCTTGGCTGCCGCTGATTCTGGCGGGTCTGGGCGTGTGGCAAATATACAGGGTCTATCCCTACACACCGGTCGCAGGTGTCGAGGTTGCAAACACACGGCCCGGCGAAGAAAACGGGTGCTTCACGGTGCTCACGCTGAACGTGTTGCAAGACAACCGCGATTATCAGCGCACGGTAGAATTGATCCGCGATGTTGATCCCGACATCCTCTTTCTCATGGAAACAGATGAAGCGTGGGCCAATGCCATGGCTCCCGTCATGTCGGGCTATACCGGTCAGCTGCATCGTCCGCTGGACAACAAATACGGACTGATGTTCGCAACCCGCCTGCCCATGACCGACGCATCGATCCAGGATCTGGCGCAGAAAGATACGCCGTCGATTTTCGCAACGCTCATGGCGGGCGATGATGAATTCCGGGTCATCGGGCTTCATCCGCGCCCCCCGGTTCCAGATCAGGACACCGAGGAGCGGGATGCGGAAATCATCGCTGCTGCCGATAGGTCAAGAGAACTGGACATGCCGGTGCTGGCGATCGGTGATTTCAACGATGTGGCCTGGTCCGACACCACCGTACTGTTTCGAGAAATCGGCAGTTTCCTTGATCCGCGCATCGGACGCGGAACCTATGCGACATTCCCGGCTGATAAAACGTGGCTTGGCTGGCCGCTAGACCATCTGTTTGTAACGCGGGAATTTCTGCTCAAGAGCATGGATGTGGGCCAGCCGGTCGGTTCGGACCACCGCCCTGTCATCGCGCAGTTGTGCCTCAACCCAGCTGCGGCAGAACAGCGCAACGAAGAAATCGATGGTCCTGACGCGGAAAATGAACGCGAAGCAGATGAGGTTCAGGAAGAATTCGAGGAAGATGCAGCTGAGGACCGGATAGAAGGCGAAGCGGGTTAAGGGAGCGGAAGAAGTCGGCACTCGCGTGTGTCCGCACGTCCGCGGCCGAAGCGGTACCCAACCCCCTTCTCAAACGCCGCCCGATTGCATTTCTGCGCCGCGACCTTAGCTGTCACCCTTACCCAAGGGAGACACCATGACCGCTGCCAATACCGCTATCGACCAATTCCCGCTGATCCCGCGTGAGCACCTGTTCGGCAATCCGACGCGCGCTCAGGGAAAGATCAGCCCCGATGGCACTTGGCTTAGCTGGCTCGCACCGCTGGACGGTACGCTCAACATCTGGATTGCTCCGCGCGCAAATCCCGATGATGCAAAGGCGATTACAAACTCCACCGACCGACCGATCCGCGACCATTTCTGGGCGCCCGATGGCAAGAGCGTAGGGTATATCCAGGACAAGGGCGGGGATGAAAACTTCCTGCTTTACCGGATCGATATGGCGACCGGAGCGGAGACTTGCCTCACCCCGTTCGAGAATACGCGGGTGGATGTTGTTGGCGGATCTGAAACGCACAAGGACAAGGTGCTGGTCGGCCTCAACAACCGCGATCCGCAATGGCACGATGTTCACCTGCTCGACCTCAACACCGGCGATCTCACGCTGGTTTATGAAAACAACACCTATGCCGGGTTCATGGCCGACGACACGCTGACGCTGCGCATGGCGATGGCGCAGAATGACGCGGGCGGGACCGACTATTTCCGCTTTGCCGATGGCGCTGTCGAGGATGAGCCGTTCGAAAGCACGGCGATGGAAGATTCGCTCACCACTGCGCCCGCGGGCTACACCACCGATGGCTCGATCCTGTACTGGCTCGACAGCCGTGACCGCGACACCGCTGCGCTGTATGCGCAGGACACGGCCAGCGGGAAACGCTCCCTTATTGCGGAGAATGACAAGGCCGATATCGGAGGCACGATCCGCCACCAGCAGACAGGCGAGATATTGGCGTATTCGGCCAATTACCTTAAGACCGAATGGACCGCGCTCGACGACGATCTGAAAGCCTCGCTCGACTGGCTGCGCACCCAGTTTGAAGGCGAATACGGCGTCATGAGCCGCACCGATGATGACCGCATCTGGATCGTGTGGAACGATCCGCTGGGCGCACCGATTGCGACGCACATCTATGACCGCGATGTCGGCACGTTGACGCCGTTCTATGTCTCCCGCCCCGAACTGGACGGCGCACCGCTCCAGCCCATGCACCCGGTTGAGATTACGGCACGCGACGGGCTGACCCTGCCATCGTATCTCACCCTGCCAGCGGGCAGCGATGCGGACGGCACGGGGCGGCCAGCCGCGCCCGTTCCGATGGTCCTTCTGGTCCATGGCGGGCCGTGGGCGCGCGATACCTATGGCTTTAATTCGACCCACCAGATGCTCGCCAATCGCGGTTATGCGGTGCTGTCTGTCAATTTCCGCGGATCGACCGGCTTTGGCAAAGGCTTCATCAACGCGGGCAACAAGCAGTGGGGCCTCGCCATGCATGACGACCTGATCGATGCGGTCCGCTGGGCTGTGTCGGAGGGTATCGCTATCGAAGACAAGGTGGCGATCATGGGCGGGTCTTACGGCGGATACGCGACGCTGGCGGGCCTCGCCTTTACGCCGGACGTGTTTGCATGCGGGGTCGATATTGTTGGCCCGTCCAACCTCGAAACGCTGCTCGGCACTATCCCGCCGTACTGGGCGCCGATGGTGAAGATTTTTCACGAGCGCATGGGCAATCCCGAAACCGAAGAGGGACTTGCGCTTCTCAAGGCCGCCAGCCCGCTTCATAAAGCGGATGCCATCACCAAACCGCTGCTGATCGGCCAGGGCGCAAACGATCCGCGCGTCAAGCAATCGGAAAGCGACCAGATCGTCGGCGCGATGAAGGATGCAGGCATCCCCGTGACTTATGTGCTCTACCCTGACGAAGGGCACGGCTTTGCCAAGCCTGCCAACTCAATCTCGTTCTTTGCCGTGACCGAAAATTTCCTTAGCGAAACACTGGGCGGGCGGGCCGAGCCTTTGGGCGAGGTGCTGGAGCCTGCGACGGTCGAAATTGTGGAAGGCGCCGCTCACGTAAAGGGTCTGAAAACCGCTCTGGGGGAATGACAAACCGCGCAGCCCTCCCTAAACCGGTTGCAAATAGCAATTGAGGAGAGGGATCATATGAGCGCACAGGATCAGGCAGGCGAGCCGCGCCGCAGCATTTTCATAACCGGCGGCGCATCGGGCATCGGGCGCGCAACCGCGCGCTATTTCGCGGAACGCGGATGGTTCGTTGGCATTGCCGACGTTAATAATGCGGGCATGGAAGACACGCTCGGCCTGATCGAAGGCGGGTACAAATACGCGCACAAACTCGACGTGCGCGACCGGGCGGCGTGGGACGTTGCGCTGGAGGCGTTTGCCACCGCTGCGGGCGGGCGCATTGACGTGATGGTCAACAATGCCGGGATCGGAACCGGCGGGCCGCTGGCGGAACTGGAAACCGACGAAATTGACCGCTGCCTCGACATCAACCTTCGCGGGGTGCTTTACGGCGCGCAGGCGGTCTATCCCTACCTGCAAAAAACCGCGCCGGGATCCTGCCTCGTCAATATCGCCAGCGCAGCCGGGATCACCGGCGGCAGCGGGATGAGCGTTTACAGCGCGACCAAGTTTGCAGTGCGCGGCATCGCGGAAAGTCTGGACGCGGAATGGGCACCCGAAGAAATCAAGGTCTGTTCAATCTGCCCCAGCTTTATCGAGACACCGCTGCTGGACGGCACCGGCAATCGCCACTCGAACGAGCCGGTGCGCAAGCGTGTGCGCGCAGCAGGTCTGGAAATCACCCCGGTCGAAGAAGTCGCGGAAACGATCTGGAACGCCGTCCACGGCGACGGCCTGCATTATCTCGTCGGCAAGACCGCGCGCCAGCTGAATTTCACCAAACGCTGGATGCCCGGCCGAATCCGCAAACAACAGCGCAATGCAGCATCGCTGCTCGGTAAATAGTTACACTGCGATCTCGTCAATTGCGCGCGCCAGCTTGGCATCGCGCTGAGACAATCCGCCATCGGTTCCGGCGTCGTGCGTGGTCAATGTTATCTCGACCTTGGCATAGACGTTGAACCATTCGGGGTGATGGTCATGGGAATCGGCGAGCAGCGCTACGCGGCTCATAAAGCCCCATGCTTCGGAGAAATCGCCAAATTGGAAGGTGCGCTGGATCGCCTTGCCCTCGCGCGTCAGCTCCCAGTCGGGGCGATCAGCGAGCAGGGTTTCGCGCTCTTTTTCGTCGAGTTCGTGAACCTTAACCATCGGAGAGCTTTCCTTTAAGCGTTGTTGTGACAGGCGGTGCTTTTGCCTAACGCATGATTGCATGCAAAGTTCTGGCAAAATTTCAATTTCGGCAAACAAACTGGCGTGTCGCCGCGGTGACCGGCTGCTTTTTCGCGGCCTGTCCTTTGCTTTGAGTTCGGGCGAGGCGCTGCATGTGACCGGCGCGAACGGGACGGGCAAGACCACGCTGATCCGCGCGTTGGCCGGTTTGACCACGCCCTATGCCGGCGAAATACACTGCGAAGGCGCAACTGGCCTGCTGGATGAACGCACCGCGCTCGATCCCGACCAGCCGCTTGGAAAGGCGCTTCGCTTTTGGGAGCGGGTCGATGGCTGCGGCGATCCTGCGGGGGCGCGCCTGGTCATGGGGCTGGAGCCGCTGATGGACGTGCCGGTTCGCTATCTTTCGACCGGGCAAAGGAAACGTGCAGGCCTCGCCGCGCTGCTGTGCCGCAATGTCCCGATCTGGCTGCTCGATGAACCTTTAAGCGGGCTGGATGCGGCGGCGATCGATCAGGTCACCGCGCTGATTGCACTGCATGTCAGCGGCGGCGGCATCGCGCTGATCGCCTCACACCAGCCACTGGCGATCAAGGGGCTGCGCACACTGGCAATCGAGGATTACGCGCCCGCTAGCGAAAGCGAGACACCATGATCGGCGCGCTGCTTAAACGCGATCTTGGCAAATTCTTCCCCTTCGCGGGCGGAGGCGCAGCGTTGCCGGTCGTGTTCTTTGTCGCGGTGGCGATGCTGTATCCCTTTGCCGTGGGGCCGGATACAGAGCTGCTGGGCCGGACCGGAGGCGGCATCGTGTGGATCGCCGCTCTGCTCGCCGCAATCCTGCCGCTGGAAAAACTGGTGGCGCAGGACATAGAGCTGGGCGTGTTCGATCAGCTGAAACTGCGCGGCCTGACCGAAGAAGTGATGATGGCGGTGCGGCTGCTGGCGCATTGGCTCAGTTTTGGCCCGCCGCTGATCCTTGCGGCTTTTCCCGCCGCTGCGTTGCTCGCGCTCGACGGACCGACGCTGCACCTGCTGATTCTGGGGCTGCTGGCTGGCACGCCGGGCCTCGCAGCTATTGGGCTAATGATCGCAGCCCTAACCGCGAGCCTGCGCGCAGGCGCAGCCCTATCGGGCCTGCTCCTCATCCCCCTCGCCCTGCCCATCCTGATTTTCGGAGCGGGCGCGCTCGCTCGCGGGGATCAAGCAAGCCTCGGCTTCGTTGCTGCTATAAGTCTGGGGCTGGTGGCCATCGCGCCATTTGCCGCAGGCGCCGCAATCAGGGCTGCCAGGGACGTTTAAGTCACGGCGGCGCAGATCGCATAGATGAGCGAAAAACCGTACAAGACGGTGATCGTGACCAGAGCGCCAAGCTGAGTCTGACGTTTGAGCATGCCGCGTTGTTCGGCCTGAAACTGCACGATCTTCGGGATCAGCATGGGATCGCAGGTCAGCAAGGCCGTGTCGATCGCCGGCGCCGTGGTGTAGAACACCTGCAATTCGTGCAATTCGCGAAGCTCTAGGTGGGGATAGCGGGCGAGCAATTCGCCGGCCCGTAGTCTGAGTTCGGGATTTCCCTCCCGAAACTCGTTTATCGTTGTAGCCATCTTTGACTGTTCCGGGCGTACAAAAATGCGGACGCCCACGCGTTGCGGCGACTCACCACAACGCCCGCGATTTACTCCTGATTTTTGGATCCAGAAAGCAAATATTTCATGGGTCGCAGGGATAAAGCTTTCTTGCCGCTCGTTGCAGTGCTGGGTCCAGCAAGCAGGGGTAGAGGACAAGTGTTAAAACCCGAAGATCAGATCGCCGCAAATATCAGATTGCGGCGGATCGGGAATATGCTGCTGCTGTTCACAGTGATAGCGTTTGGCGCGAAGGCGCTGATGCAACCGGAAACGCAGGAGCGATACACGCCGTTGGTGATCTTTCATGCGGCGACGATGCTCACATGGCTGGCGCTGTTTGCGAACCAGGCCTCTCTCGCCGCATGGAAAAAGTTTGGCCTGCATAAGCAGCTGGGCCGTGCATCCATCGCACTGGTCGGGGCGATGCTGGTTTCGGGCGTGATTATCTCTTGGAACATTGGCGCAGAGCTTGGCCGGTTCGAAGTGACAGTGGTCAACATCGCGGCATTTGTGACGTTCATCCCGCTCTATTTTGCCGCGCTGCATTTCGCCAGACAGCGCCGCATCCACGCGCACCGGCAGGCCATGCTGATCGGAACGCTGGCGCTGATGACCCCCGCCTATGCCCGTATTGTGCAAGTGATGGGCCTACCCGATCCAGTCGCCATTGGGGTGCAATTGCCGATCACGATCCTGATCGCGCTGAGTTACGAGATGATCACCATCGGCCGCCTGACGCCCGAAACCAAAGCGATGCTGGTGTTCTCGGTGGCAGTTATTGCAGTGATGGTGGCGGTTTTGGCCGCGTTTTTCCTGCCGCTTTAATAAGGCGGCTTGTCGCGTCCCGTCGGGCTTTTGGTGAAAATCTCCACGCCGTCATCCGTGATTGCGAGCGAATGTTCAAACTGCGCGGATAGCGATTTGTCGCGGGTTACCGCCGTCCAGCCGTCGCCCAGCACTTTCGCCCATGGCTTGCCGAGGTTGATCATCGGCTCGATTGTGAAAAACATGCCGGGTTTCAGCTCCGGCCCTGTGCCCGCTTTCGCCGCGTGGACCACTTCGGGTGCATCGTGGAACAACCGGCCCAGACCATGGCCGCAAAATTCGCGCACCACGCCGTAACGGAACTGTTTGGCATGCGCCTCAATCGCGGCGCCGATATCGCCCAGCCGCGCGCCGGGTTTGCCCGCCGCTTCGATGCCCAGCATCAGGCAGTCATAGGTGACATCGACCAGCCGCTTTGCCTTGATCGATGGTTCGCCTGCAAAATACATGCGGCTCGTATCGCCGTGCCAGCCATCCAACAGCGGAGTGACATCCACATTCAGGATGTCGCCCTCTTTCAGCACCTTGTCCGATGGGATGCCGTGGCAGATCACGTGGTTGATCGAGATGCAGCTGGAATGCGCATAGCCGCGGTAGCCGAGCGTCGCGGGAACCGCGCCTGCATCCAGCGTCATTTCACGCACGCGGTCATCGATCTGCGCAGTCGTGACGCCGGGCACCACCAGATCGGCAACTTCATCAAGGATGGTTGCAGCCAGCCGTCCGGCTTTCCGCATCCCTTCGAAGCCTTCTTCGGTGTGCAGCTTGATCGTGCCGTCGCGGTAGACGGTGTCGGTGCTCTCTACGAGTTGATATTCGGTCATCCGGGTTATGTAGCGCGGGTTGCCGCCAATTTCTACTTTGCTGGCGCAAAAGCATCGCGGTAGGCGGGTTCCACTGCCTCCAGAATGGCGGCGGACACAGGCAGGGTCAGCTCGTAATCCCCCTCTGCATACGGGCCTGCGACATAGGGGCCGTAATAAACGCCGATGCGGTCGAATTTGGCGCCGCTGGAGGAACCGAGGAAAATCACCGCTTCGGCAATATCGACGCATTGGTTGGGCCAATCGGTTGCGACCACAGGCACCGGCTCTCCGCGCCGTTCCTCGCGCTCCTTATTCAGCATCGCGCAGGCCCGGTCCCCGATTGCATCGTCAAGCGCGGCGGGGGAGGTAAAGAACTGCACAGGGTCGATGGACCGGCCCGCCTCCCGGTCCCAGATGATTGAACCGCGCCCGAAATTGCCATGCGCCCCGCCGGTATAGGTGTAGATCGAACTGGAAAGGCTCAGAAACCGGTCAGTGTCGGCCACCACGCTCCATTCCGCTTCGTATGTGGCGGTGCGGCACGATGCCGAATCGGGCGGGCAGGATGCGCCCATATCGGCCCACAATTCCTGCTGTTCGGTAAGCTGCGCGGTGCGCTCTTCCTCCAGCACTTCGGCCAAAGCAGGGATCGCCGCGACCTGTTTGGGCCATGTATACAGGAACCTGCGCTGGGCACCGCCCTCCTCTTCTGTATCTTCGAACCGGAACGCGCCTTCGGCCACCGGCTTTGGCGCGTCCGGCACTGCCTGCGCGCTGGCGCTGGCGATGGAGGCGGTTTCGGCAATTGCGACACCGACATCCTCGCCCATCTCTTCGGGAGAGGAGCACGCCGCCAAAGCTGTCAGAGCCGCCAGTGCCGCGCCTCCGATCAAACCGTTCCGCATTATCCAGCCCTTTCGCCGTAAAATCTCCGCGTGACATGCGCCGCGCCGTCACTACTTGGGAGAGTATGACCGATATCAAAGACCTGATCCAGCCCGATCGCGGCCAAGATGCCGTTGCCATCCACCTCGTGAACAAGGAGGGGTATGACGAATTCGCCAAATCGCTCTCGGCAGGCCAGCGCGCCAGCCTCACCGCGCAAAAATTCGATGGAAGCGGTTATCAGGTGGGCATTGTGCCCGATGGCGATGGGTATTTTGCAGTCGGCAGCGTCGCCGATCCGAAAGAGCTTTCCAGCTGGTGCCTCGCCAAACTTGCCGAAGACTTACCGGAGGGCACTTACCGCCTCGCCGGCGAAGCGGCGGAGACGGGCGCTGGTCCGGCGATGTTCGGCTGGCTGACCGCGCAATACCGGTTCACCCGGTACAAGGATGACGATGGCGCGCAGGGACCGCGCATCCTGCTGACCGGCCAGCCGGGACGAATTGATGCCGCCGTCGCGGAAGCGGAAGCGGAAATGCTGGTGCGCGATCTCGTCAACACCCCTGCCGAGGATATGGGCCCGGCCGCTTTGGAAGCAGAATGTGAAAAGCTCGCCAAGGCGTATGGCGGCACGCTTAACGTGGCGAAGGGGGATGCGCTGGAACAAGGGTATCCGATGGTCCACGCCGTGGGCCGCGCCGCCGCGCGCCATCATGCCCCGCGCATCATGCACCTGACATGGGGCAGTGAAAGCGATCCGGTGCTGGCGATCGTCGGAAAAGGCGTGTGCTTCGATTCCGGTGGGCTGGACGTAAAGCCGACATCGGGAATGCGCCTGATGAAGAAAGATATGGGCGGGTCTGCCCATGCCATCGCGCTCGCCGGACTGATCATGAATGCCGGGCTAAAAGTGCGCCTGCACCTGCTCGTCCCGGCGGTTGAAAACGCGATTGCGGGCAATGCCTTTCGCCCCGGCGATGTGCTGGACAGCCGTAAGGGGCTGTCAGTCGAAATCCACAACACCGATGCCGAAGGGCGTTTAATCCTTGGCGACGCGCTGACCCGTGCGAGCGAGGAAAATCCCGAATTGATCATCGATTTCGCCACGCTGACCGGTGCGGCGCGCGTTGCGCTCGGCCCGAATTACGCGGCGATGATGGCGCGCCGCGATGAAACCGCGCAGGCGCTGATCGACGCGGGCAAAGCCAATGATGACGAACCGTGGCGGCTCCCGCTGCCAGAGGCGTACCGCGAATACCTCAATTCCGACATCGCCGATATCTCCAACGCGCAGACCAACCCCTATGCCGGGGCAAGCGTCGCGGGCCTGTTCCTCGACCGGTTTGTCGGCGATGACATTGACTGGGTGCATTTCGACACCTTCGCATGGCGCCCCTATGCAAAACCGGGCCGCGCCAAAGGCGGCGCTGCATACGGCCTTCGCGCAAGCTGGCACATGCTCAAAAACCGTTTTGGCAGTTAGGGTCAATTGAGTGCCCGAGAATGCCCTGTCGCCCCATACTTGCCCGCGCAAATGCTTGCGGCTAAGCGCGCTGGATTGTGCAGTCACCGCGCGGCCTATCGGGGTCAGAGCGGTGACAGCGGCGGGGCAAGAAGGTTTGGCTGAATGAACGGCACCAGCGTGCAAGAGGGCGATTACAGCGTGCCAGACGGCATTCTCGGGCTGAAAGGTCCGGTCGCCAAACCTGCGCCGGGCACCCTGCCCCTTCGCGGCGATCTTGCCCACATCGCGCTCGCCTCGACCCATCTGGCGGCGCACTATGTCGTGCCGCATATCCACGAAATCGCGGACGGCGGCGCGGACCTGTATCTGGCCGCGCGCGATGATAGCGAAATCATGCACACCCTGCCCGCGGGAACACGATTCGAAGTGCTTGACCGCGCCGGGGACTGGGTATGGGGCTGCGCCGGACCGGACGGCCCCAGCGGCTATTGCCGGTCGCATCAGGTTATCGATTGAAAGCGGGGCCAAAGCGCTTAAGACCGCCCCATGACAACGCGCATTTTCATAGACGGAGCAGCCGGCACGACCGGCCTTGAAATCCGTGACCGGCTCAATGGCCGCAGCGAATTTGACCTAATCGTATTGGACGATTCAAAGCGCAAGGACGCAGAGGCGCGCAAAACCGCACTCACCGATGCCGATATCGCCATTCTGTGCCTACCCGATGACGCTGCACGCGAAGCAGTCGCGCTGGCAGAGGGCACCGGCACCCGTTTTATCGACGCCTCTTCCGCGCACCGCACTGCGCCCGGCTGGACTTATGGCTTTCCCGAATTGACCGGGCGGGACCGGATCGCCGATGCGCAATTCGTCTCCAATCCCGGATGCTATCCCACCGGTTTCCTGTCACTGATCGCGCCGCTGGTTAAATCGGGCGTTCTGCCGGCCGACTGGCCCTACACCGTTAACGCTGTCAGCGGATATTCGGGCGGCGGCAATGCCCTGATAGATCGGTTCGCGGGCGAGGATGATCTGGCTTTCCGCACCTATGGCCTTGGCCTGGGGCACAAACATCTGCCTGAAATGCAGCGGGTCGCAGGGCTGAAATATGCGCCTGTCTTCTCCCCCAGTGTTATCGCCGCGCATCGCGGGATGATGGTTGATGTGCCGCTGCCTTTGGGCGCGATGCCGGCTGCCGCTTCGGCTGCTTTTCTCGAAAGCCAATTGACCGGCTTTTACGAAAGCAGCGAAGTCGTCCGCGTGAACCCGGGCGGTGATCTGCTGTCAGAGCTTTTACTGCGCGAAGGGGCAAAGGCGTGGGACGGGATGGAGCTGTTCGTGTTTGCATCGCGCGACGGCGAACAGGCGCGGCTGGTCGCGCTGCTCGACAATCTGGGCAAGGGGGCGAGCGGCGCTGCTATCCAGAACCTCAACATCATGTGCGGGTTGCCCGAAACCTCCGGATTGAACCTTGCGCGTTAACCAATGAGACGGCTGTCATTGCCCAAAAATTGGGCATGGGCAGATTGTCTCTTAGGCAGTGCCACAGCGACGCCTGAAATCAGCACCTTTGGCCCCCTGTCCCGCAACACCCTTGCGCCTGCGCGGGGATCGGCTACGCCAGTATTGCGCAGTGTTTGGCACGATTCTCGCTTTGGATAAGGCCAAAACAAACCATTCGGGGGAAACCACGCACGTGAAGAAGATCGAAGCGATCATCAAACCCTTCAAACTCGACGAGGTGAAGGAGGCGCTGCACGAGATTGGCGTATCCGGCATCACCGTCACGGAAGCGCGCGGCTTTGGCCGGCAAAAAGGGCACACGGAACTGTATCGCGGTGCGGAATACGTCGTCGATTTTCTTCCGAAGGTTAAGCTCGAAGTGGTCGTCGCCGACGATCAGGCCGACCGCGTCGTCGAAGCGGTCGCCGCAGCGGCCCAGACCGGGCGGATCGGCGATGGCAAGATTTTCGTCAGCCCGATCGAAACCGCGCTGCGCATTCGCACCGGCGAAACCAACGATGACGCGATCTAGCGTCCGAATTGAACCAATCCCGCTCTCGCCCGTCATAATGGCGGGCACACCTCTCGAACTATCAGCTGGAGAATACCAACATGGCTAGCACCAAAGACGTCCTTAAACGCATCAAGGATGAAGAGATCGAATGGGTCGATCTGCGTTTCACCGATCCAAAGGGCAAATGGCAGCACCTGACCATGGCCGCAGGGGTCATGGACGAAGACGCGCTGGAAGACGGCCTGATGTTCGACGGCTCCTCGATCGAGGGTTGGAAAGCGATCAACGAATCCGACATGATCCTGAAGCCTGACATGGATTCGGTTTACGTCGATCCATTCAGCGCGACCCCGATGCTGTCGATTTTCTGCAACATCGTCGAGCCGTCCGATGGCCAGCTGTATTCCCGCGACCCGCGCTCTACCGCGAAACGCGCAGAAGCCTACCTCGCCTCGACCGGCATTGGCGACACCGTCTATGTCGGGCCGGAGCCTGAGTTCTTCATGTTCGACGATGTCCGCTTTGAAGACGGCTATGCCGGATCGGGCTATGCCATCGACGACATCGAATTGCCGACCAACACCGGCAAGGAATACGAGATGGGCAACATGGCCCACCGTCCGCGCGCAAAAGGCGGCTATTTCCCCGTCGCGCCGGTTGATAGCGCTGTCGATATCCGCGCAGAGATGGTTTCGACCATGCTCGAAATGGGTCTCAACATGGACAAGCACCACCACGAGGTGGCCGCTGCCCAGCACGAACTCGGCATCACCTATTCCTCGCTAACGACCGCTGCCGATCAGGTGCAGGTCTACAAATATGTCGTGCAGCAGGTCGCCCATGCCTACGGCAAGACCGCGACGTTCATGCCGAAGCCGATCAAGGCAGATAATGGCAGCGGCATGCATAGCCACATGTCGATCTGGAAAGACGGCAAGCCGACCTTTGCCGGCAATGAATATGCCGGTCTTTCGGAAAACTGCCTGTTTTACATCGGCGGCGTGATCAAACATGCGAAAGCCGTGAACGCCTTCACCAATGCGACCACCAACAGCTACAAGCGTCTGGTCCCGGGTTTCGAAGCGCCGGTCCTGCTCGCCTATTCGGCCCGCAACCGTTCGGCATCGTGCCGCATCCCTTACGGTGCGGGCGAAAAGGCGAAGCGTGTGGAGTTCCGGTTCCCCGATGCGCTGGCCAACCCGTATCTCGCATTCTCCGCGCTACTGATGGCGGGCCTCGACGGGATCGAGAACAAGATCCACCCGGGCGAAGCCATGGACAAGAACCTCTATGACTTGCCGCCGGCCGAGCTCGCCGAAGTTCCGACCGTCTGCGGCTCGCTGCGCGAAGCACTCGAGGCACTCGAAGCCGATCACGACTTCCTGTTGAAAGGCGACGTGTTCTCCAAAGACCAGATCGAGGCTTACATGGAACTGAAATGGGAAGAGGTCATCCGCCTCGAAACCACTCCGGCCCCGGTCGAATTCGACATGTATTACAGCTCCTGATTTTCTGGGCGAAGCGGCTCAGCTTCGCCACCTGAAAATCAGCACCGCAACAAAAAGGCCGCTCGGGAAACCGGGCGGCCTTTTTTATAGGTGCTGCGGCATGATGCAGGATTAGCCGGGTCGTTCAGCAACGGTGCCGTCCAGCCGGATCAGGGTCGTCGTATCAGCAATGGTTCCGCCGACACCTTGTGCGGCCAGCAAGTCACGCACCGCCTGACGGCTTTCCCGGTCGGCAAAGCCAAACACTGCACTATCTCTCGCGGTAAAGCTTTGCGGCAGACGTCCTCTTGAAGGATCGATTACATCCCCCGTCACGGTGCTGCCAGACAGGGTGATGTTCACCAACCCTTCCGATTCTGATCGGCGCCCGATGCGAAATGCGTAATCCGGATTGGTCGGCAGTTCGCAATTTTCGAGCAGTAGCGACGCTGCGCCCACCGCTGAACCGACAGCCTGACACAGGTCCAGACCAAAGCTGAAACTGTTAGTTTTCGGAGAGTAGAACGTCACGCCGCGCACTGTGTGCTGCGTTTCGGAAGTCAGCGACACGGAAATCGAGTGGCCGGGTGCGGATGAATTTTTGAAGATGACGACCCCGCCACCGTTGATGGACACTGCACTTTCGGTGGTGAGGAACCTATCGATATCGACATGATCGATTTCGCATCCCACCGATATCCCTTCGACTATGGCTGGTTTGCCGCCGCTGGCATCGGTTTTGATAGAGGAAGAGCAATTGCGCACCCTGAAATCGGTAAAACCTTCCTGGTCTGTCCCTTGAACCACCAATTGCCGTGCAAAGAAATCGGCCGTGCTGCTGGTATGCCCGTAAAACGCGTTGTTGAAGTTTTCCAGATCTAGGCCGCGGATATCAAAGGTCTGGTCTCTCCGGTCCAGGCTGCTGAACAGGTTGAGGCCGCCGCCTGCCGCCCGCCCTTCGTCGAAACCGGCCATTCCCGGCCTCGCGACACCCCGTGCGCGGAAACCATCGACATTGCAGCTTCCCACGAACCCGTGGGAGCCGCCGCCGATGCTTTCCACCCGCCGCAGCAGCGGCACGCGATTGCTAGCGGGGTCTGTGCCCGATGTGTCTTTCGACCAGGCATCGCGCAGCGCGATATCCTGCAGCAATTCACAGCTCCAGATATAGGTGTTAGGCTGCGACATCGCGATAATAGGCTGGCCGTTGGGATTGGCCCCGCCGCCAAGTCGGACGAACAGATCGAAATTGGTCAGCCCCGCCGGCTCATCCCGCATGTCGGGGACGCTGGACCCGGTGCCGAAGATGCAGAATGCGGGCCCCGCTGCGTTCGCCAGCCGGTCAAGATTTGCGCTGACGCTGGCTCCGCCCGTGACGTATTCGAAATAGTCTTCATCAATCCTGACAAAGGGATAAGTGGTGATGGTGCCCGATTGCCCCGAACCGCCTGCGGTATGGGGGACGGGCAATTGCAGGGTGGTTTTGTAGACACCGTTGCCCTGCGCGGTGAAGGTTTTGCCGGACAGCAATTCGCCGCCCGAAAGCGTGGCCGGCAGCACCGATGAACCGTATCCCACCACCGATTGTTCGACGATATCCGAAAGGCCCGAGGAAAACGGCCGGAAATGCGTTTGCCCGCGGCGCAGGCCAATTACCTGATCCGGAGATGCCAACTGGCGGGCGCGGTCCAGGGTCTGGACCGGCGCCGTCTGGCTGCCGGAATTCCCGTCGCTTCCATTAACGGCATCGACATACCAGTCGATCGTGACGCCAACCGGGTACGGAGAGGAAGGCCGGAATGGGACCTGCTCGGTATAGTCAGGGCGCGAGGGCACCTCCCCGAATGTGCGCGGCGGCGGTGTGGGAGTGGGCGTCGGGGTCGGTGTCGGCGTGGGAACCGGAGTAGGCGTAGGAGAGGGTGTCGGCGCCGAGCTGGACCCGGACCCGCCGCATCCCGCGACAAGGAAGGCCCCTGCGCCTGCAATACCCTGCATGACGCTACGCCGATTTATTGATGACATTCAACTTTCCTCCCAGTGCGAGCGCAACCTATAATTAGCGCCGCGTCAAACCAAGAGATTTAATACGTATATTACGGATTAAATTGGATTTTTGTCTTATCGGTCACACCAGATAAGCCGCTTCACAAGTATAACATCGCCCAACTGCGCGAGACCTTTTATGAAAGGTTTGCAAAACCGCAGGAGGCGCATGAACGCGGTCAACCTGCCGGTTTCTTCGCCTTGAGCAGGCGGATGTCGGCGATCAAACTGGCAATTGCGCTGCGGGACAGGCCGTTATACACGTCGCGAATGCGCCGGTCCTTGTCGATCAGCAGCAGGTTTTCGGTATGTTTGAAATCGTCGCGGGCCAGTCACCAGATCCCACGTCCCCCTATTCACCCCGTGATCCCGGGCATACGCGCCAAGCGATGTCGCCGTGCCGGTTGCGGCCAGCTGCGGATCAACGTCGACGATCAGGTAATACATATTGGCATATTGATCGATAAAGCCGGGCGTTAAGCGCTTTTTGCAAGACGCTCGGCATTTGCAAAAATTCGCTTACAGATCGTCCAATCCCGTTAGCGCCCCGGCTTGGAAAACGCCCCTGCAGATGCGGTTATGGATGAATTGTGGAGAGATCATGGACCGCGCCGTTCGAATGCGCGCTTTCCTACTCCGCGTTGTTCCGCCTAGGTCGCCGGCCCTTTTCCCCGTATGATCAAAGGTCAGCCCTATGCCCGATACCCGCACCCCGTCCGCCGCGTCCTCTCGCAAACAGGTTTTCGATGCCTTGCGCGCCTTCCTGAAACGCGCCCTGCGCCAACGCGAGGTCGATGCGGTCGATCAGGCGCTGACCGATGCTGCCGAACATGGCTCTGATTTTGTATCTGGGGACCGTGTCACACCCGGTCCATGTCTCAGGCCGGAGGAGCGCCGCGTCGGACCGGAAGGCATCGCCCTGATCAAACGGTTCGAGGGGTGCGCCCGGCTGCGCCGCGATGGTCTGGTCGAAGCCTATCCCGATCCCGGCACCGGGGCAGAGCCGTGGACCATCGGCTGGGGCGCGACGCGCGGCGGCCTGCACGGCCATGTGGGACCGGACACCGTCTGGACACAGGCGCAATGCGATGAACGGCTGGTGGCCGACCTTGACCGGTATGCCGCCGATGTGCACCGCGCCATCGGCGATGCGCCGACCACGCAAAGACAATTCGATGCGATGGTCAGCTTTCACTACAACACCGGTGCCATCGCCCGCGCGACCCTCACAAAGCGGCATGTCGCAGGCGATCATGACGCTGCCGCGCGCGAATTTGCACGCTGGAACAAAGCAGGCGGGCGCGTCCTGAAAGGGCTGGTGCGAAGGCGCAACGAAGAGCAAAAGCTCTACAGTCACTGACACTTGGCGAGCAGGAACTGCGCCGTGCCATGCCCGTTGGTGCCTCGATATGGAGATTAAAATGAAGCCATGGATCGCGTCCGCCGCAGCAATCGCATTGCTATCCGGCCCCGCCCTGCTCGCCCAAGGGCAAGGCAAAGGAAACGACAAGGGCAAAGGCAATGGCGGCCCGCCCGCAGCCTCTGCAAAGGCCAACGGCAATGGCGGTGGTGGCAATGCCAAGCCAAATCGCGGAAACGGGAACGGCAATGGCAACGTCCGGGGTAATGCTGGCGGCAATGCGAAGCCTGATCGCGGCAATGGAAACAGCCTTGGCAATGGCAATGGAAATGGAAATGCCGCCTTCAACCGCGGCAATGGAAACGGCAACAACACCGCGCGGCGTAACAATGGCAATCAGGGCAATTCGAGTGCCTCCGCCCGCCGCAATGACGGGCGTGACGGGATCAATATCGATGTCGGTTTTGCATTGCCGGTGCTGCGCCAGGATTTCAGCGCCGATACCCGGCTGATTGATGGCTGCCCTTCCGGACTTGCCAAGAAACGCAATGGCTGTCTGCCGCCCGGTCAGGCTCGCAAGCAATATCGCAGCTATGACCCCGGCTTTTTCGGCCTGCTTGGCGCGCGCGGCGGTGATTACTTTTACGATGACGGGTTCCTGCTGGGCTATGACGGCAACAACCTTGCAGGATTTGTCCCGCTGCTCGCCGGGGCGCTGGGCATCGGCAATATCTGGCCGACCTCCTATCCCGCGCGGCGGCTGCCGGCCTATTATTCGGATTATTACGGCCTCGATGATGAGCGCGGCTATCGGTATGCCGACAACGTCATCTACCGCGTTGAGCCGGAAACTGCCGCAATCACCTCGATCGCGGCGCTGCTTACCGGTGATGATATTACCATCGGTCAGCCGATGCCGCGCGGTTACGACGTTTACAACGTGCCATACGCCTATCGCGGCCGCTATGCCGACGGCCCGAATGCAAGATACCGCTATGCCGATGGTTACGTCTACGAAATCGATCCGGAGACGATGCTTGTCGCCTCTGCCATCGACCTCGCAATCTGAGTGTGATCCACATGAAAATCGCAACGTTTAAAGCTGGCCTGATCGCCAGCCTCGCCCTCACGCTTTCCGCCTGCGGCAGCGATACCGAGATGGAAGGCGCGCCGGGCACCTCCGACCGTAGCGGCGATGCTCTCGCCGAAGTGATCACCGATGAAGGTAATGTCTCGGTGATGGGGGATGCGCTTGAGAAAACTGGCCTCGCAGGTGTGCTCGAAGGGGAGGCGAACTACACCCTGCTGGCCCCGACCGATACCGCGTTCGAGGCGCTAGGCGAACAAGCCACCGCAATGCTCGCAGATGAGGACCGCGGCGCGATTGTCGCTGCGATCCTGCGCGAACACATGGTGCCGGGCGCGCTTACCCCCGATGCAATCCGCAGCGCGATTGGCGATAATGGCGGAGAGGTCAGCATGACACCATTCGGGTCAGGCGACCTGACATGGACGCTGGACGGAGAGGATATTGTCGTCACCAATGCAGGCGGGCAGACCGCCCGGCTAAGCGGCAATGCAATTGCGGCTAAGAACGGCGTCCTCATCCCGATCGACACTGTGCTGGTTGATCCGCAATCCCTTGCCGGATCGCCTGCCCTTGCCGATCAGTAATCGCGGCTGATTTCTGCCAGCACGCTATCCCGGCCAATGGTCGAGACCGTGCCAAGCAGGGCGAGCCAGCGCGTCACCCGGTATTCGACCGACGTGGCGCTGTATCCGCGACCGTCGGTGACGATTTCGATATAGACCTTGCGCCCCAGGTTCTTGCCAAGGGCGACCCCGGTTTCCCTGCCAAGTGCGGGATCGGCGCTGACGATGCGTAGCTGGTCCAGGCCGATGGAATCGCGCAGCTGGCCGATGGGATCAATCCCGCCTCCCCCGCCGCGCAATGACGCAAGTGCCGCGCCCAATTGCACCGCATCTGTCGCTGACAGCGAAGTGACCGATCCGCCGAACAGCAATTGCGCAAGGATTTCCTCTTCGGGCAGAGCGGGTTCGGAGGAGAACGTGATCTCCGGCGTCTGCGCGTTGCCGGTGATCGCCACAATGACCTCGGTATCGCTGGAGGTCGTTTCGGCCTCGATATCAAGTCTTGGATCGATAGGCCGGTCGGCATCAAACGCGATGCGCCCGCGCGTGAGTTCAAACCGTGTCCCGGCAAAGGTGTAATCGCCGCGAACCAGCCGCGCTTCGCCGCCGATGCGCGGATCGTCGACCGTGCCGCGCAGTGCAATATCTACGCCCCACTCGCTCTCCAGCCCCAGCCCATCGACCGAAACCCGGCTCGGCGCTTTCGCGTTGATCAGATACCGCCACGCGCCCGCAGCCGAGCTGACGGTTGCGGCGTCGCTGTCCAGCCGATTAATCTCACGCGTCGTGATCTGCGGCAGCGACATGTCCTCTGCCGCGACGCCCAGTTCCCAGCTTGCGCGGTCAATCGACACACGCCCCGCTATCGTGCCGCCGACCCCGTTCGAGACGATACGAAGCGGCCCGGTGATTGTTGCGTCGAGACCATTGGCGGCGAGCAGGCGGGCATCCGTCGCCGCTGCGCGCAGGTCGATCTGGGGGCCGCGGCTGCCGCTCATCGATGCAAGATCGACCGTGCCGCTGCCGATGACAGTGCCGCCGCCGCGCGTGCTGCCTGCAAAACGTGTCAGTTCCAGCTGCGACCCGGCAAAGCGCCCGCGCACGGTCACGTCCTCGATATCGGTGCCCGAAATCGCGCTTTGCAACCGCAGATCATCGCTCGCCAGATTGCCGGTGATGCGCGGATTTGAAAGCGTGCCGACCGCATTTGCATTGACGCTGATCGGGCCGGTCAGATCGAATGTCTCAATCGCCGCGAGCCGCCACAGCGCAGTCGCTCCGCCGTCATAGGCAAAGGCTGCATCAAGCCGTCCGTTCATGATACGGCCCGCCAGATCGCTTCCCCCGCCCAATCCGGTGATCCGGGCGTCGAGCCGGCCAAGCGCTGTTTCATCTTCGCGCAACCGGGCGCCAAGGGTCAGCTGGTTTGCGGTGAGGTTGGCCACCGCCAGCACGTCAATCGGTGTGGAGGACAATATCAGGCCCGACCGGGTAAAATCGTCGATCCTGATGCGCGCGTCGGCGGATGGCCGGCCCGCGCCGTTCTGGTTCCAGTTGAAGATGCCGGACAAACGCCCGCCCAGCCCCAGATCCGTGCCTGCGAGGTCAGCCAGCCGCAGCGGCATCTGCGACAGTTTGGCGTTCAGCGTGGTTCGCTCACCGCCCAATTGCCCCTCAAGGATTGCAAAGCCTCGGGCAAAGCCGATTTGCGTCGGCGCGAGCCGCCATCCGCCATCATCCTGCGCGGTCAGCACGGCGCGGCGCGGCATTGTAATCGGACGCCCGCTATAGCTGCCGCGTGTGTACACCATGATCCGTTCGGGCGCGATCTGGCTGTCCAGTTTTAGCGTAAACCGGTCACTGCGACGTCCCGCGATAGAGGCGACCACATCGCCCCGGCCATCACTCACCGATGCTTTCGCTGCGAAGTTTGCAATGCTCAGCGCGCCGTATTCCAGCCCTTCACCGCGGACATCGGCGACAATTTCGCTGCTGCCTTCGCGGAAGGTGCCGCTGGCGGCAATATCCGCGCTGGCGATCGCAATCGGTGTATCGCCGCCGAACTGCGCGCGCCGAGCGGTCAGATTGACATCGAAACTTTGTGCGCCGCCAGCCGCCGGAGCGATGGCGACATTGCCGTCCAGACCGCCGCCCTGAATGGCCAAATCGCCTGCAATCCCTGCCTCGCGCAGGACCAGTGCGCCAGTTACATTCGTGCGGTAGACGCGCAGGCTCTCAATCCCGATCCGGGTCGGCGCATCTGCGGGCAGGATCAGACCAAACGCTCCCTCAAACGGGCCGAGGAGCGATCCGCCCTCTGCGTCGATGGCAAACCCGTCCTCGTTAGGAGCGATAGACAGGCGAACATCGCTGAGGCCAGCAGCAGGCAACGGATCAGCGAGCACCAGCTGGGCGCGCGGTCCGTCGCCTGCAATCTCTGCCTCGACGGTGAAATCGCCGTATTCGACATGGTTGCCGCTACCGGTGAGCGAGGTGCGTTCGCCCACAATACGGCTGTCGAACCTCGCGGTCAGCCGCTCACTGTCCAAGGCCACATCGCGCAGGACAATCGGTTGATCTGCGGCCATCCCGAACGCGCCGGTAAATTCAACCGTATCGCCTGCGATATTTGCAACCGTCGCATTGGCTACATCGGTAAACTGCCCGTCCAGATTGGCGCGCACGCTCCATGGCTCGTCGGTGCCAAAACGCAAGACGACATCCGCCGCCCCGTTGACCGTGCCAATATCATCGAAAGCAAGCCCGGATGTGCTGACCGGTCCTGCAATCGCATATGTGCCCGCCGCGGTGTTACCGCGAAGGGAAAGCACTGCGGAAAGGTCAGGAAACTGGAGACGCGCCCCGTCTGCGACCAGCTGCGAGCCTGCATAGATCAGCTGGCCTGTAAGCGTTCCGCCGATCAGCCGGGGGTCGATCAATTCCGATCCGGTGACGATCTGTTCGACCTGCGTATTCAGCGGCAGGACAAACCGCTCCCCGTCGAAAGTTGCCGTGCCTGATTGTAGCAGCCCTTCAATCACGGTCGATCCGGCGATCAGCTGATCGGCAGAAAGCCTGTGATCTATCCTGAGATCGCGAAAGGGGCCGTCCAGCGTCGCGCCCAGCCGAGCCGATTGCAATTGCACGCCCGCACCCAGCAAATCCGGGTCGCGAATAACCGCGCTCGTTTCAAATTCATCAAAGCTGTTGCCCGCCAGATCGACCACGCCGTCCGCGCGCAGGTCAAGCGCCGAGCTGATCGCGGCGAGTTTCCCGTCGAACACGCTGTTTTCAAGCGTGCCGCTCATGGCGATCGAAACCGCCTCTCCCAGCGCGCGATCGACAATGCCGCCGCCTTCGACCGGCGGGTTTATCTGTCCGATGGCACCGTATGTCCCGGCATTGTTGGTCAGGCGTAGCGCGGCAATTCGCTCTGCATCTTCGCCAGCCGATTGCCGCGTGAGCAGCGCGTATCCCAGCCACCGCGTCCACGTGCCGTCCCCCTCGATCTGGGCGTTGTAAGCATCATCGAGGCCTGCAATCATGGCAATCGGACCGTCCGCCGAAGCCTGATAATCGAGCGAAATGTCGAAACGGTCGCCATCGGGCTCCGCATCCAGCAGCAGAGCCAGCCGGTCGTCGGCCCCGACCCGCCCGTTCGTTTCGATCAAGGCGCGGCCCGACCTGATATCGACCTGACCCGACAGTTCGACCGTGTGCGCAGTATCCCCCGCGACGCCGGGAGCGATGACGAAATTCTCAATCCCGAATTCGTCAATGCGGATATCGAAATCGGGCAGCAACGGCGCGTCGGGATCGCCGGGTAACAGTTCCGGCATCCGCTCCAGCCGGCCGCGTTTTGCTGTCAGTTCGCGGATATCGATACCACGCCAAAGGAACGACAGCGGGCGCCAGTTCAGCACCACTTCCGGGATCAGCAAAAATTCGCCCTGCGGATCGCTGAGGACTACATCATAGAGGACTGCCTGACCGTATATATCGCCTTCGATCCGCCCAACCTCAAACCGCAGCCCCGATGCCGGTGCGACTTCCGCAATCTGTTCGGTGACATAACGTTTGCCGATGGGCGAGCTGAGAAACAGGGCGAGCAGCGCGATCGGAAGGACGATGATCGCGAGCAGCCAGCCCAGCCGCTTTGCCCAGCGCCGCTTACGCTTGCGCACGGGAGTGTCGGCCTCTGCCTCCATCACTGCATCATCCAGCGCCATCAGAATGCCTGACCCAGGCTGACATACACGACCACCGGCGCATCGAATTCGGTCGGATTAAGCGGCGCGCCGACATCGACACGGATCGGGCCAAAGCTGGTCTTGTAGCGAATACCCACGCCTGCGCCGTATTTGATGAAGCGGAAATCAGGCGTTGAACCCAGCGCGACCGATCCTGCATCCAGAAACGGCACCACCTCGATCGCTCCGTCGAGGAAGCCGGTTTGAATGCGCGCCTCCAACGACACTTCGACCAGAGAGCCTCCGCCGGTTGCTTCGCCCAGATCGTTGCGCGGGCCTATCCCCTGGAAAGCATATCCGCGCACCGAGCCGCCGCCGCCTGAATACAGCCTGCGGGACGGGGCGATCTCGAATGCCTCTGCCCCCTGAATCGTGGCCGCCCTGATACGCCCTGCAAGAACGGTGCTGCCGACGCTTTTGTAGTAGCTGGCATCGGCCTGCGCGCGCAGGTAAAATGTCTCTGTGCCGATGGACTGCGAAACTTCCGGCGCAAGGAACCCGGTCAGGCGGTAACCGCTTGTCGGGTCGAGCAGATCATCGCTGGCATCGATTGTGGCGCTGCTGAACAGGCCGAAAATCTTGTAGGTCTGGCGGTCGCGTTCGATACCGCCGATCACGCGGTTGCGTTCATCGGTGTAAAGCGCCTCCGCGCCGACCTGCCAGCTAAACGGTTTCTGGAACAACAGGTTTGAAATTTTTTCAAACGTGCCGCGCAGCGCGACGGTGCGGGCGTCCACCGCCTCTGTCTCAATGTCGCTAGCATAGGCATCCACCGTCAGCACCTGATCGCGGCCGCGGAAATTGTTTTTCTGAAACGTCACGCTGGCAAGCTGTTCGCGCGTCCCAGCAATGCCGCGCAGTTTGAGCGAGCCTTCTGGCGGGAAGAGATTGCGGTGTTCCCAGCTCGCCTCAAGCTTTATGCCGTCCTCTGTCCCGTATCCGATTGCACCTGCAATCGTGCGCAGTGGCGCGCGCTCGAATTCGGCGTCCAGCACCACTTCACCCGGCTCGCCGTTTTCGGGCGGGGCCACTTCGCGCGGTGTCAGGGCAACGCTGGACACCAGGCCTGTTGCCAGAATGGCGCGGCGCAGATCAGCTTGCAGGCTGGCCTGATAAACATCGCCTTCATCAAAGCGCGCGATCCGCGTCAGGTGCCTGCCCGACAGGAACGGCTGGTCGCTGCTGACCACGCCTGCGAACACGTATTTGCCGCCGGGTTCGACGGGCATGGAAAGGTCACCTTCCCGGCGCGCGTGGTCGATCAGCAGTGACGGCGCATCAACCTCGGCAAAAGGATAGCCGGTTTCGCCCAGCGCGAGACGCAGGTCCTGTTCCTCCGCCACGATGCGGTCCGATTGCAGCGGATCGCCCGCATTGATATCGAATGCGCGGCGCAGGGCCTCGTAATCGGGCGCGGTGTCAAGCAAGCCGAGATCGACCACGCCGAAACTGTAACGCTGACCCGGCAGAATATCGAAACGCACCTGCGGATCGGTATCCGCCTGCGAGATATCGCCATTATCGCCGCGCCGTCCGCCCGATAACTGGCGGGCAATCTCACCATCGTAATAGCCGTAGACGCGCAGCATTTCGTTGAGCAGCTCTTCGTCCGCCCTTGCCCGCGCGGCAAGCTGGGGCACGGTGTCATCGCCGCTTTCCAGCGCCTCGATCGTGGACAGCGCGTCGAACCGGGTCAGGAAATCGGTCCGTTCCGGAAAGGCATCGCTGTCCGCCGGGAATGCGAGCACCAGTTCATCGCTGATGCGGAATTCTTCCAGCTCCGGATATTCGATCAGGTCGGGCGCATCGATCTGCGCCAAGGCTTCGCCGTCCTCTGCTGGCTCGAGCCGGTCAGGCTCTGGGATTTCAAATCCGTCCAGAGTGGCGGCGATGGCGGGGTCGGGCTGCGAGGCCAGTTCGCTTTCGGCGGCCTCGGCAACTTCTTCGACATCCGCCTCTGCGCCGGGAACAGATACCGCGCCTTCTTGCGCCCACTCCGACGCTTCCTCAACCGCGCTGGGCGGGATCAGGTCATCAAGGGTGCGGCTGGGAAGCAGTTCTTCCGCAGTCGGTGGCGGCTCTTCAGAGGCTGGCGGCTGGGCTTGTTCGGTTTGACCGGGCTGCTGAGGCTGGCGATCATCGTCGGCCTGTTCGGCCTGCTCCTGGGCACTATCGCCCTGATCCTGCGTCTGCGCCACTGCACCTTGCGGGGCGAATGCGACGGCTGCGCACAGACCGCCCGCCATTAAAAGATGCAATTGTAAACGTGGCAAATATTAGCTCGCTGGGAATTTGACCGGTTGCCCGTCCTTACCCCGTGCAGCTTCCACTGTGCCAGCCTTTTTCTGTCGCGGAGCGGTCGCTTCGGCGATCAGCTTGCTCTGCTCGTCGCTATCCATGCGCTGCCAGCCATCCCGGGCAAGCCGTTCCAGCGGGCGATAGCGCACTTTATATTGCATCCGCGGCGACCCCTCGACCCAGTAACCAAGGTAGACATAGGGCAGTTTGTCGGCTGCGGCGCGCAGGATGTGATCGAGGATGATGAAATTGCCGAGCCCGGCGCGGCCTTCATGATCGGGATCATAGAACGAATAGATCATCGACAGCCCATCGCCCTGCCGATCCGTCAGGCAGGCACCCACCAGTTTGCCGGGCGAACCATCGGCAGTCGGCTCACGGTATTCGACGACATTGCTAGTCACCGGGGTGTGTTCGATCATGTCGGCATAATCGAGTTCATCCATCGCCGACATTCCGCCATCGGGATGCCGCACGCTGAGATACTTTGCGAGCAAATCAAACTGTTCGTCCGTCGCCCACGGGCGGCATTCGGTCACCACCAGATCGGAATTGCGCCGGATGTCGCGCCGCTGTGTGCTGGACGGTTTGAATTCGCCCGCGACAACGCGCACCGAAACACAGGCCTGGCAGTCAAGGCAGCTGGGGCGATAAGCGACAGTCTGGCTGCGGCGGAACCCGATCCTGCCCAGCGCCTCGTTCAGCTGATCCGAATGCTCCCCCTTCAGCTCGGTGAAAACCTTCCGCTCCTGCCGACCGGGCAGGTACGGGCACGGCGCCGGACTGGTCACAAAAAAACGGGGGAAGCGGATCGGGGCCGTCACGGGTTTGGCTGCGTCCTTTGGTGTTCGAGCGGGGGCGATACGGGAATCGGCTCTTTGCCTGTTAAGACGATGTTATGCCTTTTCGGGTTCCCAGGTAAAAGACCCTTAACCAAGATTCATGGTTAATAGCGCCTTACTTTGCACAATTTGGCCGCGAAACAGAAACGATATCGGACCAAACGGAGCCCGGCCTTCCGATCAGTTCAGTTCCACCGCCTCGACGATATAATTCTCCGCCCGCAAGGCCGCGATCAGCTGTTCAACCTGCTGCGCATCGCGCGCTTCGCATTCGATATCGGTGATCAGGCCTTTGGCGGGGAGCGTCGTAAAAATACGCTGGTGATAGATTTCGATGATGTTGACGTTGTGCTCGTCAAACAGGCGCATCACCTTGAACAGGGCGCCGGGGCGATCCTGCAATGTGACGCGCAGACGCGCCAGCCTGCCCTGCCGCGCCAGATCGCGCAGCAACACATTGGCAAGCAGCCGCGTGTCGATATTGCCGCCGCACAGGACCAGGCCGATGGTCTTGCCTGCAAACCGTTCAGGATTGCTGAGCACCGCCGCCAATCCCGCAGCGCCCGCCCCCTCGACCACGGTTTTCTCGATCTGGAGGAGCAGCGACACCGCCTTTTCCAGCGAAGGTTCGCTGACGAGAAGGATGTCATCGACCCGCTCCGCGATCACCTTGCTGGTGAATTCGCCCGGCTTTTTAACAGCGATCCCTTCGGCCAGCGTGTCGCCGCCGCAGGGATGGCTCTCACCTTTGATCTTGTCGAACATGCTGGGGAACAGCGCGGCCTGCACGCCGACCACCTCGATATCGGGATTGGTCGCGCGCGCGACCGTTGCCATACCGCTGATCAGGCCGCCCCCGCCAATCGGCGTGACGATGCAATCGAGGTCGGGCTGCACCTCCAGCATCTCAAGTGCCACTGTGCCTTGACCTGCAGCGATCAGCGGATCGTCAAACGGGTGCACGAATGTGAGGCCCATTTGCGCCTCAAGCTTGCGCGCGTGGGCGTGCGCTTCATCAAAGGTCTCACCCTCCAGCACGACTTTGCCGCCGACGCTTTCGGTTTGCATGATCTTCACCGTCGGCGTGGTGCGCGGCATGACGATGTGCACCGGCACTCCCAGACGCGTCCCGTGGTAGGATAGCCCCTGGCTGTGGTTGCCTGCCGATGCGGCTATGACGCCGCGCTGCTTTTGCTCTTCGGTAAGGTGCAGCAAAGCATTGAGCGCGCCGCGTTCCTTATAGGCGGCGGTGAACTGCAGGTTTTCAAACTTCAGCCAGATATCCGCGCCCGTGATCTGCGACAGCGTGATAGAGCGCATCATCGGCGTTTTGACCACAGCGCCCTCAATTCGCGCAGCAGCGGCGCGAACAGTGTCGATGGTCAGCTCATCAGGGCTGGCGGTGCTGGCGGCTAGCGGCACAGCGGATGCGGTTTCGGCGGTCATGGTGCGTGCGGGGTTAGGCCGTCCCAATCGCAAGGGCAATTCCAAACGCAGCGTGTTCCTCAGCATAATTGCACCCCGCAAGACTGCTTTGCCGATTGCAGCATCCCCGGAAGAGCTCCGGGCCTGTGATAAAACCTGAAAGGGAACGGAAAACCCCGCCCCTTTGCATTGGCAGCACCGCAAAAGCTGACTAGTGCTGGCGGTCATGACTTCACCGCTTTCTGTCGCATTTCTCGGACTTGGCGTGATGGGCGGTCCGATGACGGGCCATCTTGCCCGCGCAGGCCGAAGCGTAACCGCTTATAACCGCTCTCCGCGCCGGGCGGATAAATGGGCCGAGATCTGGCAAGGCGAAGGGCTGAAAGTCGCGTTTGCCGATACCCCGGCGCAGGCTGCGCGCGACGCGGACATCGTGTTTGTTTGTGTCGGCAATGACGAAGATCTGCGCGAAGTGACTTTGGGTCAGGACGGCGCGCTTTCCGCCATGCGCGCTGGCTCGCTTCTGGTAGATCACACCACAATATCGGCCGACATGGCCCGCCTGCTTTCTACCGAGGCGCAGGCGCGCGGTATCGATGCCGTGGACGCACCCGTAAGCGGCGGCGAAGCGGGCGCGGTGAACGGCCAGCTTGCCATCATGTGCGGCGGATCAGACGCGGCGGTTGAGCGCGCCCGGCCCGTGATGGAGTGTTATAGTAAATCAACGGTCCATGTCGGCCCTGCGGGCGCTGGTCAGACGGCCAAGATGGCCAACCAGATGTGCATTGCCGGGGTTCTGGGCGGTCTGTCGGAGGCAATCCGGCTGGCTCAGGCAGCGGGGCTGGACCTCGACAAGACGTATGAGGCGATATCAGGCGGCGCGGCGCAAAGCTGGCAGATGGACAATCGCTGGTCGACCATGACCGCCGATGAATTTGATTTCGGCTTCGCAATCGACTGGATGCGCAAGGATTTGGGCTATGCTCTTGGCGAGGCCAAACGGCTGGGCCTGTCATCCCCAATCACCGCGCTGGTCGATCAATTTTATGCCGACGTTCAGGCGGCAGGCGGCGGGCGCAAGGATACAAGCGCGCTGATCACCCGTCTGCCCGCGTCAAAAGACACACCGACCAAAGGATGAATTTCATGCGTTTCGCTCACCGCCTCCTCGCGGCGTCTGCCGTTTTGATCGGCGGGTTCTTCGCCGTCCCTGCCGCTGCCGATACGCTGGTCGACAATGTTGATGGAGTGACCGTCAATAAGGACGGCGACGTGGTGCGTTTCACCGGACTGGTGTTCGACGACAATGGCATCATCACGCAAATACTTGAGCGCGGCGATGACCGCCCGCGCGACGTTGAATTTGGCGTTGATGGCGAAGGCCGCGTGATGCTGCCGGGCATGATTGACGCGCATGTGCATGTGATGGACATCGGTTTTGCCGAACTGACGCTCGATCTTTCGGAAACGCGCTCGCTCGAAGAGGCGCTGGCAAAGATTGCCCAATTTGCCGAGGATAATCCGGGCCGCCCGTGGATTCTGGGTCGCGGCTGGAATCAGGAAAAATGGGGTCTTGGCCGCTTTCCCACCGCCGCTGAACTGGACGCGGTTGTATTGGACCGCCCGGTCTGGCTGGAACGCGCCGATAACCACGCCAACTGGGCCAATTCGGCGGCTATCGACCGTGCAGGAGTGACCGCAGAAACGCAGGACCCGGCAGGCGGGCGCGTGATCCGCGATGCCGCTGGCGCGCCGACCGGGGTCTTCATCGACAACGCCATCGACCTCGTCGGCAAAGTCGTCCCCGCCCCTCGCCCCGAAGACCGCGATGCCGCCTTTGCCAAAGCGCAGCAGCGCCTGATCGCCAACGGTGTAACGGCGGTTGCCGATATGGGCACGCCGATAGAGGACTGGCAGACATTCCGCCGTGCTGGAGACCGCGGCGCGCTAAACATCCGCATCATGGCGTACGCCGACAGCCTCGCCTCGATGGAGCTGATCGCGGGCGCAGAGCCGACGCCGTGGCTGTATGATGACAAGCTGCGGCTCGGCGGGATCAAGCTGTACCTCGACGGCGCGCTCGGATCACGCGGCGCCACGCTGAAAGAACCGTATGAGGACGAGCCGGCGACGACCGGGCTGCCGCTGCTGACCCCCGCACAATTGCGCAATCTGATGAGCCGCGCCGCGCTCGACAATTTCCAAAGCGCGATCCACGCAATTGGTGATGCCGCGAATGCCGACGTGCTCAATGCGATTGAAGAATTGTCCGAAACCTATGAAGGGGACCGCCGCTGGCGCATCGAACATGCGCAAATCGTCGATCCTGCGGACCTTGAAGAGTTCGGCAGACACGGCGTGATCGCATCGATGCAGCCGCTTCACCAGACGTCCGATCGAACCATGGCAGAGGCCCGCCTTGGACCTGACCGGCTGGACGGAGCCTATGCCTGGCGCAGCGTATTGAAAGTAGGCGGCAGGCTCGCCTTCGGATCAGACGCGCCGGTTGAACCAGCCGATGCGTTCGCAGGCTTCGCGGTCGCGATCAGCCGGACCGATGCAGACGGCCAGCCCTTTGGTGGATGGCTGCCAAGCGAAACCGTTTCCCGCGAGGCTGCGCTAAAGGGCTTTACCTCCGACGCCGCGTTTGCAGGGTTTGCCGATGGCCGGTTTGGCAGACTGGTCGCCGGGGAGAGAGCGGATTTTCTGTTGGTTGACCGCGATCCGATGCTCGCATCACCGGCTGATATCCGCGCAACGCGCATTTTGCAGGTCTGGATCGGCGGCGAGCGGAAAAGGTAATTCCGCCGCATTTATCGCGCAGCCCGACCCGCGACGGTGCAACTGATTACTCAATTGGTCTAAGTATAACTGCCTAAACCGCCGAGTCTTTCTTGGTTTGGCAATATTTTCGAATATACGGTGAAACCGAGAGCGGAGAGCACGTCTGGACGAATCGGAACGCTTTGCGCACTGACCAGTTGATTAAATGCGTGTCGTTTCAGAGGGTAAGTTGCAATTGTGCAACTGCACAAATTTGAATCGGCGTTTTCGCGGTGAAGTCTGGTGATCTTGTCCGGCTGATCGCGTAAGAGATTGAAATTACGATATTCTAGTGCGGGGTGGCAGCGCGCTCGGGTCCAAATTAAGACTTGCCACGAATTGTGAATCGGGCTAGCCATTGTTCGAATAATAAATTTAGAGCTCAATTGGAGACAAAACGATGAAGATCCGTACCCTCGCATTGGCTACCGCAGCGGTTTCGCTCGCAGCTTCGCCTGCGATCGCAGAAGCAGCTTTCGACCGCACCTCCGCACCTGTTGAAGGTGAAAGCGAAGTTGCTGGCGGCAGCGGCATCATCATCGCTCTTCTCGCAGCAGCTGCGATCATCGGCGGTATCGTTATTGCTGCTGACGGCGGCGACGATGCACCAACCAGCCCGTAAGATCGGCTGACACGAATTTTAAAAGGGGCTCCTTTCGGGGCCCCTTTTTTTGTCTGCGATCCGACTAGACAGCGTGGAACTAAAAACAGTTCGAGATGCTCGGCTGCGTCGTGGACGGCTGAAGAGATGGGGCATTGCAGACTCGAAGGTTTAGCTCTGGCCGAACCGGGCCACTTTGCTCGTTACGTCAAACCGCACGTGGCCTGTATGCGAGCACGGATCAGGATGGAGCTTCAGCGTCTTCGCTGGCCTGCTCGGACTTGCGCTTGGCGGATTTCTCGACCGAACGTTCCTGAAGCCGCATCAGCAGCAGCGAACCTTCAAAAAGCACGAGCAGCGGCAGGGCGAGGATTACCTGCGATCCCGGATCGGGCGGCGTAACTATTGCCGCCAGCGCAACCACCCCAACAATCACATAACGCCGCGCACCTGACATCTGCGCACGCGTGACGATCCCGGCGCGGTGGAGCAGCATCAGCAGGACCGGCAAAAGGAATGTAAGCCCGAATGCGAGGATGAACTGCATCACCAGATCGAGGTAATCTCCCGCCGCCGGTAGAGCCTCCACCGTAAGCCCGCCAGCATCTCCGCCAAAGCCGAGAAACCATTTGAACGCGGTCGGCATGACCACGAAATACGCAAGGGATGCGCCGCCGATAAACAGCACCGGGGTGGCGATCAGAAACGGCAAAAACGCCTTTTTTTCCTGCGCATAAAGGCCCGGCGCGACAAACGCCCAAAGCTGGTTGGCGATAATCGGAAAGCTTACCATGAAGCCCGCAAACAGCCCGACTTTGAGATCGACGAAGAACAATTCGGGCAGGCGCGTGAAGATCAGCTGCCCCTCCCCTGCAGGAAACGCATCTTTTAGCGGCTTGACCAGAAATCCCAGAATCGGATCGGCGTAATAAAAGCATACGCCAAACCCGATCAGCAACGCGAAAACCGATCGCATCAACCGCGATCGCAGCTCGACCAGATGATCGAGCAGCGGAGCGCGGGTTTCGTCGATATCCTTGATCTCGAATGCCATGCCCGCCGCCTATTCCGCCGATTTCCCGCCCGCGTTTTTACGCGGAGCGAGGGGCAGTTCAGGTGCGGTGTCGTCGCCCTGACCATTTGGCTTCTCATCTGACGGCGACATACCGGGCACAGGATCATCGGTCATCGTGTCGGGCCCGCTTTCGGCCGCGACCGGCGGCGGGCCTGTCATCACCGGCTCGCCTGCATCGCTCTCAGAAGCGTCAGCGGTGCGTTTCATGATGGCCTCGTTCTGGGCTTTCCACTTCTTTTCCATGTCCTCGAGCTCGGCTTCGCGAACCATCGCATCAATGCCGGTGCGGAAATGAGCGGACACCTTGCGAACCTGGCCAATCCAGCGCCCGGCAGTGCGCATTGCGCGCGGCATCTCTTTTGGGCCGATCACTAGGATCGCCACGATCACAATGACCAGAAGTTCAGCTGCGCCGATATCGAACATGGGGGCCCTTCAGGCGCGCACCGTAATGCGCGGCGATTGATGCGCGGCGATGGTTCAGCCAGCTTTGTCGCTAGGTTCGCTGGTCTTGGTTTCAGTGGGCGTCACGTCTTTGGCCGGAGCTTCGATCCGCGCCTTTGACGCAGGTTCAGCTTCGTCTTCTTCTGTCATTCCCTTCTTAAAGCTGGAAATGCCTTTGCCAAAATCGCCCATCATTTCCGAGATCCGGCCGCGTCCGAACAGGACGAGGATGACCAACGCCACGATGAGAATTTGCCAGATACCGATACCGCCCATGCGTAATCTCTCTATTTGTGTGTGATGCCAATATAGGGGCGATCATCCGCTTGCGCCAGTCGTCAGGACAATTGCGTGAAAATCAGCTGTCTTCCGATGTTTCCGCCGCATCTTCGCCATCGCCGGATGCGCCGCCGGACCCGGCGCTTTCCATCGCCTCTTCCAGCGCATCGTCCACAGGGTCGAGCAAGCCCGCTGCGCGCAGTTCATCCATACCCGGCAGATCGCGGCGCGATCCAAGGCCGAAATGGTCGAGGAATTCGGGCGTTGTGGCGTAGATCACCGGCCGACCGGGGACTTCGCGCCGTCCCGCAAGCTTGATCCAGCCTGCCTCCATCAGCACATCAAGAGTGCCTTTTGCAGTCTGGACGCCCCGGATCGATTCGATCTCTCCGCGACTGACCGGTTCGTGATAGGCGATGATGGCGAGCACTTCTGTGGCTGCCCTGCTCAGTCGGCGAACCTGTTCCCGCTCCCGCCGCAGCAGATGCGCCAGATCGGGCGCGGTTTCAAAATGCCAGCGTTTTCCTCGCTCGACCAGATGCACGCCCCGGTCCGCATAATGGCCGGCGAGAGAGCGAAGCGCATCGCGCACCGCGCCATTTTCCAGGCCGCCTAGGTGGGCGGACAGCGCATCCACGCCCAACGGTTCTTCGGCAGCAAACAGTGTCGCCTCCAGCGCGCGCTCGACCTCGTCCTGCGCCATGACGGGATCGTTTGCCGCCAGTGCCACATCCTCGCTCGGCACGGTGTCCTGACGCGGCTCTTCGCTCACGCCTCCACCTTTGCTTTAAGGCGGCGGATGCGCAGCGGGGCAAAGGCGTCGTCCTGATCAAGCTCGGCGCGGCCCCGCTTTGCCAGCTCAAGCGCCGCGACAAAACTGGATGCAAGCGCCGATTTGCGCAGTGCAGGGTCGGCGTGACGCGGCAAAAAGTCTCGGATTTCCATCCATTCCAGCGTAACGCCGAGCATCGCAGAAACGCGGTCCAGCGCGCTGTCCAGCGTCATCACGGGGCGGTCAGCGACGTGATAAATGCGCGGGGACGTGCGCGCCTTGACCTGTCCATAAGCCTGAATCAGCGAGTATGCGTCGCTTTTCCATTGGGTCTTGCGGTCGATCCGCAGCCCTTCGGGTGCGCCGCGCACAAAGATATCGCGCCCGATCCGGTCGCGCGCCATCAGCCGCGCCGCCGATTCGCGCATCGCACCAAGCCGCTGGAGCCGCAATTGCAGGCGCAAGGCGAGCTCTTCGGGGCTGGGGTCTTCTTGCTCCTCTTTCGGCAAGAGCAGCGATGATTTGAGGTAGGCAAGCCACGCCGCCATCACGAGGTAATCGGCGGCCAGTTCCAGCCGCAGCTTTTCGGCCTGCTCGATATAGGTGAGGTATTGGTCAACCAGTGCAAGGATCGAAATCTGGCGCAAATCGACCTTTTGACGCCGTGCGAGGTCCAGCAGCAGGTCGAGCGGACCCTCCCAGCCGTCCAGTTCCAGATACAGCGCCTTGTCGCCCGTTTTCGCGCCCTGCCGTGCCGCATCGTCTTGGGGCCAATTGTCGGGCATTTCGGCGGTCGGTTCGCCCGCGCCCATTGCACCGCCTGTCAGCATGAAGCCGGATTGCTCGGTTTCGCTCATGCCGCCTGATCCGTCAGCGCCAGCAGAGCGTCGCGTTTCGCCATTAATGCGCCATGCTCATCAGGCATTTCCTGAGCGACGCGTGTGTTTTCAAGCGCGCGGTCGAGCCGTCCCGCCGTCTGTTCGGACATCACCGGAAGGCTTTCACAAATGCCGACCATGTCGTCCATTTTCGCCCAGCAATTCAGGATCAGGTCGCATCCCGCGGCATGGGCGCGAGCGGAGCGTTCCGGGATCGTCCCGTCGAGCGCCTCCATGTCGATATCATCGGTCAGCAGCAGCCCGTCAAAACCGATCTCGCCGCGGATAATGTCGCGGATAATTGTCTCGGACAGAGTGGCGGGATTTTCCGCATCCCACACCGGAAACAGCAGATGTCCCGTCATGCCGATGGGTGCCGTGTTGAGCGCGCGGAACGGCGCGAGATCGCTTTCCAGTTCCTGCGCGCTGGCATAGACGGTGGGCATCTCCTTATGCGTGTCGACGCTGGTGCGGCCATGGCCCGGCATATGCTTGATACAGCCTGCAACTCCGCCTGCCGCCAGCCCGTCCAGAATGGCTCTGCCGAGCGCGGCGACCTGCACCGGGTTGCCCCCCAGCGCGCGGTCCCCGATGACATCGTGCGCGCCGGTCTGCCGTACATCCAGCGGAGGGTGATAATCGACTGTGATGCCCATTGCGGACATTTCCAGCCCGAGCGCCGCCGCATTGGCGCGCGCTGCCTCTATCGCGCTGGCGGGGGCGAGGTCATACAGCCTGTCAAATGCTTCGCCTGCGGGATACGCGCCCCAATGCGGCGGCCGCAACCGGGCCACACGGCCACCCTCCTGATCGATCGACACCAGCAGGCGGTCGCGGCCATGCAGGGCGCGCAATTCGTCAGTGAGTGCGCGAAGCTGATCGCGTGTCTCGCAGTTCCTTCCGAACAGGATGTAGCCAGCCGGATCCGCATCGCGGAAAAAAGCGCGCTCATCAGCCGTCAAAGAAGGGCCGCTGCATCCAAAAATCGCCGGGATCATGCTCGGAGACTTGCAGGAGCGGGGCGGTCAGGCAAGCGCGCTAACGACTTGCGGCGGGGAAAAATGCGTTGTGTGCGAAACGGGCAGCTTGTCGCAGCCGGCCCCCTCAGGATTTGACCGCGCAATCGAGGCCGTCTTCCTTGATCTTGCGGCACAATTCTTCGGCGGCGGCGCGATTCGGCAATACCGCCTGAAGCCGGTAGACCGTGCTGCCATCGACCACGCCGGTGACAATCCGGTTTTTCACCCCGTTCAGAACGTCCGTCTGACGCATCAGGGTGTTCCAGCCGGTCTGTGCGCGGCTGCGCGATCCGTAAGCGGCTAGCTGCACGCCGACGCCTTGAGGCTGGGATACAGATGGAGGGGTTTCAACCGGATCAGCGGGCACGATCTTTTCGCCGCCTGTTGCGGCCTGCGCTGGCGCAGTCGTAGCAGCAGGTTCGGCTTCGTCGTTGCGCATCTTGGCATCGCGAGTCTGGCCCTCGCCAACCACGGGGGCGACGTTGCCGGTGCCGGCAAACTCCTTGCCTCCGGGATCTTCCGGGCGTTCTTTAACCGGGCCTTCGGGTGCCTCGATGGTGCTGCCATCGGCGATGTATTCGCCGTCACCGCCAGTGTTTGTCAGCAGATAGATGCCGCCTACGATGCCCACCAAAAGCAGCAGGAGCACAGCGCCAAAGCCGGCGATCTGAGCCGTGTCCACGCCTCCCGCAGCCTCATCCTCCTCATCCGCCTCTAACCAAGGCAGGCTGTCGGATTCCGACAGGTCCAGCTCTTCTGAGCTGTTGTCAATTTCTTCGAATTCGGCGTCGATAACCACTGACGTTCCGTCCTTTCACGCGGACCTGATCAAAAACCATGTTAGCTAACCGTCAGAGCGATTCAACCGCCTCGACACCCAGCACATTCAGGCCATTGCGGATCACTTGCCCGATTGCCTGCGCCAGGAAAAGCCTCGCCTGCGTCAAACCGGCATCCTGTTCCACGATGAACCGTTTTTGTGCGTCGTCGTTACCCAAATTCCAGAACGCGTGGAGGTCGGCGGCCAGATCATAGAGATAAAATGCGATCCGGTGCGCCTCGCGCGCTTTTGCCGCCGCTTCGATCACGCGCGGGAATTGGGCGGCGCTGCGGATCAGCGCGAGCTCCTCCTCGCCCAGCCGGTCCAGCGCGTCATCCGAAGGCGCAAAACCGGCCTCTGCCGCTTTGCGTAGCGTCGAACAGATACGCGCATGGGCGTATTGAACGTAGAAAACGGGGTTGTCTTTCGATGCCTCGACCACCTTGGCGAAGTCGAATTCCATCTGCGCTTCGGGTTTGCGGGTCAGCATGGTGAAACGCACCACATCCTTGCCCACTTCCTCGATCATGTCGGCGATGGTGATGAAATTGCCCGATCGTTTGGACATCTTGACCGGTTCACCGTCACGCATCAGGGCGACCATTTGCACGAGTTTTACATCGAAGGGAGTTGGCTCACCCTTCCCTTCGGATAGCGCTGCAACCGCAGCCTTGATCCGTTTCACCGTGCCAGCATGGTCCGCGCCCCAGATGTCGATCAGCTCATCGGCGTTTTCCGCCTTTTGCATGTGATACGCGAGGTCGGCCCCGAAATAGGTCCATTTGCCGTTCGATTTCTTGATCGGGCGGTCCTGATCGTCGCCGAATTGGGTCGAGCGGAACAAGGGCAGCTCCACAGGCTCCCAATCTTCGGGCGGCGCCTTGCCCTTGGGCGCTTCCAAGACGCCATCATAAACGAGGTCATGCTGGCGCAGCCATGCCTCTGCCTCGTCCGGCTTTCCTGCCAGATGCAGCGCCGCTTCCGATGCGAAGACATCGTGATGGATGCCCAGCAGGGCGAGATCGCTTTTGATGAGCTCCATCATTCGCGTGACCGCTTCGGCGCGGAAAATCGGTAGCCAGTCGTCCTCTGGCTCGCCCTTATGCTTTTCACCAAATTCCAGCGCGAGACTTTCGCCCACGGGTTTCAGGTAATCGCCGGGATACAGCCCCTCGGGAATGGCGCCGATATCCTCGCCCAGCGCTTCGCGGTAACGCAGGTGCGCGGACCGCGCGAGCGTATCGACCTGACCGCCCGCATCGTTGATATAATATTCGCGGGTGACCGAATGGCCTGCAAATTCGAGCAGGCTGGACAAGGCATCGCCCACGACCGCGCCGCGGCAATGGCCCATATGCATCGGGCCGGTCGGATTGGCTGAGACGTATTCGACATTCACCGTGCGCCCGCCGCCCATGGCGGAGCGGCCATAATCATCTGCAAGAGCGTGGATCGCGCCCAGTTCAGTCAGCCACGCCGCCGGATCAAGGCGCAGGTTGATAAAGCCCGGTCCAGCAATATCCGCGCTGGCGATGCCATCTTCCTCAGCGAGTTTTGCCGCGATCTGTTCGGCCAGTGCGCGCGGATTGGTCTTCGCCTGCTTGGCCAGAACCATCGCCGCGTTTGTGGCCAGATCGCCGTGTGCAGGGTCGCGCGGCGGCTCCAGCGTTACATTGGCAAAGCTGGCATCGGCTGGCAGCACGCCCTCGCCCGCCAAAGCGGTGAGGACATTTTCGATTTTCACCGCATAGGCGGCATACAGGGTCTGGATTTCGGTCATCTTGTTGTCCGCGCGCCAACTGGTGCGCGTTTCCTTCGCTTAGGCGGTCTGACGGCCGCATGGCTGCGGGCGGGCACAGCCCGCTACCGGCTTACCTTGTTGCGTTATAGGCCAGTTGATCTTCGGTCAGCTGAAACCCGACCAGCATTTCAAAGCTCGTGCGCTGGATTGCGGCTTTCACTTCCGGTGCGGCCAGCGGGTCCAGCGCCGCATCAGCGTCCCCTGCGCGGCGGCGGCGGGTGATTCGCTCGCGAATATCCTCTGGCAGGGTGGCATCAGCACGGTTCACGAACGATCCGGCCTTGCCAGTGGCAGAGGCGCGTTCCTGGCCGTCTGCAAAACTGACGGTAACCTCGCCCACCCGTTTCGTGACAACGGCGCTGCCACCGCGAAGCACGGTGACGAAATACGGCAACGTAACGGTGCGGGCACCGCGAACATCGCTGCGGCGGACATTCACGTCGAACGTCGCCTCGCTGTAAACGCGATCAGTGCTATCGTCGCAGGTGGCGCGCAGGTTCGTCATCGAAGCGGTCATATCGAGATTGGAGATCGTCGCATCGCCAGCCGTGCGGAACACGGTGACATCGCCGGTGTAATCGGGAATGCCGACAGAAGGGCACGATGACAGGACCGATGTCACACCGACGCCCTGATCAACCACCAGTTCACCTTCTTGCGCGCATCCTGCCAATCCAGCAGCCAGCGCAATCGCGGGAAGAAAACGGGTGCGAAAAGCCATGAATTACACGTCCTTGAGTTGTCGATCCATATTGCCGCGCGTCAATTGCCGCAGCGTGCGCTCTCGCCCTAGCGGTGCGCGCAACAAAGCGCTAGAGGGGGCGGTATGAACGCGCCCTTTCCAAATTCAGACGCCGCCAGCAGCGATGCCGCCCCCGCTGGCGAACCGCTCGATCTCCTGATTGCCGCACCGCGCGGCTTTTGCGCAGGCGTGGACCGCGCCATCGAAATCGTTGAAAAATCGCTCGAACGCTACGGTGCTCCGGTCTATGTGCGCCACGAAATCGTCCACAACAAATATGTGGTCGAGGGGCTGAAGGCCAAAGGCGCGATTTTCGTCGAGGAACTGGACGAAGTGCCCGCCGACGCGCCGGTCGTTTTCAGCGCGCATGGCGTGCCCAAATCGGTGCCCGCCGAGGCTGAACGGCGCAACATGATCTATCTCGACGCGACATGCCCGCTGGTGTCCAAGGTGCACCGCCAGGCCGAACGCCAGATCGAGAAGAAACGCCATATCATCTTTGTCGGACACGAAGGTCATCCCGAAGTGATCGGGACCATGGGGCAAGTCGAACCGGGTCAGATGACACTGGTCGAAACGATCGAGGACGTGGACAAGCTACCCTTCGATAGCGATCAGGAACTTGCCTATCTCACGCAGACCACCTTGTCGGTGGACGATACCGCAGAAGTGATCGCGGCGCTGGAATGGCGGTTCCCGAACATCAGCGGGCCCAAGGCGGAGGATATCTGCTATGCGACCTCCAACCGTCAGGCGGCGGTCAAGGATCTGGCCCCGGATTGCGATCTGGTGCTGGTAATCGGTGCGCCCAATTCTTCAAATTCACTGCGGCTGGTCGAAGTGTCCGAACGGCTTGGCACCCCGGCAAAGCTGATCCAGCGCGCGGACGAAATCAACCCGGAATGGCTCGACGGTGTGCAAACGCTGGGCCTGACCGCCGGTGCCTCCGCACCTGAAGTGCTGGTGCGCGAGGTTGTCGATGCGCTCGGGCGGCTGCGGCCGATCCGGGAACGCACGATCACCGCCGCTGAGGAAAAGATGGTTTTCAAGCTGCCCCGCCAGCTGACCGAGTAACGCGGCACGGCGCCCTGACCCATGGCGGTGTACACCCATCTTGGCGCGGAAGAACTATCCCGGCTGATCGCCCACTATGATGTCGGCGAACTGGTGTCTGCAAAAGGCATCGCCGAGGGCGTTTCCAATTCAAACTGGCTGATTGAAACAAGCGGCGCGGAAGGTCAGGGCGCGCGGTTCATTCTCACCATGTATGAACGCCGGATCGAGCTTTCGGACCTGCCCTATTTCCTTGGCCTGTTGGATCATCTTTCGGCCAAAGGATGCCCCGTCCCGCGAACCATCCATGACAGCGCCGGGGCAGCCTACCGGATGGAGCAAGGCAAGGCGGTGGCCCTGATTGAATTTCTGCCCGGCGTATCTCCGACCCAGCCCAGCCCCGATCAGGCGCATGCCGTGGGACAGGTGCTGGCCGAAATGCACCTGTGCAGCGGCGATTTCACGCGCAGCCGCGCCAACACCATGGGCTTTGCCGACAATCTCGCCGTGCTAGAGAAATGCGGCGCGCAAGGGCTCGCCTCGATCAACGCGGACCTGCCCGCCATGATCCAGCACGCGCATAAAGCCGCCGCGCTGGACATGGGCGCTCTGCCGCAGGCCAATATCCATGCCGATCTGTTTCCCGACAACGTGCTGATGCTGGGAAGCGAGGTCACGGGCCTCATTGATTTCTACTTCGCCTGCACCGGGGCAATGGCGCTCGATCTGGCGACCACCCATGCCGCGTGGTGTTTCGATGGAGCGAACGGCTACAATGCCGATTTGGGCCGCGCCATGGTCGCCGGATATGAAAGCGTGCGCCCGCTGACGGATAAAGAGCGCGCGATCCTGCCCGACATTGCCAAGGGTGCAGCCTTGCGATTTGTAGCCAGCCGCGCGGAAGATTGGCTAGACACCCCGGACGATGCGCTTGTCACGCGTAAGGATCCGATGGAATTTGCCCAAAGATGGCACGTTTACGATGAACTGGGTGAAAAGGCCTTTTCCCGCGCGTAAAGACAGGCCAATGAAGCGGCCAATGAAACAGGTGGAAATATTTACGGACGGTTCCTGCAAGGGAAATCCGGGTCCGGGTGGCTGGGGTGTGCTGCTGCGCATGGGCCAGCATGAGAAAGAATTATCAGGCGGTGAGGCCGATACGACCAACAACCGAATGGAAATGATGGCGGTGATTAAGGGGCTGGGCGCTTTGATAGAACCGTGCTCGGTCAATCTGTATTCCGACAGCAAATATGTGCTCGACGGCATTACCAAGTGGGTCGATGGCTGGAAAAAGCGCGGCTGGGTCACAGCGAGCAAGAAACCGGTGCGCAATGCCGATCTGTGGCATGAACTGATCGATCTTGCCGCCCGGCACGAGGTCGAATGGCACTGGGTCAAAGGGCATTCGGGACACCCCGAAAATGAACGCGTTGACCAATTGGCGAGCGAACAGGCCCAGATCGCTGCATTTCCGCAGGATGAGGCCGAATAAGAAAACGGGCGCCACCCGGTAAGGGCGCGCCCGCTTTATTCAACCGTCAGGCACGGCGCGTTTAGCTGTGGTCTTCAACAGGTGCGTTCGGGCCGTTTTTCTTGATCGAATCAATGGCGTTTTGCGCGCTCGATTTGCTGGAATAGCCCTGCGTCGAGAACATGACTTCGGAATTGTAACTGAAACGCACCCGATATTCCTCGGCCTTGTCTTTGTAGATTTCAAATTTGTGAGCCATTGCATTTTCCCTCATTAGATTTGCGAAACTCGGCGCTCACCTTACAGATTGAAAACCACTTGGCTAGGTGCAGGCAGGCGCTTGTGCGCCGTGAAAACGCGCGGGCGAATATGCCGCCGGATCGATCCTGGTTGTCATGGCATCGGCGCTATGCCCCAGCATTATCTGAGCGCCTAATCGCGCAGCGGCAGGAGCGGTCTGGATGCCAAAGCCTCCCTGCCCTGCAAACCATTCAAAACCTTCAATTTCAGGGTCGGGCCCGTAAACCGGCAGCCTGTCGGGCGCAAAGCTGCGCAGTCCGGCCCAGCGCCGCTCTACCGCCGCGATTGTCCAGTCGGTGACGGATTGAAAACGGTCAATCACCTGCGCAACGTCAATCTCCTCAGGCGCGGCGTCGCAGGGCTGGCTAGGGATTTCGTCATGCGGGCTTAGCCAAAGACGCCCCCCGTCCGATTTGAAATAGAAATCGCCATTGATGTCCAGCACCAGTGGCAGGTTGTCCGGTGGCTCAGGATCAACGCGAAGCTGCACAACGGTGCGGCGTTTCGGGTCGATCCCCAGCGGCCTCGCCCCGGCCAGTTGCGCCAGCGGGTCTGCCCACGCGCCAGCGGCGTTGACGATTTTTGCGGCGCGAAAGACGTCGCCTTTTGCGGTCTGAATAATCCAGCCGCCATCATCGGTTCGGGAGAGCGCGGTGACCTGCGCCCGGCAGACAAGGTTCGCGCCGTGATGTTTCAGCGCCTTCAGATAATGCTGGTGCAGACCGGCAACGTCGATATCCGCGCAGGCAGGCTCCCAGATCGCATCGCTCCACCCCTCGCGCATGGCCGGGACGCGCGCTTCTAATCCTTTCCGGTCCAGCCGTTCAATAGTGACCCCGGTTCCGCGGAAGGTTTCAAAGAATTCGTCGATCTGCGTTTTATCCTCGCTTTTGCCGACATACAGCGCGCCGCGTTGGCGCAGAAAACCGTGATCGCGCAGATATTCACCCGATGCGAGGGTAAGCGGCACAACGCCCGGCCCGCCATAGCATTCCTCCCAGAACGCTGCAGATCGCCCGGTCGAATGATAGCCCGGCACATCCTCCGCCTCCAGCACGAGCACGCTGGCATGGGGCGCGATTTCAGCCGCTAGGCTTGCCCCGGCCATGCCGGCACCGACAATCGCGAAATCGTAAACCGGTAGCGACATTGGCTTTACCGGGCCTTTGCAGGTGCGTGGGTATCGAGGAAGTCGGCGATGGCGCGCATCGCCTTTCCGCGCACATCATCGGTTTCGCGCAGAATTTCATGCGCGGATTCATTGCCAAATTCGATCAGCTTTCCCTGGGGAAGCCGGTCTGCCGCGCGGACATTGGCCGGATGGCTGACGAGTTTGTCGGATGTGGTAGAAAGGATCAGGACCGGCACCCTCACCTGCTCCAGCGCGCCCGGTTCCTCAAGCATCCGCCATGAGGCATAGGCGCGTTCCAGCCAGCGCCAGCTTGCCGGGCCCATTACAAGTTCGGGCCGGTGGTCGCGCCACCATTGTTCGTCCTGATAGCGGTCGGGATCATGGGTCAGCAGCGTCTGACGCCCGATCGGCAGTTCGCCCGGTTTCTCACTCCACTTCCACGCCTGACGCATGGGATCGCCGACGCGGTTCATCATCCGCGCCACTCCGTGCAGCATCGGCAGCGGCAGCGGCGGTCCGTTCATGCCCAGCATCGGCGCGCTGAGGAACACCGCGTCGGGATCGACCCGCTTTTCAACCAAAGCGCGCATGACAAGATGCCCGCCCATCGAATGCGCAGCGAGGATGTGCGGGCCGCCGTTGGACGCTTTCCAGCTGTCCCAGAATTCCGCAAGATCATCGATCCAGATGCCGAAATCCTCGATATGGCCAGTCACTTCGTCCCCGCCCAGACGCCCGCTGCCTGCCTGCCCCCGCCAATCGGCTGCGGTTACGCGCCATCCGGCCCGGTGCCATTCTTCCAGGCTTTCGAGATATTTTTCGTAATTGTCGCCGCGTCCTGGAAAAAACAGGATCGATCCGCGCGCCCCCGCGCTCTCACCAGCCCCGGGCCAGTCAATCCGGCGCAGCTTGTGCCCGTCGCGGGTTTCGTAAATCGTCTCGGTTGCGGCAGGCGGGATCTCGCGCCGATCAATCGGCGGGTCTGCGGCCTGCGAGCCGGTCAGGATGGTTGCGTCGCTCACGTGATGGATACCCGGCCTTTGGTCATGGTTACTATTTGGTAAGCACTCTTCTGTACCAAAGCCTTCAAGGAGACCTGCCGGACCGTCCGGCGGGCAACTCTTGGGGGCCTAATGCTTACTCTTTACATTCACTACGGTCTGCTGGTTGCCTTGGCAATTGCGCTGCTGTTTGCAGCCTTCACTGATATGCGCAGCCGCAAGATCAGCAACAAGCTGAACCTGGCGATCGCGCTGGGCGCGCCGATTTTTTGGTGGAGCAGCGGCATGTCGCTGTGGCCGGAAGTGGCGATCCAGTTCGGCATCGCCCTCGCCGCTTTTGCGGTCTTTGCAGCGATTTTCGCGTTTGGCGGGATGGGCGGCGGAGATGTGAAACTGCTCACCGCACTCGCGCTTTGGATTGAACCGACCGGCTTCATGCAATTGCTGGTCATCATGGCGCTGGCTGGCGGCGTGCTGACCATTGTCATGGGCGGCTGGCATTTCCTGCGCCGGCAGAAGGAACGGCTGGCCATTCCATACGGGGTCGCCATCGCAATCGGCGGCCTGTGGGTTCTCGCGGCAAATTACATTCCGACAAACATGCCGGTGGCGTGAACTCCATCTTAACCAATTCAGACTTACTGATTGAAACCATACCCGCCCGACAATTCAGCCGGGCCGAAACGAGGGGGCTAGAATAGCCATGGATAGGAAGAAGCTGGTTCTGCTGCTTGGAGCGCTGATCATTGCGGTCGGTACTGCTTTTGCAGCTCGGAGCATGTTCGCATCGGGCGCTGCGCCGGAGGCCGTCGCGGCCCCCGAACCGACAGGTCCAAAGGTGCTTGTCGCAAATCGCGCGCTGCCTGCTGGCACAATCGTTACCGCCGATGCGCTGGGTTACCAGCAATGGCCGGAAGAGCTGGTCAAGGATGCCTATTTCCTTGATGGCGAATCGGATGTGAACCAGCTGCTGGGCACCGTGGTACGCTTTCCTGTCACTGCGGGTGAACCTGTCACTCAGGGTTCGCTTGTCAGCCCTGGCGACCGCGGCTTTCTCGCAGCGGCGCTTGGCCCTGGTATGCGCGCCGTCACCGTTCCGGTATCCGCACGCACCGGTGTTGCAGGCTTCGTCTTCCCGGGTGACCGTGTTGACCTCGTCCTGACACAGGCTGTTGCCGCTGCATCGACCGATGGAAGCCTGCAGGGCGCCGAGACCATTCTTCAGAACCTGCGCGTTCTTGCAACCGACCAGTCGACCGAGACTGTCCAGAACGAAGCGGGCAAGACCGTGGTTCGGGCATTCCGCACTGTCACCATCGAAGTGACGCCAAAACTGGCCGAACAGGTTGCCGTTGCCCAGACAATGGGCACACTTAGCCTGGTCCTTCGCTCGCTCGCCGACAATCAGGTCGAACTGGACCGCGCGATTGCCAATGGCGATATCGACATCCCCGAAGACGCCACGCCCGAAGAGGAAGAGCGTATCCTGCGCACCGCTGCCGGCCGTCCGGTCGATGGCAAGCAAACCTTCCAGACCGCATTGGACGTTTCCAAGTTCCGCCGTCAGGAACAGACCCGGGCCCAGGCAATCGCTCAGGCACAGCGCACCGCGCCCGCACTGGGCGTGTCGGGAACCGCTGGCGGCGTTCCGGTCTATGCCGGTCCGACAGTCCGCGTGACTCGGGGCAAAGACACCGATGAAGTGCCGGTTGGCGGCGCGGCGAACACCATGCTTCGCGGTCAGGCCAGCAACGTCAGACAGGGCGGCCAAACCGCTGCCTCGGTCGGCTCGTCGATCGTGAGATGAGGGGAGCCATGATGTTTCGTCACACACAAAGTTCGAAGTCCGCATCCGCGGCGACAGGGAAACCTATGGGGGGTCGTAAGATGACACGCCAATTTAAAGCCAAATTGCTCTTGGCATCGATTGCAGCAGCACCGCTTGCTGTGATGCCCGCAGCAACCGCGACCGCACAGCAGGTCGTCTCGCCATCGCAGGACATTGTTCTGTCGATCGGCAAAGGCGAACTGATCACGATCCCCGGATCAATGGCCGATGTTTTCATCGCCAATGACGGGATCGCCGATGTGCAGGTCAAATCGCAGCGCCAGCTATATGTCTTTGGCAAGGCCGGCGGTGAAACCACCATCTATGCCAGCAACGCCCGCGGCGATGTAATTTTTTCGGCCAATATCCGGGTCGGTTCGAACATCGGCAGCGTCGATCAGATGATGGCGCTCGCTATGCCGGACGCATCCGTCAACGTGGCAACGATGGGAACGAACACCGTTCTACTGACAGGCACCGTTGCCGCTCCTGAAGATGCGGCAGAGGCAGAGCGTCTTGTGCAGGCATTCTTGGGCGAGGACGCCAACGTGATAACCCGCCTGAAAACGGCGACCCCGCTGCAGGTCAACCTGCAGGTGAAATTCGCCGAAGTCAGCCGCAGCCTTGTCCGCGCAATCGGCGGTAACTTGCAGACGGCAGACGGGACCAGCGGTTTCCGTTTTGGAACCGGCACGGGCCGTTCCATCGGCGGACAGGAATTCAATTTTGGCGGCCCACTGGGTGCCGGCAATGGAGCTGCTCAAACCTCTTTCGTATTGCCCGACGGCACGACCATTGTCGGTCCATCGGTCGATTCGCAGGGCGGAACATCCCTCGCCGGTTTGGGTGAACTATTCGGGATCAACGTGCTTGGCGCACTCGACCTGTCAGAACAGCTTGGCCTTATCACCACGCTTTCGCAGCCAAACCTGACCGCTCTTTCCGGTGAGACAGCAACCTTCCTTGCAGGCGGCGAATTCCCGATCCCGATCAGTCAGGGCCTCGGCAATGTCTCAATCGAATATCGCGATTTCGGTGTAAGCCTGTCTTATACTCCGACCGTCCTTGCCAATGGCCGCATTTCACTGCGCGTCCGTCCGGAAGTGTCCGAATTGTCGAGCCAGGGCGCCGTTACACTTAACGGTTTCCAGGTTCCGTCACTGACCATTCGCCGCACGGAGACGACGGTTGAACTCGGCTCAGGCCAAAGCTTCATGATCGCCGGCCTGATGAGCGCGAGCTCGCAGAACGCGCTCGACAAGGCGCCGGGTCTTGGCGACGTGCCGATCCTTGGCAATCTGTTCCGCAGCCGCGATTTCCGCCGCGGTGAAACAGAGCTGGTCATCGTAGTGACACCGTACCTGGTGAAGCCGGTCAATGCCCGCGACATCAAGCTTCCGACCGACGGTTTCCGTTCGGCGACCGAGCTTGAGCAGTTCCTCGGCTACAAGGACAATTCCGGTGTTTCCGGTGAAGAACGTCCGATGCCGACAGCTGCCGATCAGGATGCGCCCATGCCCGACGTGAGCAATGCCGATCCAGCCGCCATCGTCCCGTCCAGTGCGCAAAAAGATCCGCGCCGGGCCGACAAGAAAAACAGCAAGAAGAACCGTTCGGCAGATGCCGCGGCTCCTGGCTTCAGTCTCTAATTCGGGAAAGGTGAGAACAATGCGTATTGCACGTAACAGCAAACTCGCGGGGGCGCTCGCACTCTCGATCGGACTGGCAGCCGGTGGCTGCGCCGGAATGCCGACCAACGCTTCGCTTTACAGCACGAAACAGCCGGTGGTGGAACGCACGAACTTCACGTTCGATGTAAACACCAACGCGTCTGGTCTGGCTGTTTCGGAACAGGCACGTCTCGACGGCTGGTTCGAAACAATGGACCTTCGTTACGGTGACAAGGTCACGGTCGAAGACCCGACCAACAGCCCTGCCGTATCAAGCACGATCAACGAATTGGCTGGCCGGTATGGCATCATCATCGAACAGACTGCACCAACGACTGCGGGGTATCTTCAGCCGGGCCAGGCCCGCGTGGTCATCACCCGGTCCAGCGCATCTGTTCCCGGTTGCCCAGATTGGTCGAACCAGTCTGACGCCAATTATAATAGCGGTCTGAGCGAAGGCTTTGGCTGCGGTGTTAACAGCAACATCGCTGCGATGGTCGCCAACCCGCAAGACCTGCTCGAAGGGCAGGAAGGCACCGGCGAAACCGTTGTCGCAACGGGCACAAAAGCCATCAGTACCTATCGCGACGCTGCCCCGACCGGGGCCGGCGGACTGCAACAAGCTCAAGGCGGAGGAGAGTAAGCCATGAACGCTCCATGGAAATCGGGTCTTCCCGGAAATCGTGATGCCTTTGCGGCATACATCTGCGACGATGCTGCGCTGGACGTACTGCGCCCGGTCGTCATCGAGATGGGCTGGCAGCCGGAAAAGTGCAACAAGGGCGGCCTGCGCAACGCAGTCCAGTCGCTCTCTGTCAGCGCAAGCCCGGCGATCCTCGTGGTCGACCTTTCGGAAAGCGGTGATCCGCTGAACGATATCAACGCACTGGCAGAAGTCTGCGAGCCGGGCACGGTGGTTATTGCCATCGGCCAGGTCAACGATGTCCGCCTGTACCGCGATCTGATCGCCAGCGGCATCCACGACTACATGCTCAAACCGCTGAATGCGCAGCAGGTGCACGATTCGCTGAATCAGGCTCTTGCAGTGTTCACCTCGCCCAAAGCGGGCGACGGTGATGCCGTTAAGAAGCATATCTCCACGGCTGTCGTGGGAACACGCGGCGGTGTTGGTGCATCGACGATGGCAACATCGCTGGCATGGCTATTCAGCGGCGAGCATGATTCGCCGACTGCCCTGCTCGATCTCGACATCCACTTCGGCACCGGCGCTCTTGCGCTGGATCTGGAGCCGGGCCGCGGCCTGACCGACGCGATCGACAATCCGAGCCGTATTGATGGTCTTTTCATCGAACGTGCGATGACGCGCGCCAATGAAAAGCTCTCGATCCTCTCGGCAGAGGCACCGATCAGCCAGCCGCTGATGACCGACGGATCGGCTTTCGTCCAACTGGAGGAAGAATTCCGCCAGGCGTTCGAAATGACCGTCATCGACATGCCGCGCAATATGTTGATCAACTTCCCGCATTTGCTGGCCGACGTGAACCTTGTGCTGCTCACATGCGAGCTGACGCTGGCATCTGCGCGTGACACCATCCGTGTCCTCTCGTGGCTCAAGACCAACGCTGCCCACGCCCATCCGATGATTGTTGCCAACAAGGTGCAGCCGGGTGTCGCAGAAATCAGCAAGGCCGATTTCGAGGCTTCGATTGAACGCAAGATCGACTTTGTCGTCCCATACGACATCAAAGCCGCATCGAACGCTGCCAAGCTGGGTCAGGTCTTTGTCGAGGCAAACCGTTCCAGCAAGGCAAGCGCAGTGATCCGCCAGATCGGCGAACGCATCATGGGCGCAAGCGAAGAGGATCTCGCATCGGTGACCGAAGAAAAAAAATCGCTGCTTGGCGGCTTCGATCTTAAGTCGCTGCTGGCGAAAAAGGAAAAGGCTCCGGCGAAAGAACCGGCTGAATAAGCCACTTTCGCCCGCACCCAAGGCGGTCCTGAAAAGGACGCGCCGCGGGTTGCGGGAGGCCGGGCAACCGGCACCGAGCCAATGCTGCGGACGACGCGGCGCAACGTAGGAACCTGGCGGAAAGCAATAGCATGGACTTTACCCAAACTCTGCTCGTTACCGGTGCAATCTTTGCCGTGATCGTGGTGGGCTACCTTCTCGCCACCAATTCCGGCGCAGGAAAAGCCCAGAAACGCCGCCTTGAATCGCTGCGTTATCGCCACTCGGAAAGCACCGACACCAAGGTTGAATCGCAGCTGAAAAAGGCGATTGCCGCGCGTAAGCCATCGGCGCACCGCGTCGCCGGCTCTGGATCGCGGATGGAAGCGCTCGCCACACGGCTCGACCGGACCGGCAAACCGTGGACTGTTACGCAGTATCTCTACGCATCGGCCGGGATCACCGTAGTCGTCGCGATGGCCGTGTTCATGCAATCGGGCGCGCCTCTTCTTGCATTGGGTGTCGGCCTGGTCGCTGGCGGGGGCATCCCACATTTCGTGATCGGTTTCCTGATCAATAAACGGACCAACGCCTTCAACGAAAAATTCCCGGACGGCATCGAGTTGCTGGTGCGCGGCCTGCGTTCCGGCCTGCCGGTGACAGAGACGCTGCAAGTGGTCGCTCAGGAAGTATCCGGCCCTGTCGGGGTCGAGTTCAAGGGCATCACGGAACGGATCAAGATCGGTAAGACGATGGAAGATTCGCTGCAGGACACGGCAAACCGTCTCGGCATCCCGGAATTCAACTTTTTCTGCATCACCCTCGCCATCCAGCGCGAGACGGGCGGTAACCTGGCAGAAACACTGTCAAACCTCGCCGACGTGCTGCGCAAGCGGTCGCAGATGAAACTGAAGATCAAGGCGATGAGCTCGGAATCGAAAGCATCTGCCTACATCGTTGGCTCCCTGCCCTTCATCGTGTTCGGCCTGATCTGGATGATCAATCCGGGTTATATTGGCGGCTTTTTTTACGAAGATCGTCTGATCGTCGCCGGTCTCGGGGGGCTCGTGTGGATGAGTATCGGGGTCTTTATCATGGCCAAAATGGTCAATTTCGAAATCTGAGCGGGAAGGAATACAGCAATGCTTGAACAACCCGCAGGACCAACGCTTCTCGGCTTCGACGTAGTTGTCGTCGGAACCGTGCTGGCCGGGCTCGCCGCCTTTGCCGTGATCATGGCGGTTTACGCCGCGGTCACGATCAGGGACCCAATGGCTAAACGCGTCAAATCGCTCAATGAGCGCCGCGACGAACTGAAAGCCGGGATCGTTACTCAGGGGTCGAAGAAACGCGCCAGCCTGGTGCGCCGAACCGACAAGACCGACGCAGTCAAGCAAAAGCTCAACAGCATGAAAGTGCTGCAGCAGAGCCAGCTCGAAGTCGTACAGCAAAAACTTGCCCATGCCGGTTACCGGAACAAGGAACTCGCCGTCTACATCATTGGCGCGCGTGCGATCCTTCCGATCGTATTCGGTGCGCTCGCATTCCTGATGATTTACGGCATCGACTTCTTCCCGGACTGGGGACCGATGAAGCGTCTGGGCGCCATGGCGGCCGTGCTTTTCCTGTCTTACAAAGGCCCGGAAATCTTTCTCGCCAACACTGCGGCAAAGCGTACCAAGGAAATCCAGAAAGGTCTGCCGGATGCGCTCGATCTGCTGGTGATCTGCGCCGAAGCCGGTTTGACCGTCGACGCCGCGTTCAACCGGGTGGCAAAGGAACTGGGCCGCGCTTATCCGGAACTGGGTGATGAATTTGCCCTTACCGCGATTGAGCTGTCATTCCTCAACGAACGGCGCGATGCGTTCAACAACCTTGCCTACCGCGTCGATCTCGAAGCGGTGAAGGGTGTTGTGACCACCATGGTCCAGACCGAACGTTACGGTACTCCGCTGGCCAGCGCCCTGCGTGTCCTTTCGGCTGAATTCCGTAACGAGCGCATGATGCGCGCCGAAGAAAAAGCCGCGCGTCTGCCGGCCATCATGACGGTGCCGCTCATTCTCTTCATCCTTCCGGTGCTGTTCATCGTGATCCTTGGCCCAGCGGCCTGCTCGATCTCCGATGCACTCATCAACAAGGAATAAGACACACGAACAAGTCACGCGGGTACATCGAGGCACGATGCCCGCATGAAAAAAGGGGTCGGTCAGGTTCGCCTGGCCGACCTTTTTTACGTCTAGTCGCCGGTGGCCAGTCCTGCCGCGCGTTTGTGCATACGGCCCAGAAACTCGCGAAACGCCGCGCGTTCATCCGGCGCAAAGCCTTCAAACAGCTCCCGCTCTGTCGCAAGCGCCAGCGGCATCACCTCGGCGTGGATGGCGCGGCCATCGCCGGTGAGTTCGAGCAAGTGCGAGCGGCCATCGCGTTCATTGGGGACACGCTGGATCAGCCCGCGCTCCTCCAGCACCTTGCACGCGCGATTGACCGCGACCTTGTCCATCAAGGTAATCCGGGTGAGCGCCTGCTGGGTGCAGGCCGCATTCGCCCCGTCGCCCAGAACGGCCATCACGCGCCATTCCATCACTTTCAGGCCAAACCGTTTGCGATACCGCTCTGCGATCAGGCTGCTGACCGCGTTGGACGCGATGGATAGCTGATACGGGAGAAACCCCGCCAGCCGCCAGTCAGGCTGCGTTTCGAATGTTGCTTCAGCGGCGGTTTCAGGTTCGACAGGGACAGGGTTTGTGCTCATGAAAACCGGTTTCACATGAAACCATCGCGGTTTGCAAGTGCCAGAGCGCCATGCGCCGCGTCATTCGTAGGCGCGGTCTTCCCACCACGGGTAAAAATCGGGCATGTCCTCGCTCACTTTGGCGGGATATTCGGGGCTGCGTTTTTCGAGGAAACTGGCAATGCCTTCTTTCGCGTCCGTGCCGCGCGACAGGCGGTAAATGGCGCGGCTATCGATCTTGTGCGCCTCCATCGGGTGGTCCGCATTCATCAGGCGCCACATCATTGCCCGCGTCATGGCAACCGACACGGCCGAGGTGTTCTGCGCAATCTCGCTCGCCAGTTCGCGGGCCTCGATCATGAGAGCCTGCGGCGAATGAACGGACCGGACCAAACCGCCCTCCTTCGCTTCGGCGGCATTGAACACCCGGCCTGAATAGCACCATTCGAGCGCCTGGCTGATCCCGACAATACGCGGCAGAAACCAGCTGGAGGCGGCTTCGGGTACGATCCCGCGCCGCGCAAATACAAACCCAAAACGCGCCGTCTCGCTTGCCAGCCGGATATCCATCGCCAGCTGCATCGTCGCGCCAACGCCCACCGCGACACCGTTACACGCTGAAATCAGGGGCTTTTTCGATTCAAACAGCCGCAGGGTAAGCAGCCCGCCCCCGTCGCGCACGGTCGGATCGCTCAGATCGTCAACCTCGGCCGGATCGGAAAACACGTGCCCTCCCCCTTCCGGTGTCAGGTCCGCTCCTGCACAAAAGGCGCGCTCTCCAGACCCGGTGAAGATCACCGCGCGCACACTGTCATCGTCGTCGATATCGTCCATAGCCGCCATGATTTCCGCGCCCATCGTGCGGGTATAGGCGTTCATCTTGTCCGGGCGATTGAGCGTGATGGTTGCAATGCCGTCATCTTTTTCGACGAGGATCTGGGTAAATTGCGACATACTTTATCTCCGACAATTCCTGCGTTTTAGAATACATGAAACACTGATCCTGCGATGAAAAGGAATGGTTTGAAAAATTGGTGGCAGAGCGGCAGCGCGGCGCAGGTTTCACCGCCGGAAGAAAAGCGGCAGGCCACAGATGGCTTTCCTGCTCGCCGCAGACTGGTAAGAACAGGAATGCATTTGTCACAAGAGATAGAGCGCGATGCCGATTGGCTCCCGCACCGGATTGACTGGAATGCGGGCACAATCACATTCCTGAAGATTGCCAAAGACGCCTATCTGTCACCGGGATTTCTGGCCGATCATCAACCCGCTGCTGCATCCGATCAGGCCGAGCTGCCGCTTTCCGAACTGGCCGAGCTGGCGCCGGAAACCGGCCCGCTCCATTTCATCTTTCACACCGCATTCTGCCGCTCCACCTTGCTTAGCAAGGCGTTGAATATTCCGGGCGTAAGCGCCGGGCTTAGCGAGCCGGGCATATTCGCGAGCCTGGCAGGCGGCGGCGACAGGGCTTTGCCTTTTGTGAAGCAGGTCGCCCAACTGCTTGCCCGCAAGCGGTCCGGCGGAGAGGCGGTGTTCGTCAAACCTTCCAACCATTCCAACGCTTTGATCCCGCATTTCCTGCAAGCAGTGCCGCAGGCGCGCGCCATATTGATGAGCAATCCGCTGAAAACATTCCTCTCCAGCGTTGCGCGAAAGGGGATGCATGGGCGCCGCTGGGGCCGGAACCTGTTTCTGGAATTACAAGCCTATGCCGGGATGGATTTCGGGATGAACGAACGCGAGCTGTTCTGCATATCCGACATGCAGGCGGCGGGCCTCGCATGGTTTCTCAACCAGAACTATTTCCACGCGCTCACCAAAAGCGCGCTGGGCGAACGGCTGCGGGTGCTCGACGGGGACGAATTCAACCGCCACCGCGCATCCGCAATTAAAGCCACGCTTGATTTCACAGGCACTTCTGCAACCGATGCTCAGATTGACGCCGCGGCAACCGGCCCGGCATTTGCAGCCCACGCCAAACTGGGTGGCGGGTTCAATCGCGATGCCGCCGAGGCCCCCCCCCGCATCAGACAGCGCGATTGCCGAGGACATTGGTCAAGTCGGCGAATGGATCGACCTGGTCATAAAGCAAACAGGCGACGAGCTGCCGCTGAAACAAACGCTGCTTCCTGCGAGCGGCTAATCGCCTTGCATGGTCGCGCACGGCCCTGCATCTTCACACATCAGGAACATATCGAACCATTCGATCAATTCGCGCGAGATGTCGCGCACATTGGCAGGCGAATTGGCAAGCGAATGGTTCTCACCCCAATATCTCAGCAATCGCGCGGTTTTACCCTCTCGGTAAAGCGATGAGTAAAGCGCCTCTGCCTGATCCAGACCTCCGCGAATGTCATGTTCGCCATGGATCAGGAGCAGGGGCGTATTGATTTCACCCGTATAGGTAAGCGGTGAGTTTCGCTGATAAAGCTGCGCATCGGCACCCGGACTGGAGCGCAGGCCGATCACGGCTTCATAGATCTGCGGCGAGGCTGACATGTCCTGTTCGATCCCCGGAAATCCGCGCGCAGTCGGATCGAACGTGCCGTAATCGACCGCAATCTGTGAAAGCCCGGCCAGCCCTGCAGCAGCCGCAAACCGGTTGCTTTGCCCGGTGAGCGCATAAACGGAAAACCCGCCAAAGCTCTGACCAAACACACCGACCCGTGCATTGTCCGTTATGCCGAGCGTGACCAGATGATTGATCGCTGGGATCACGCCATCCCCGACGTGCTTGATCGGCTCACTAGAAGCATCCGATTGCGGGATCGGCATTGACGGGATCACGACAACATAGCCGCGCGAGGCATACAGCTGCATGTTGTAAAATGCGGACATTTGCGGGTCGAAAAAGAAGTTGTCGACGGAACGCGGGCTGTAACCGCCATAAACCCAAAACAGCGTCGGATAGGATTGCTGCGGATCATAATCGGGCGGGAACATCACCGCCATTTGCTGCGCGTTTCCGTGCACATCGGAGTAATCGATCATCCGCCGCTCACTCCATGCAATCTCGGACAGATGATTGTTGAGCCGCATGACAATGGCTGGTTCGCCTGCATCGCCGCGTGCGGAAAACCCTATTTCGGTGCCTTGCCGACCTTCGATCTGCCAGACGGCGCGTTCGCAATTGCGGTCAAGAAGCTGCGCATTTTCAGGCAGAACGATCTCTGTTTCATCTAGGCAGGGCGGCGAAAGCTGAGTTTCAAAGTTGGCGGCGGTCTCCAGCGGTGTCAATTCGCCGGTCCGCGCGTCTACCATCCACTCAGCACTGGTTTGCAGCGATGCATCGGACCGGGCGCGCAGTAAAAAACCGGTGCCGTCTGCGGCCCAGCCTGAAATTGCGAGGGGATATAGCGCAGCAGCACCGGGCGTCACCCAGCGGATCGGTTGTTCATCATCAAGCGTGATTAATCCGAGTGCATTCTCGATGGCAAATTCGCTTCGGATGGGAAGCGGCCTCGTCCGTAAATGCGGCGGGATCGCGCGGCGCGGGGCAAGCACAGCTGCCCTGTTACCGCCGGGTGAAAGCGCGATGGTAAGCGCACCGAACATCGGGAAAGCGGGCACCCGGCCAAGGCTAAGCTGGGCATCGGCAGCAACATCAATGACGACGAGATCGCCGTAATATCGCTGTGACGGATCCGTTTGCAGCGCGGCAGGCGGAGAGCCGCCGCTGTCGGAACGGGATACGGTCGCCGCCTCGCCTGCACGGATCTGATGGCCCTGCTTCGCCGCCTCGGCATAGAACTTGGCATAGCGGTCCACATGAGCAGATTTTTGCCCCGGCGGCATCATCACGGCCAGCAGGCGATCATCGGCTAACCAAAGGAACGGCGCATTCTCATCGTTCTCCCGGCAGACGTTTGCTGAATTTTTCCCGCTGATCCGCAAGTCCATTTCATTGAGCGGGCTGCCATAGCGGGTCTGCGTCATGATCGCCCGCTCATCCGCGCGCTTCAGTACATCGGTTTCGCTGTCCCAGATGTACAGCCGGACATTGTTGCCGCCAAACGGCTCTGCACCTTCGGGATTGGTTGAAAGCATGGCCAGGTACCGGCCATTCGGGCTCCAATACGGACACCAATACCCCGCCCCGCGCGCCCTGCCATTGGTAAGGTTGCGGATCGCGTCTCCTGACGGGGAAACAAGCCAGATGTCATTGCGAGACGGGTCGATTTCATAGGCGTTGCGGCCATAGACTTCGCCCGAACCTGCCGGACGCTGCACCGATATCGCTGTTTTGTTTGAATGCGGGGCGATTGTCGCACGGTCCACCGCGACAATCTGCAACACGTCTTCAATGGTCATCGCTCGCGCATTGGCCTGGGTGGCCGAAATTAAAGCGACGGCGATGGCAAAAATGGGTGCAAGCGCGGCCCAAAGCCGCGTGCGAATTATCGTGATCTGCGACATGGGCTAAAGCATAACCATATCAGGACAGCGATAGCAAAGCTGCCGCAAACCAACTCCGCCGCCCGCGCCGGCTATTCAGGCAGCGCGGACGGCGAGGGTTTTGGTCACATTAACGCGGTGCCATGCGGATTGCGCCGTCGAGACGCACGTCCTCACCGTTGAAATAGCCGGTCTCAATCATGCACATGGCGAGTTTCGCGTATTCTTCCGGCATGCCGAGACGTTTGGGGAACGGGACCGATGCGGCCAGCGCCTCCTTCACCTGCGGCGGTGCGGCGTTCATCAGCGGGGTTTCGAAAATGCCCGGCAGGATGGTGTTGATACGGATACCCTCGCGCATCAGGTCGCGCGCGATTGGCAGGGTCATACCGACAACGCCGCCCTTTGACGCGGAGTATGCAGCCTGGCCCATCTGCCCGTCTTCGGCAGCGACCGAAGCGGTGTTGACCATAGCGCCGCGGGCGCCTTCGTCATTCATCGGGTCGAGCGTCATCATGCCCGCTGCCGATTTCGCGATGCAGCGGAACGTGCCAATCAAGTTCACCTGAATAACAAAGTCGAATGCGCTGATTGGAAAATGCTTGATCTCGCCAGACTGCTTGTCGCGGCTGGCGGTTTTGATCGCGTTGCCGATGCCCGCGCAGTTTACAAGGATGCGCTCTTGCCCGTGGGCTTCGCGGGCCTTTGCAAAACCGGCATCGACATCGTCGTCGCTGGTCACATTGACCTTGCAGAACACGCCGCCGATTTCGGCAGCCATGGCCTCGCCCTTTTCTTCGTTCATGTCGAAGATCGCGACTTTCGCGCCTTTGGCCGCCAGCGCGCGCGCAGTGGCCGCGCCCAGGCCCGATGCGCCGCCGGTGACGACGGCTGGGGTGTTGGCTGAAACTTCCATCTTGGTATTTCCTCTCGAATTAGGGGAGTTGTTCGTTGGTGATTAGAGCGCCTCTACGATGGTCACGTTGGCGACGCCGCCGCCTTCGCACATCGTTTGCAGGCCGTATTTTTTGCCGTGGCGTTTCAGCGCGTGAACCAGCGTCGCCATCAGTTTTGTACCGCTCGCGCCGAGCGGATGGCCCAGCGCAATTGCGCCGCCATGGACGTTGAGACGGTCGGGATCGGCGCCAGTGTGCTTCAGCCACGCCAGCGGAACCGGAGCGAAGGCTTCATTGACTTCGTAAAGGTCGATGTCGTCGATTTTCATGCCCGCACGCTCCAGCGCGCGATCGGTCGCGAACAGCGGCTCTTCCAGCATGATGACCGGATCGCCTGCTGTAACCGTCAGGTTGTGGATGCGCGCCATTGGGGTGAGGTTGTGCCGTTTCAGCGCCTCTTCGCTGACCACAAGGACGGCGGATGACCCGTCGCAAATCTGGCTCGCGCTGGCCGCTGTGATCTTGCCATCGGGCGCCAGCAGTTTGACGCTCGCAATCCCTTCAAGCGTGGCATCGAAACGGATGCCCTCATCAACCGTGTGCATCTCCTCGCCCTCTGGCGTTTCAATCTGCACCGGCACGATCTCATTTTTAAAAGCGCCAGCCTCGGTTGCCTTGATCGCGCGCATGTGGCTTTCAAGCGCAAAGCTATCGAGTTGCTCTTTCGAGAAATTGTGCTTGTCCGCGATCATCTGCGCGCCCATGAACTGGCTGAACTGGACGTTCGGATATTTCTCCATGACGCCGGGCGACATGTAATTGCCCAGCCCTTCCTTCATATGGAGCGTCATGTTGGAACCCATCGGCACGCGCGTCATGCTTTCCACACCGCTGGCGATCACCACGTCCTGCGTCCCGCTCATCACGGCCTGCGCGGCGAACTGGATCGCCTGCTGCGAAGAACCGCACTGCCGGTCAATCGAGACAGCCGGCGTGGATTGCGGCAGCAGTTTCGATGCGAGCACGCCCATACGGCCAACCTGACCTGCCTGTTCGCCCGCCTGACTGACGCAGCCGGTGACTACATCATCGACCGCTTTGGGATCGACGCCGCTGCGTTCGACCACAGCGTCCAGCGATTTTGCAAGCAGATCGACCGGGTGGACACCGGCAAGGCGGCCTCCGCGTTTGCCGCCTGCAGTGCGGACGGCGTCGACGATATAAGCTGTTGGCATCTGGGGGTTCCTCTCTCTCGTGATGCGTTTTTGTTTGCCACGGACTATGGGAGCGCGCGCGTCAAATCAACTGGCGAATTGGCGGTCAGGTGCGGCATTCGCAACTTGCGCACGCCCTTGCCTTGTGATGGGCGCTCTCGCTACGGATGATCTCGCGATGAATAAGCTGTTTGAACTCAACCCCGCGCTGGACCGCGCCGCGCTGGCACAGCGTTTCCGCGAGACCGGACGGGTGCAGGTGCGCGATGTCCTGACACCGGCTACCGCACGCGAAATCCTCACCGTCCTGAGCAAAGCGACGCCGTGGGGCATGGCGACCGGCGCAGGCGACGAAAACCGGCAGAGCTTTCCGGCCGAAAAGATGCGCACGCCGCAAGGGCAGCAAGAAATCAACGCGGCCGCCGTTCAGGCAGAAAAGAACAGCGCGCAAGGCGAATACGGTTTTCGATTTGCTCATTATCCGATCCTTACCGCCATACAGGAACAATGGGCGCCCGGCAGCGCACATGAAATTTTGCTGGAGCACCTCAACGCGCCCGACTTCATGGAGTTCGCGCGGGAGGTGACAGGGATTGATGCGCTGGAGAAAGCGGACGGGCAGGCAACTCTGTTTGCGCCAAACCATTATCTGGGCCGCCATATCGACAGCCATGTGGGTGAAGGCTGGGAGGTCGCCTATGTGCTCAATTTCTCCCCGCCGGACTGGCATCCCGACTGGGGCGGGTATCTGATGTTTCTGGATGATGATGGCGATGTGGTCGAAGGGTTCAGGCCGCGTTTCAATGCGCTGAACCTCTTTAAGGTACCGCAATCGCATCTGGTCAGTTACGTGCCGCCTTTCGCGCCTGTCGGCCGGATGGCGGTGACGGGGTGGCTGCGCTCGCAATGACACCGGCGGTTTCTGCACAGGACGCGGCGCGGGTACACGCAGCCGGAAATGCCGCGCTCAGATCTGGCGATGCGCGGGCCGCTGTAGCGCATTTCGAGACCGCCTCAAAAGCGCAGCCCGCCAATCTGGACTATGCGCTGGACCATGCAATTGCCCTGCAACGAATGCAGCGGCACCTCGACGTGATCGAACTGTTGGCTCCGCGCGAAAAGGCTGGCCGGTCATCGCCCCGTTATGCCAGCACGCGCGCGCTCTCGCACAAATCGCTGGGGCAGATTGCCGATGCTGCCGATTGGTACGACGTTGCCCTGTCGCTTAACGCACGGCACCCGCGCGCCATGCACGGACGCGCGCGGATCGCGCTGGAGCGCGGGGAGGCGGATGCGCTGGCCCGGTTCGATGCTGCCATCGCCGATAATCCCGGTGATGCCGATCTCTGGCTGGGCAAGGCAAACGCGCTGGACGTGTCGGGCGATGCGAAGGGTGCGCTGATGGTCGCGCAGCAGATTGCCGATCAGGCGCCGGGATACCTGCCGGGACAGTTTTTCCTCGCGCAGATGCGGCTGGCTCATGGGGAGGCAGATTTTGCCTCCCATTACGCGAAAGCTGCCGCGCAGCATCCGCAGGACCCAAACATCCCCATGGCGCATTGCGAAGTCCTTGCCGGGCTGGAACGCGCGGCAGAGGCCGCCGATATCGCAGCCGGGGCGCGCACGCGATTTCCGAACATCGAACATTTCGCCTTTCTCGAGGCAGTGCATAGTGGGACTGCTGGCGACTGGGACCGAGCAGAGGCTATTTTTGCCACCTTGCAAATGACCGGCGCGGTGCGACTTCTGCACGAAGCGCGGCACCGACTGCGCGGCGGCGATGCGCAGGCCGCCGATGCGTTGCTCGATCAGTCATTGGCAGAGCGACCGTGGGACATTGCCGCATGGGCGCTGCGCGGGATCGTATGGCGGGTGCTGGATGATCCGCGCGCGCAGTGGCTACACGGGCAGGATGGGCTGGTCCAGTTCCTCCGACTGCGCGGAGCGGACGGCCTGATTGAACGCTGCGTTGATGAGCTTCGCGTGATGCACGAAAATTCGGCCATCCCGCTTGGCCAAAGCCTGCGCGGGGGGACGCAGACGCGGGGCATCCTGTTTCACAATGTCTCCCCCATCATGCAGGAATTGCGCGAGGCGATCCGTGAAACGCTGGAGGATTATCGCAGTGCGCTGCCCGATCACGATGCCGCACATCCGCTGCTAAGGCATCGCAGCGCCGTGTGGAAATTTGCTGGATCGTGGTCCGTACGGCTGACCGGAGGCGGCGACTTTCACACCTCGCACATTCACCCGTTGGGCGTGATTTCGTCTGCCCTTTACCTTGTCGTGCCGCAGGATAGCTCGGAAGAGACCGAGCGGCCCGGATGGCTGGAAATCGGGCGTCCTCCGCCTGATCTGGGACTGGATCTGGAGCCGCTGCAAACCATCCAGCCACGCGCCGGGCATCTGGCTCTGTTCCCCAGCACGCTTTATCACGGGACGACCCCTTTTACCTCGGCAGAGCGCATGACGACCGCGTTCGATGTCGTGAGCCACGGAAGACCTTCAGAACTATGAGCACGCCGAATTCGCAGGACCCATGGGGTGACTTTTGGGCGCTGAATGCGCGCGGCAACACCAGCGGCGAAGGCGGCGGATGCCTGCCGCAACGATGGGCGGCCATCGAAACCGCGCAGCGCAATACGTGGCAACGCTTTGCCGCTGAACTTCCAAAGGACGCGCGGGTTATCGATCTGGCGACGGGCGACGGGCGTGTGCTCAACTGGATGCGGCAGGTGCGACCCGATCTGGTTTTAACTGGCATCGACCTTTCGCCATCTCTGCCCCCCGCCCCAGCAGGCACCGAAACCCGCAGCGGTATTCCTATGGAGGACCTACCGTTCGGCGATGCGAGCTTTGATGCGGTGGTTAGTCAGTTTGGGTTTGAATACGGCAACACTGCCAAGGTCACGGCGGAAATCCGGCGCGTCCTGAAACCCGGCGGCAAAATCGGCCTGATCATGCACCGCGGGGATGGCCCCATTCTGGAGCACAACCAGCAAAGACGCAAAGAGCTGCTATGGGCGCTTAAGGACAAGGCGGTGGCCAAGAAAACGCGCGTCGCGCTTAAAAAAGGGCCGCAGGGGATCGATTGGAGCGCCAATTACGCGGGCAAGATTGCGCAGCAGGGCGCGGAGAAATTCGGCCAGAAATCACCCGCTTGGGAAATCCCCGAAGCTGTCCGTCGCACCTGCCTCATGGGGCGCGCATCCGGCGTGGGATCGATTGTGGAGACGATCGCCACAATCGAAGGGCACGCGAAAAACGAGCTTGGCCGGATCAGCTCGCTCGCCAGTGCGTGCACCAACGCTGACAAGCGTGATGCGATCGAACAGTCATTCGCGAAACACGAGATTACCAGCGAAGAAATCAAGCCGCTGCGTGAACCTGCCGGACGCGAATTCGCCGATTTCCGCCAGTTCACAGGCTAATCGGTCCCGCACCCGCACAGGGTGGCCAAACACAAAGGAAAAGGGCGCTGAACCGTGATGGTCCAGCGCCCTTTTCCTTTTGGTATCCCCGGCACGAGGCCGGGGACGCCGTTGTCCGATTAGAAGCGGAACTGTGCCGAGACGAAGAAGTCACGGCCGAGCACGTCGAACGTGCTCGGGAAGGTGTTGGCCTGCTGCGAGTTGTCATCACCAACCAGGATCGAGTTGGTGTCGTTCACCACAACACCGTTTTCGAAGATCGGTGTGTCAGGCAGAGTGTCGAACAGGTTGTTCACACCGGCTGTGATGGTGAAGTTCTCGGAAGCATCGAACGACAATGTCAGATCGATCAGGTCGTATGCACTGATCCGCTCAACACGGTCACCATCGATGGTATCATCGTCGGTGGCCGACAGGTGACGCCAACGGGTCGAGAAGGTCATTGGACCATCGATGTAGCTTGCGCGCGTGAACCACTTGAACGACGCCTGCGGATCACCGCAAGTGAGGCCGAAACGACCTGCACAACGGTCAACAATGCTCGGATCGTTCGGATCAGAGAATGTGTCGTTCACGTCGGTCCATGTTCCGAGGAAGTTCAAATCAAGAGCCGCATCACCTTCACCCATAAGGGAGAAGCCGACATCGGTCCGGTAGTTCACTTCAAGGTCAATACCCGACGTCTTCAGCTCACCGATGTTCGCATCGCCCTGCGTCGGCAGAACATCGCGACCAAACGCACCCTGTTGATCACGTGTGCCAATGAACGGCTGACAGCTGAGGCTGCTCAGATCCTGAGCCACGTTGAAGCAATTGTCCAAGGATGTCTGGAACGGCAGCGTAACGATGGCGTCTTCGATCGTGATGTTGAAGTAATCGGCCGTTAGAGTCAGACCAGGGATAAAGCTGGGCTGAAGCACCACACCGACGGTGTAGCTGTCAGACGTTTCTTCGAACAGGTTGGGGTTACCACCAAGCGATGTTGCAATCTGCGCGTCTGGCTGAACCACCTCGTTGCGATTCACTGTCGGGCTGGTTTCGATGCCGATGTTAGCAGCGGGAACGCCGTTTGCAATACAAGTAGCGAGAGTGCCGCCAGTTGGTGTGTTTGCGCCAATTCCCGCACACGGATCGTTAGCGGTCGGGAAGTTGTTAGCTGCACCTGCGAAAAGCTCGTCAACGTTAGGCGCACGAATTGCGCGCTGGTACTGTGCACGGAAAGTGATGTCACGGATCGGCTGGAACTGAACGCCACCCGCATAAGTGAAAGCACCGCCAACAGCGTCAAGCGAGTAATCCGAATAACGCGCAGCGCCGTTCAGTTCGAAACGCATACCGCCTTCGGTTTCATACGGCAGGTTAAGCTCGCCGAACACTTCATTAACGTTGTAGCCGCCTTCTGTTGGCAGACCAGCGTTGAAGCCGGCAACGTCACCCGATGCGAGAAATTCATCGGGCAGGAACTGCGATGACACCAGACGGCGCTCGACACCGACAGCAAAACCAACAGGCTCTGCAGCGCCAAGAGCGAAGTCACCAAAGGTACCGGAAACGACACCAGAAATGACCTGCAAGGTAGAGATATCGCCATTCTGCGCCTGAATGCGGAATACATCGACATCATCATCCGAAAGCGTGTCGCGGCCGAAGATGTTGATCTGATCATCGCCGGTTCCGTTAACAGCCGCCGTGAAACGCGAAACAGACGCGTTACCCTGCTGGATGTTGGAGTTACGAGTGCGCGCAAACAGATAGTATGCGTCGTAGTTCAGGTAATCGGTGATACCACCACGAGCACCGGCGACGACGCGGAATGCTGCGCGCTCATCGAGGTTGCGGCGGCCGCCTGCTTCTTGAAGGCGGCGACGGATTTGAACATCGACCTGGCCGTTGTCCGCATCAGCACCGGTTTCCGAAGCATCGAGCTGGCGAAGCTGAGCTTCGGTCGCTGCATCGATGAAGCCGTTTGAGACGAGCGAATCAATGTCGAGGAAGGTGTTCACGAGGATCGGCGTAGGCGCCAGTTCCGAATCGACACGGTTGTTTGCGTACGAGACTTCGCCGTAAGCTTCAAAGCCTTCGCTGATCTCGTAGCTGGCGTTACCGCCGAGGAGATAACGTTCCTGAGGAAGCTGCAGGTAGTTCACCGGAGCATAGTTGTAGAGATCGCGCGGTGTTTCATACGCGCGCAGCGAGCCCGGCGTGCCGAAGATAGCGAGGTTGTTGTTCGCTTCGAAAGCAGTTCCGGTTACGTCGCCATCACCCTGGTAGGTAAGACGCGTCTCGGGCGGAAGCGAAGAGCCACCTGGAGTGAAGGGATCACCCGCGAGAACGAATTCGGAGAACCCGCGGTCGCCCTGGAAGATGTCTTCACGATTGAAGTATTCACCGTAAACAGTGACGTTGCCGCGGCCATCTGCGAAATCGGAACCGATGGCGCCATGGACCTGATAACGGGTGCCGTCACCACGCTCGGTGATCGAGTATTGACCACCAAGTTCGACGCCGACAACTTCTTTCATACGGAAGTTGACGACACCGGCCAGGGCATCGGAACCATAAACAGCAGAAGCACCGCCGGTCACAACGTCAACCGATTCCAGCAGGAAGTTTGGAATGGTGTTGAGATCGACAGTCTGGTTCGTATCGAAGAATTTCCATCGACGACCGTTGACGAGGACCAAGGTCCGTGTCGAACCCAGACCGCGCAGGTTCAGCGACGCAGTGCCGTTACCTGGGTTGTTCGAGAACGAAGTCGTGCCCGGAACAACCTGTGGGAGGGTGTTGATCACGTTTTCAACGTTGACCGTGCCCGAAAGCTGAAATTCTTCAGCGCCCACGACAGCAACCGGAGCGGCGGTGTCGACATTGCGGCGCTGAATGCGCGAGCCAGTTACGACGATGAAGTTATCGTCTTCGGCCGCTGCGGCACCGGATTCAACGGTTACGACTTCGTCGTTTGCGTCCTGTGCGTATGCGGGCGTTGCGACCATGGCGCCTGCCATAATCGTTCCGCACAGCAGACTGCCTTTGCTAAAACGGTTCAATGTAATTCCCCTTGGATGTGCCGACCAAACCGGTCGGCAATTCACGTATTGTCGCAAGCACTTGCTCGGATTGGGCAGTCATATGACAGCGCAAACCACGTTCGCAATCTCGCTTTGGATTACTCATAAAGGTTGATTTCGAAGTGTGACATTCACGCTACACCCCCGCAATCTCAGGGTTTCCCTTGCCTGGACCAGCGAGTAATCATGTTATCCAGCACCGCACCGGTTTGCTCTGTCCGATGTTTATCAAGGGAATATCATGCGCATTTCGACCTTCGCTTTCATTACGGGCAAAACACTTGCAATGTTGCTGGCTGCCGGATTGGCAGCGGGTGCAGCCAACGCGCAATCGGCGGATGACGCCGACAAGGATGAAACACTGGACGGGCTGAAAGCCTGCCAATTGATCGCCGACGATGCAGAGCGGCTTGCATGTTTTGACCTCGCCGTCGGCACAATCGTAACCGCCGCTGATACCGGCGATATCCGTGTGGTCGACCGCGAAGAAGCACGCGAAACCCGCCGCAGCCTGTTCGGGTTCAACCTGCCCGATCTTGGCATTTTTGGGGGCGGTGATGACGAGGAAGAAAAAGACGAGCTGTTCGAGACGACAATCACGAGCGCCCGCTATCTCTCGTCAAAGACCGTCCGTTTCACCACTGCCGAAGGGGCAGTCTGGGAAATGAAGAACCTGCCGCGCCGCCTGCGCACGATCAAATCCGGCGATACCGCGATCTTCAAAGAGGCATCGCTCGGCACCTACTTTGTCCGTATCAACGGCCAGTTGGGTGTTCGGGGTCGGCGCATTCAGTAAGGCTGTTTTTGCCGCCGTGACGGCGCCAGCCATTTTTGCCAGCGCCCACCACCATGAACGAAAAAGGCCCGGTCACAGAGGACCGGGCCTTTTTGTTTGGCAATGCCGATTGCGCAGGATCCTTTTTACAGGCCGCCCGGACCGCAATCATTGGCAAGATAATCGAGCATTTTGGTATAGAACTGCTGCTGGTGGTTGAACATCAACGTGTTGCTCGTGTGATCGGCCCCCTTGAGAGTGACAAACTCACCGGTCTTACCTGCAGCTTCGAATGCCTTTTTGTAGTCTTCGAAGTGGTAATAGAGCACGCGCGCATCATAGTCGCCGTGGACCATAAGAAGCGGAATGTTGACCTTCTCCACTTCGTTATAGGGATGCGATCCCGTCACTGCACCGCGCGTCCAGAACCAGTCTGCAATGGCTTTCGGCGTCCGTGAATTGATCACGTCGCGCGCCCAAACATCCGCACGGGATACGGCGGCACCGGCAATTGCGCACTGATAGATATTATCTTCGCGCGCAGCCGCTACCAGAGCAGCGTATCCGCCGTAAGACCAACCAAACATCGCAATCCGGTCTGGATCGACCAGCCCCTGCTCTACCAGATAGAGAGCGCCGTCATCCTTATCGTCCTGCATCGCCCCGCCATGCTCGTCATAAGCGGCGTCGAAATGCTTGGCTCCCCAACCAACCGTTTGGCGGTAGCCAGGCTGAAGCACCATGTAACCGGCGTCGGCCAGCAGCTGGCCCCATTCGTCATAGCCGACAACTTCTGGGACAGCGGGGCCGCCATGCGGCATGACGACCAGAGGGAACGGTCCTTCGCCCTGTGGCTTCGTGACATAACCCGGGATCATCATTCCGTCGCGCGCAGGATAGCGGATGAATTCGACATCAGCGAGGCGTTCTTGGTTCAGCAGAGGGTTGCTGCTGCCGAGTTTCGCCAGCTTTCCGTCCTGAACAAGCCAGAACGAACCTGGATCTTTCGGTCCGGTATTGCGCACAACCATCCGGCTGCCATCGTATGAGCGGCTGGAAATGGTGACCTGATGCGCATACGGGATCTGCTGCTCGAGCGCTTCGTAAAGAGCCTTTTCCTCTTCGTCGAAATAGTGACGCTCAAGCTTCGCACCGGGATAGAATGCGAATGCAAGCTTGTCATTACCGGGAACGGAATGCGTCCCGATACCCATTACATCGGCGTTTTCGGCGGCGAAAAGCTTTTCGCCAAACTGACCGGTCTTTACGTTGAATTCCCACAACGCTGCCTTGTCATCGCCATTACGGGCATCGATGATGTAAGCGATATCGGGATTCTCGGCGCTGAAGCCCTGAAAACCCTGAAAACCGCCGAGCATCCGGTAAAGGTTCTCTTTCTTGTCCTGATCGATTGTGTCGCCAAACTGGGTCCACGAACTTTCGCCGGGCTGGCGATAATAGAACTTGATCGTGTTATCGGAATCGATGCCCGTCGCAAAACGAGGGTTGCCCTTGTTATCGAATGAGACCTCCGCGTATTTGCGGGTGCCGCGCACAACCAGCTCTTGCGCGCCGTTTGTAAGGTCGAGCTTGTAATAGGAACGCGGGCGAAACGCAGCATTCGGATCATTGCCGACACCGTCGCCGACAGCGGCACCTTGCGCGATAAGCACGTGGTTCGGTTCATCAGGAAGCCGGTTCACAACCTGCATATTGCCTTCGATCTGGTCGAATTTGTTCGCGTCAAGATCGTAGAAATAAGTGGCAAAGTTGCGCACGTTGCCTTCTTGGCGGCGTACGCTCTTGCGCTTTACCTCCCAGGCGCTGCCGAGAATGATATTATCGCTAACCCATTGCGCGCTGGTGATTTCCATCGGATCGGCGGCAAGCGTGCGGAACGGCGTGCTCAGATCGTCGGTTTTGAAAATCTGGAGCAGGTAATCTCCTTCACGGCTTGGGCTGATATGCACAAGCAGGTGCTTACCGTCCGGCGAAATCTGAACGGTTCTGACGACATCACGCAATGCCCAGACATCGACAGGCACGCTTGCCTGCGCCTGTGTTTCGGTGGGGGCGGCTACTGTGAGACCCAGTGCCGAAACGCCAACCAGCGCGGCCATCATTGGGGCTTTCATAAATTTCATTTCAGGAATCTTCCCAAGCTAGAATGATTGAGTGTTCGAAATTGCAGCCTGGCCTCCCGTCCAGCGGCATGAACACTTGAATTAAATCAAAAAAGCGGCCCCTCGACAAGTGCGAGAGGCCGCTTTTTTTAATCGATAAAACGCTGCTGGCTCCTAGAAGCGGTAAAGCAGCTGAGCGAAGAATTCGCGGCCATCGAAATCGTACGGGTTACCGATCGGAGTGTTCGAGATACCGAACACTTCGTTGGTGTCGATCAGCGGTGGATCGGTATCAAAAATGTTGGTGACACCCGCGATGATGCGCAGATCGCCATTATCCCAACGGATCGAAGCGGTGTGCTCGAAATACTCTTCGAGGAAACCAACGTCGCGGCAGAATACACCATCACCAGCGACCGTTCCGTCTGCCGAACCGCCGCCAAGACAGGTATCAGCAAAGAAGCCTGTCGGGTTGCCATCCGGGCCGTTACCGAATGCATCGGAAAACGGATCGAGCCCATCGGGATCCTGATCCATCCGGCCAGTGTAGAACGTCTGCCACGTAAAACGGAAGTCGGTCCAGTCAATCGCCAGCGTCGCACGGCCAGTCCAGCTCGGGAAGCTAGGCTCACCGGCGAAGTCTTCTTCGTCCACGTTGCCGTTATCATCGATAAACAAAGTCGAACGTTCGATCAGGCGGTTTGCCCGGAATTCAAGCGCAATGTCGAAAACTTCGCCGCCGACTGTGACGTCTTTGCCGAAGGTCGCGTTCAGATCGATACCGCGGACCGATTCCTGGTTCAGGTTGATGAACCCGGAATTGATCTGGCTGATCAGGAAGCGATCAGCAGGCTGGCTGCTGACTTCGATACGGTCACAGAAAGGACTGCGGTTGCCATCTGCGCGAGTGAAGCAGTCATTGACGATAAACTGCGAGCTCGGCTCAACAATGGAGTCCTTCAGCTTGATATCGAAATAGTTGAAGTTGAACGAGAAGTCGAAACCGCTCGCAAAGCTTTCTTCAAAGGCAAAGCCGGTCGTGATCGATCGCGAGGTTTCCGGATCGATGTCGAGGCTACCGCCGGTGAAGATCTGCGTGCTGCTTGCCTGAATTGTATTCAGGCCCGTTTGGTCAATGCCGACGGACGTAGGGTCACGGCCTTCACGAATACAGTTCGCGAGGATCGCAGGATCACGCGTCTCGCGATCTGCTTGATATCCGCCATCAGTCGAATCAAACGCAACATCCGGTACGGCGCACGGATCGAAGATGTTCCCGAAACCGGACTGGTTACGCAGGAAGTTCTCACGCAGGTTCGGCGCACGGAACGAAGTACCGTAGCTGAACTTGATGAGAAGCGGCGAAACCGGGCGCCAGCCGCCTTGCAGCGAGAAAGTGCCGTTGGTGCCGTAGAACTCTTCGTCCGTGACACGGCCCGAAGCGCGGAACGTCAATTCTTCGACCAGAGTTTCACCCGCGATCAAAGGAATGTCGATTTCACCGTATGCTTCGCGAATCCACTTGGAACCCTTTGCACCGCCATCGGCGAAGAAGCCCCAGAAGAGACCGTTCGAAGCGATCGAATTTGGTTGCGAGTCGATCGAGTCTTCGCGCCATTCAGCGCCAAGAACCACACCAACCGGACCGGCAGGCAGTTCAAATAGATCACCGGTTACAAAACCGCTGATGATTTTTTGTTCGTAGGTCGTATCAAAGGACCGCTCCCCAAACAGAAAATCGCGTTCCGCCTGGGTTGAAAGGTCACCAATAACGTTTTCGTAGAGCGAAGCGGAAAACAGGTTTACCGGAACGCAAGTCGCGTCGAGCAATGTCGGATCAACCATAGAAGGGTTGGCAAAACCGCTCGTGTCACAGGCACCGCCGGCAAGCAGAGGCGAAACAGGCTGGCTGTTGTAATCATCAGCAATACCGTCGCCATCGTTGTCGACGACGCCGTCACCGTCGAAATCGGCGGTCGGGTCAATACCGAGCGCGAGAGCCAGACGGTCTTCACGGATACCTATACGGACCGAAGACGATTCCGACCGCGAATAGACACCCGCAACTTCAAATGACCAGCTCGAACCGATGAACGGAAGATCGCCGCGCAGGCCGAGCACACCGCGGTACTGTTCCTGGTTGATGTCAACATTGTTCCGATCGCCGCGGACGGCGGGGATCGGACGTGCTGCAACTGAACCTACGCTTGGAAGTGCGAAAGCACCGCCAGCGAACGTATCGAGACCGCTGAACACGTTGTCCTGCAAACGGCAATCGATGCCGTCAGGGTTTGTATCGATATTACAAGGGTTGAACGCATTCGAAGCTGGCACCCACGGGAAGAATTGCGGCGTACCGTTATTCTCCGTCGAAGTGTCCTGACGACTGTATTGCGCTTCGAAGAAGGGCGTCAGGTTTGCATCACCCGGGAAGGTGTACTCACCATATGCAAAGACGTTGATGTATTCCTGTTCCGGGATGAAAGTCACATCCTGCTCTGCCGCGTTGGTGTTCACCAATGCAAAATCAACGTCACGAATGCCGTCGCCATTTGCATCTACCGGCGTTCCGAAAGCGTTGGTCGAATCGGAGAAGAACGGAATGCCGGTGTTACCCAGCACTGCGTCGCCATTGATGTTGGTGACGCCATAGTCGCGCGTGTCGAAGTAAATCGAGCCAACACGGGTCTGGTCCGCCTGAATACGGCCGACGACGCCCGAAATCTTACAAGGCTGCTGCGAAAGGCCAACGGTGCCGCCGCTATCTTCGAGAGCAAAGGCGTTCGATGCTACGTCGATTGTGCGAATGTTGCCGTTCTGATCAATTTCGTAATTCGTATCGCAACCCGACAAGAAGTCACGGTCGCTGATCAGCACTTCGTCAACGCGGCGATATTCAGCGCCGATGCCGAACACAGCGCGGTCGGTGGTGAAGCCCCATGCGCCGCTAACGGTGAAATCATCACCGCCGCCCGATTGGTTGATGTCACCGTTTACCTGCAGCTCAAGACCGTCAAAGTCTTTGCGCAGAACAGCGTTCACAACGCCTGCAACAGCGTCCGAACCGTAAACCGAAGACGCACCGTCAAGCAGCAGGTCATAGCGGTCAACGAGGGTTGCCGGGATCAGGTTGATCGATGGGTTCGACGGAGCGCCCTCAACACCCGAAGGCGAAAGGCGGCGGCCGTTAACGAGAACCAGTGTACGGTCAGCGTCGAGGCCGCGAAGGTTGATCGTCTGCGAACCGGGACCGTTGTCGAGAACGAAGCCCTGGAAGGTCGCGTCAATCTGCGTACCCGAGGCTGCTTCCGAACGCTGCAGGATCTGCGCGGGATCGAATGCGCCGATGGCCTGCTGGTTTTCGGTGCTGATCACCTGAAGCGGCGAGATCGAGCTGTAGGTGTCGCGGACGATACGCGAGCCGGTGACGGTAATGCCGCCCTGCGGGGTGTTTGGCTCACCCGTGGCGCCGGTTGTGATGTCGACCTGTTCGTCGCCAACGACGCCATCAGCGCCTTCTTCTTGCGCTTCTTCTTCGCCTTCGTCCTGTGCATAAACAGGTCCGGCCATTACGAAGGCAATGGCCGAAGCCGAGAACGCCAACGCCTTAACGGAATTGCTGTTAAACTTTTTCATGATCACTCCAGTTGCGACAACCGGAGCTTAATCTCGCTGTCAAACAATCTCTGATCGCCACACTACCCAATGCGGCGAAGAGAATCCCCTGCTCAATTTGCGACTAAGCCCCTGCGGTGGCAAATTTGTGCAATAGCGAAGGAGTGATGTCAAAGTGACGAACGTGTGAATTTAACCTTTTTGCCCCTGTGTTGCGTTAATCCCACAGACAGGGTTGCAGTTCGCAATTTGAGAGGACCATGACTTTTCATTAAATACAAAAAAGGGTGGCACATACGAAATATACCACCCTTTGCGTCTTTTGCGTAACCGGCGAGTTAGGTTGTTTCACTGTATTGTAACAGTCATACAGCGGTTATTTTCAGCTCTCCATCGCCTTCATCGACCTTCAGAGTCGTCCCGTCGCTCACAGTGCCTTCGATCAGCATTTCGGCGAGCGGATCTTGCAGGTATCGCTGCACCGCGCGCTTCAATGGCCGCGCTCCGTAAACCGGATCATATCCCACCCGGCCAAGCCAGCGCAGCGCCGCATCGGTCAGGTCGATTGTGATCTTCCGATCGTCGAGCAGTTTCTGCACCCGCTTCACCTGGATCGCGACAATCGGGGCCATGTGCTCCATCGCGAGGCGGTGGAACAAGATGATCTCGTCCAGACGGTTGAGGAATTCGGGGCGGAAATGTCCGCGCACCACATCCATCACCTGATCCTCCACATCGGCAACTTTCTGATCGTCGCCAAGATTGGAGAGGAACTGGCTGCCAAGGTTCGAGGTCAGAATGATCAGAGTGTTCGAGAAATCGACCACGCGGCCCTGCCCGTCGGTCAGGCGGCCATCGTCGAGCACCTGAAGCAGCACGTTGAACACATCGGAGTGCGCTTTCTCGACCTCGTCGAACAGCACCACCTGATATGGGCGGCGGCGCACGCTTTCGGTCAGCACCCCGCCTTCGTCATAACCGACATAGCCCGGAGGCGCGCCGATCAGGCGGGCGACGGAGTGCTTCTCCATGAACTCGCTCATGTCGATGCGGACCATCGCGCTGTCATCATCGAACAGGAACCCGGCGAGCGCCTTCGTCAATTCCGTCTTGCCGACGCCGGTGGGGCCGAGGAACAGGAAGCTGCCGAGCGGGCGGCCCGGGTCCTGCAAACCAGCCCGCGCGCGGCGGACGGCTTTTGATACTGCCGCGATCGCATCGCTCTGGCCGATCACGCGTTTGCCAAGGATGCTCTCCATCTCCAAAAGCTTTTCACGCTCGCCTTCCATCATCCGCTCCATCGGGATGCCGGTCCAGCGGGCGACGACGCCGGCGATGTCCTCTTCGGTCACTTCCTCTCGCAGCAATGCGTTTTCGGTCATGCCCTCTGCGGCCTCGAGCCGCTTTTCAAGCTCGGGGATCGTGCCGTATGACAGCTCACCAGCCTTGGCGAGATCGCCTTCGCGCTGGGCCTGTTCCAGCTCCAGCCGGGCATGGTCGAGCTCTTCCTTGATCTTGCTTTCGCCTTCGATCTTGTCGCGCTCATTCTGCCAGCGGGTCGTCAGTTCGGACGATTGCTGTTCCAGTTCGGCCAGTTCCTTGCGCAGGTTTTCCAGCCGGTCGCGCGATCCTGCGTCGTCCTCTTTCTCCAGCGCGGATTCTTCAATCTTGAGCTGGATGATGCGGCGGTCAAGTTCGTCGATTTCCTCGGGCTTCGATTCCACTTCCATGCGGATGCGCGAAGCTGCCTCGTCCATCAGATCGATGGCCTTGTCAGGCAGAAACCGGTTCTGGATATACCGGTCGGACAGGCGCGCGGCGGCCACGATGCTGCCATCTGTGATGCGCACCCCGTGGTGCAGTTCATACTTATCCTTGATCCCGCGCAGGATGCTGATCGTGTCCTCGACGCTCGGCTCTTCGATATAGACCGGCTGGAAACGCCGCTGCAACGCGGGGTCTTTCTCGACATATTTCTGGTATTCATCGAGGGTGGTCGCGCCGATGCAGTGCAGCTCACCGCGCGACAGGGCCGGTTTCAGCAGGTTGGAGGCATCCATCGACCCCTCGCTTGCGCCTGCGCCGATCAAAGTGTGCATTTCGTCGATAAACAGGACGATCTGCCCGTCAGCATTCTTCACCTCGTCGAGCACGGATTTCAGCCGTTCTTCAAACTCACCGCGATATTTCGCGCCCGCAATCAGCGAACCCATGTCGAGGCTCATCAGGGTGCGGCCTTTCAGACTGTCAGGCACGTCGCCATTGGCGATGCGCAGGGCGAGCCCTTCGGCAATGGCGGTCTTACCTGTGCCTGGCTCACCGATCAGTGCGGGATTGTTCTTTGTCCGCCGGGCAAGGATCTGGATCGTGCGGCGGATTTCCTCGTCGCGCCCGATTACCGGGTCCAGCTTACCATCGCGCGCGGCCTGCGTCAGGTCGCGGGCAAATTTCTCCATCGCGTCATAGCTGCTTTCCGCATTCGCGCTGTCTGCCTTGCGCCCGCCGCGAAGCTGGTCAATGGCCGAATTAAGCGACTGCGGGGTAACGCTAGCCGCCTTCATCGCCTCGCCCGCTTTGCCGCTGGATAGCGCGATGGCGACCAGCATCATTTCAACCGTGACATAGCTATCGCCCGCTTTTTCAGCGACGGTTTCCGCCTGGTCCAGCAGCCGCACAGTGTCATTGTCGAGGCCCGGCGTGTCCTGCGCGCCGCCGCCGGTCACAACCGGGATCTTGCCCAGCCCGGCATCAACGGCGCTTACGGCAAGCGCAGCTTCGCCGCCGGCGCGCTGGATCAGGCCTGCAGCCATGCCCTCTTCATCTTCGAGCAGAGCTTTCAGCAGGTGGAGCGGCGTGATCCGCTGGTGGTTCATGCGGATCGCAACCGTCTGCGCGCTTTGCAGGAAACCCTTGGCGCGGTCGGTAAATTTTTCGAGATTCATGGCATTACCCTCATCAGAATTACCCGCTCCAGATAGTGTTGCATATTCGCAACACAAGGGATGCGCGCATTTTTTGCATCGCAGGTGTGTTACTTGGCTAGGTGGGTTCGTCAAAACGCATTGCAACCCTTGGATAAAGGTCGCCAGCTTTCCTCCGCTCCATCCCTTGACCTGTCGCTGCCCGCAGGCAATGATCTGCGCGAAAGATTGGGGAGCGTGCTTTTTATGGAATGGGTCAAACGCAGCGCCTTTGCGCTGGTTGTGGTGCTGATCGCCGCATTCGTGGCGCTTGCCACTTGGGAGCCATTTGCCGCCCACACCGCCGACGCTCCGGCGCCGCGCGAATACACTGCGGAGATTACCCGCGATCCTTACGGCGTGCCGCATATCTATGGTGAGACTGACGCAGATGTCGCGTTCGGCGTGGCCATGGCGCAATCGGAAGATGATTTTTTTACTTTGCAGGATGTCATTGCGATGAGCCGCGGGCGATACGGCGCGATCGCGGGTCAGGACGGCGCGGTGTTCGATTACGCCTATCATCTGCTCGATGCGCGCGGCACGGCGATGCGCGAATACCCGAAACTGCCCGCAGACACGCGCGCCCTGTTCGAAGCGTATGCCGCAGGGCTCAACCAGTTTGCCGCCGACAATCCTGATGAAGTGAAGCTTGCCAATCTGTTTCCCGTCAATGGAGAGGATGTCGCGGCAGGTTTCGTGCTGCGCCAGCCGTTTTTCTTTGGCCTGGCCAACATCATCCAGCCGCTGGTCGAGGGCACGCCGCTGCGGCGCGAATTCGGCCCGGAAATCCCCGGTTTCGAAAACACACCCCCTGCCGGTCCTTCGGCACTTAGTCAGCCAGATCAGGCGCATCGCGGCGTCCACCCGCTGCCGTGGGGCGAAGATGCCGCGCTGCTGGGATCAAATGCGTGGGCCGTCACGCCGGAAAAATCGGGCGGACCAACCACGCTGATCTCCAATTCGCATCAGCCTCTGCGTGGCGGTGTGGCGTGGTATGAATTGACCGTGGAAAGCGGCGAAGGCTGGCATTTTACAGGGGCGAACTTTCCCGGCTCCCCCTTCCCTTTTTTGGGCCATAATGAAAATCTGGGCTGGACCAACACGGTCAACCGCCCGGACATGACCGATGTTTACAAGCTTGAGATGAATGAGGCGGGGACGCAGTACCGGCTCGATGGCGAATGGCGCGATCTGGAAAGCCGCACTGTTACCCTGCCCGTGCGCATGGGTCCGGTCGTGCTGCCAATCCGGCGCACCATCCATCGCAGCATCCACGGCCCCGTGATCGAAAATGACGAAGGGTTCTTCGCAATCCGGTATGGCGGGATGGACAGCGTCCAGCAGCTCGATGCGTATTACCGCCTGAACAAGGCGGAGAACCTTGACGAATGGCAAACCCAGATGGCCCGCATGGCCGTGCCGTCCACCAATTTCATCTATGCCGACCGCGAAGGCAATATCGCCTATGTCTACAATGCCGCGATCCCTGACCGGCCCGAAGATGTGAAGGCAAACTGGCGCGGTGTGCTGGACGGCAGCCGCAGCGACCTGATCTGGGAGGGCAGCGTCGATTACAGCGAACTGCCAAAGATCATCAATCCCTCCTCAGGCTGGCTGTATAACGCGAATAACGAACCCTACACCGCCGCCGGTGCAGCCGATGATATCCGCCCCGAAAATGTCTCGCCCATCTTGGGCGTCGAGCTGAAACAGACCAATCGTTCGCGCCGGGCATACAAATTGCTGTCGGAGGCGAACCTGCTGGACAGGGAAACCCTGGAGCGGATCAAATACGACACGGTTTATGAACGCGAAGGCTACGTTGCCGACCTGTGGGGCGCCCTGGAGGCGATGGAGGCACAAGGTGATCTGGCCGAGGCGCGCGACCTGCTGCTGACGTGGGATTTCGATGCCGATAATGAAGGCCGCGCAGATGCGCTCGCCCTGCTGATGATCCGCGATTTCATGTCGGCGGAATATCAGAACAAGAGCGAGGCCCCTGACGCAAAGCAAGCCTTGAGAGAGGCAGCCGACCATCTCAAAGAACATTTCGGCCGGATCGATCCGCCCATGTCCGATCTTATCCGTCTGCGTCAGGGCGAAGTCGATCTGCCGCTGGACGGCGGCTCTGACACATTGCGCGCCTCAACCACGTGGGAAGTGGACGATGACGGACGGCTTAGCCTGGTGCACGGCGACAGCTTTATCCAGTGGGTCGAATGGCCCGCGCCGGGCAGCGAAGGCGATGCGCGTGTCTCGTCCCGTTCGATCCAGCCCTTTGGCTCGGCCATCACCCGGCCAGAAAGCCCGCATCACACCGACCAGATGCAGCTGTTCGTCGATCACAAATTAAAACCCGTCTATTTCTGGCGGGAAGATGCAATCGCCCATGCCACACGGCAATACAGGGTAACCAACGCCGAATAATTCCCGCTTGAATTGCACCGCTGCATTGCGCACGGTCTATTCCAGCATCTGTCGCAACCGGAGCAAATTCATGAATATACGCCTCGCAACGTCCAGTCTGGCCGCCATCGCCATCGCGATCGCAGCGCCTGCCGCCCCCGCCTTTGCCGATGGGCATGGCAATCACGCCACTGCTGAAACCGCAGCGGCAGGCGATCTGACCGATCTGGTCGCACAGGTCGGCATCCCTTACGAAGAATTCGAGCTGGAAAACGGCCTCACCGTGATCGTTCACGAAGACCGCAAGGCGCCCGTTGTCGGGCTGGCCGTGTGGTACAATGTCGGCTCCAAGGATGAGCCTGATGGCAAGACCGGCTTTGCCCACCTGTTCGAACACCTGATGTTCAACGGCAGCGAAAACGCGCCAGCCGATTACTTCCAGTATCTGCAGGAAATGGGCGCGACCGATTACAACGGCACGACCAATTTCGACCGCACCAATTATTTCCAGACTGTCCCCACCCCGGCGCTCGAACGTGCGCTGTGGCTGGAAAGCGACCGCATGGGCTATTTGCTGGGGGCGGTGACGCAGGAAAAGCTCGATAACCAGCGCGGCGTTGTCCAGAACGAAAAACGTCAGGGTGATAACCAGCCCGGCGGCCTCGTCTTTTACGAAATCCTCGACAAGATGTTTCCTGAGGGCCACCCTTACGGCCACTCTGTGATCGGCTCAATGGCCGACCTCGACAGCGCATCGATGGAAGACGTTCGCAACTGGTTCCGCGACAAATACGGCCCAAACAACGCGACAGTCGTTTTGGCCGGAGACATCTCAGCGGCCGAAGCCCGCCCGCTGATGGAGCGGTATTTTGGCCCTATCGCGCGCGGTCCGGTAAACAATCCAGCGCAGGCCGAAATCCCTGTGCTGCCTGAAGATATTCGCAGCGTCATGAAAGATCAGGTCGCGGCCACCACGATTACCAAATACTGGCCTGCGCCCGGCATTACGAGCGATGAGTTGACAGCTCTCAACATTGGAACGAGCGTGTTTGGCGGCCTTGCCTCAAGCCGTCTCGATGAAATCCTGGTCCGTGACGAACAGCTCGCCGTGGGCGTTTCGGCAGGCAATTTCGATTTCCAACGCGTCGGTATCCTGACGGTCAGCGCGACGCTGAAACCGGGCGTTGAGCTTGCCACGCTGGAGGCGCGCCTTGATGAACTGATCGCGGAATATATCGCCGAGGGGCCAACCGAAGATGAAGTGCGCCGCGCGGCGACCAGCCGTCTGGCAGGCACGATCCGCGGTTTGGAACAGGTTGGCGGATTTGGCGGCAAGGCAGTGACGCTGGCCCGGGGCGAAGTGCTCGCCGGTGATCCGGCCAACTACAAAAAGAACTTCGATGTCCTCGCCACCCTGACGCCCGCCGATGTGACAGCAGCAATGCAGAACTGGCTGACCCGCCCAAGCTTTACGCTGGTGCTGGAGCCGGGTGAGCGCGATGCCGATTACGAAGAAGCGGCCTCTGTCGAAACCGACGAAGCAGAAGCAGCGCCAGCCGACAATACGGTCACCGTATCAGTGGAACGTCCCGCTCCGCCGATTGATACGATTGCGACGCTGGACTTCCCCGATGTCGAGCGCGCGGTGCTCGCCAACGGAATGCAGCTGACATATGCGCAGCGCGATGCTGTCCCGGCGACCTATGTCACCATGTCATTCAACGCAGGCTCGGCTGCCGATCCGGTTGCCAAGCGCGGTCTCGAAGACCTCACCATGGCGCTGTTCGACGAAGGCACCGCCGATATGTCGAGCCAGGAAATCGCCGAAGAGCGCGAGCGTCTGGGCCTGACCATCGGCACGGGAGGCGGCAGCGACCGTTCGACTTTCACCCTGTCCGCGCTGTCGGCCAATCTCACCCCGTCGCTTGAACTGATGAGCGACATCATGCGCAACCCCGCGTTCAATGAAAACGATCTGGAGCGTGTGCGCACGCAGACGATCACGGGGATCAAACAGCAGCTGAAATCGCCTGGCGCGCTCGCATTCCGCGCGATCGGACCGGAAGTTTTCGGCGCCAGCAACCCGTATGGCGGCAGCAATTCCGTGGCGAGTGTCAGTTCGATCACGCGCGATGACCTCGTCAATTTCAAGGACACGTGGATCCGCCCGGACAATGGCGAAGTTTTCGTCATTTCGGACCGTCCCATCGGAGAAATCGTCACCGCGCTGAACGGCGTGTTCGGCGATTGGGAAGCGCCCGCCACGGCAAAGGGCGCCAAGAGCTTTTCGCTCGACGGTGCGCCCGCAGCAGGCGGCAGGATCATCCTGATCGACCGCCCGAACAGCCCGCAAAGCTTTATTCTGGGCGCGCAGCTCACACCGCTTGATGCGCGCGATCCGGCGTTCATCGATTTCACCAATGCGAACAATTCGCTCGGCGGAAATTTTCTCGCACGGCTTAACATGAACCTGCGGGAGACCAAGGGGTGGAGCTACGGCGTTCGCGGCGGGCCTCAGGCGCGTGAAAACGCGGTCGTCTACAACATCTCAGGCGGCGTGCAGGCGGACCGGACTGGCGATTCCGTCGCCGAGATGATTCGCGAAACGCGTGAATTCCTGACCACCAGCGGCGTCACCGCCGAAGAGCTGGAGCGCAATGTCGCTTCGGAAATCGGCGAGCTGCCGGGCCGGTTCGAAACCTCGCCAGCCGTCCTAAGTGCACTGCAAAGCAATGCCCTGTATGGCCGCGCTGACGATTATTACGAGCAGCTGGTCGAACAATACGAAAGCCAGACCGCAGAAGGCCTCGACGCGGCAGCCCGTGCGGCGCTGAATGTCGATAATTTTGTCTGGGTCGTGGTTGGCGATGCCAGCCAGGTCCAGTCGCAGCTGGAAACCCTCGGCCTTCCGCTGGAAGTTCGCGAGCTGCCCAGCGAAGACTGACGCTACGGCTTTCTGGGGGCACCGCAGCCTTCGGTAAAATGGCAGGGCGAGAGCACGCACAGGCGGCTCTCGCCCTTGCTATTTCGGGCCGGGACCAGCGGTGTGATTGAGGTTGAAAGGCACTGACACACGTGTAAACAACGGCTCAAGAGGTCAGCGGCTTTTCAAGCTGACGGCGCTCGAGAACGATAATGGGGCAACGCTGTTGCTCCCGATACAAAGGAGAAACACGATGTCACTTTCAGGTTCTTACGATACCACAGTCAAAAGCCCGATGGGCGACCAGAGCGGCACTTTCACCGTAGTCGATAACGGCGACGGCACATTCTCCGGCAACATGGCCGGCGGAATGGGTTCGATGGATGTCGAAGACGGCAAGATCGACGGCAACACCATGACATGGAAAATGAACATGACCGTGCCGATGCCGATGACGCTCGATTGCGAAGCCACAGTCGAAGGCGACACGCTGGCTGGCAACGTCAACGCAGGCGCATTCGGCGCAATGCCGCTGACCGGTACGAAAACCGCCTAAGCGCGCTTTTTCAAAAATTGCAGAGGCCGCTGGAGTTCGCGCTCTGGCGGCCTTTTGCATGCGCGCCGTTCAGTCGCGGCTGATTTCGAATTTCATCAGCAGCGTGCGCTGATCGGCGGAAAAGTTATCGTCGCTGACAATGTAGAGGAATGACCGCCCGTCGTCCTCGCGCACGGCGATCCCTTCGAAATTGTCGACCGTCAGCGGGCTGGCCAGAACCGCCAGATCGCGCCGCGCACCGTTGGGATCGATTGCGATGATCGCCGCGTCATTGCCACGCAGTTTGGAATAGCTGCGGAACAGAATGTAGAGCGTCCCATCTGCGGCCATATCCGCGTCTGTTGGCGCTGCTCCATACCCAAGCAACGGCTCAGGCGCCTGATGCGTTTGCCGCTCGAACACACCGCGCTCCGACATCGCAGCGCAGTTTGGCTCACCGCCCAGTGAAACCTGCTCAGCGCACAGGAACAGCGAGTTTTCGTCCCCGGCCAAGGCCTCGACACCGCTGTTGTTTTCAAGCGGTCCGAGTACGGTTTCCGGCTGAACGGCCATCGGCGCTGGTGGTGCCGGCGGGCCGGTGAGTGAGGGATATCGCCAGATGCGGTGATCGCGCTCAAACCCGATCAGCCAGCCGCCCTCTGCACTGCGGGTGACGCTTTCGCTGTCGCCCTGCTCTTTTCCAATCAATGTGGCGCCATCGGGGCCAAGCAATTCGCCGGTATCAATGTTCTCGAGGCCAGAGAGCTCTCCGTCCGGTTCGTCCGGCACGATCCAGACCCAGCGCGCATCGTCGGTCAACGCTAACAATCGGCCGCTTTTCGCGTCCCAGCGCAGCGCCGACAGCCCGCCGATATTTCGATCCATGCGCGGAATATCAATGCCGCCGCGATAAATGAGATCGCCCACGCGCTCCAGCGCAGGATCGGTTTCGGATAGGGCCACTGCAGACAGAACAGGCGAGTTCACCGCAAACGGACGGTGCAAATAGACATAAGCCGCTGCCATCATGGCAAAGGCAATTACCGCTGCAAACAGCGCGAAGCGTGTCCGCGCCGCCACCGGATTACCCCAGTTTGTCTTTGAGTATCTGGTTCACCACCGCCGGGTTCGCCTTGCCCTGCATCGCTTTCATCGTCTGGCCAACGAAGAAGCCGAACAGCTTGTCCTTGCCGCCCTTATACTGTTCGACCTTGTCCTGATTGTTCGCGAGGATTTCATCAATCGCCGCTTCGATCGCGCCGGTGTCGCTGACCTGTTTCAGGCCTTCGCTGTCGGCGATTTCATCGGGTTCGCGGCCTGTTTTGAGGACGATTTCGAAGATTTCCTTGGCCTGACCGCCGGAAATCTCGCCTTTGTCCTGCATCGCAAGGATGCTTGCCTGCCGCGCGGCTGTGGCGTGGGCGGCATCGCCTTCATCACCCAGCGCCTTCATCACGCCCGGCGCGACCGAAAGCGCCCAGTTGGCAACCGGCGTTGCAACCTTTGCCTCTGGCTTACCGATCTTTTCAGCGGTGGCCGCCAGCAGGGTTTCAAACCTGCCAAAGGTTTCAACCTCTGCGGTTAGTTCGCGGGCGTTATACGGCGTCAGGCCCAGCTCATCGGTGTAGCGCGTGCGTTTCGCATCGGGCAATTCGGGCAAGCTAGCGCGGCAATCGGCGAGGAAGTCCTCCTCCAGCACAACCGGCAGCAGATCGGGGTCCGGGAAATACCGGTAATCGTGCGCGTCCTCTTTGGAGCGCATCGTACGGGTCGTGCCGGTCGCAACGTCGAACAGCCGCGTTTCCTGATCGACGCTGCTGCCGCTTTCCAGCACATCGACCTGACGGCCAGCCTCATATTCGATGACCTGCATGACGAACCGAACGGAGTTCACGTTTTTCGTTTCCGTGCGCGTGCCAAGCTCCGGGTCACCGACCTTGCGAACGGACACGTTCACATCGGCGCGCATGGAGCCTTCTTCCATATTGCCATCGCACGATCCGACATAGCGCAGGATGCTGCGCAATTTGCGCACATACGCCCCCGCCTCTGCCGGAGAGGTCATGTCCGGTTTCGACACGATTTCCATCAGCGCAACGCCGCTGCGGTTGAGATCGACATAGGACATGGTCGGATGCTGATCGTGCATCAGCTTGCCCGCGTCCTGCTCTACGTGGATGCGTTCAATCCCGATGATCTTGTCCTCGGGTATGCCGCCCTTTTCATCCGCCTCAATCAGCAGTTGCCCTTCACCCACGATGGGGTGGTACAGCTGGCTGATCTGGTATCCCTGCGGCAGGTCGGCATAGAAATAATTCTTGCGGTCGAACCGGCTCCATTTGTGGATTTCCGCCTCAATCGCCATGCCGGTGCGCACCGCCTGACGGATGCATTCAGCATTGGGCACAGGCAGCATTCCAGGCATCGCTGCATCGACTAGGCTGACCTGCGAATTCGGCTCCGCACCGAACGTGGTCGAGGCGCCGGAGAACAGTTTGGAATTGGAAGTGACCTGCGCGTGGACCTCCAGGCCGATTACGACCTCCCAATCGCCAGTCTGTCCCTGAATTTTGTAATTGCTCATGACCTCAGTCTATAGTGCGATTTGCACGGTACGAAAGGGTGTTTGCACAGACCGCATATGTTTCGTGTACTACGTTCATTATGATCGGTGCTGTAAGATAAAATATGGCAGAAAAATCAAACAGTTCGAAGTCTTGGCGTTTGTCATCTGGCTGGGCTGCATCTGCGCGTCAGACAATCCGCACCCGCCGGCGCAGCAGGCCATTTCGGTTGTTGGCTGATATTTCGACCAAATACTTGCGGGCCTATTACAATGAAGGGTTCTATGAATTCGCTGAAAACGGCGAATCCTTTGCATTACGCACCTTCGCCGAATGGGCGGGAAACAACGTAGGGGTAATTTGGGACGTTGGCGCGAATGACGGGGGCTGGGCCACAGAAGCAGTCGGTTTCTTCCCAGAAGCAAAGATCCATTCGTTCGAAATAGTGCCGACGATCGCAGACACGTTCGAAAAACAATTCAGCAGCAACCCAAACGTCGCGTTGCACCGTTTCGGTCTTTCAGACCATGAATGCACTGTAGATGTATCTTATAACGTCAAATATCATTCTACCAGTTCAATCAATTACCGCGCCACCGATGAATTCGGTACGGATATCAAGACCGTCGAATGCTCGGTCAAGACGATTGATGCAGTGATTGCACGTGGGTTGGCTCCACCTGTCTTGTTGAAGATAGACACTGAAGGTCATGATCTTTCAGTTCTGCGCGGGGGAAAGCAATTGCTGACTAGCGGCAATGCGCCAGCGATGATCCAATTTGAATACGGTGAGACGTGGCTACCAGCGAACGAAACGCTCGAAAATTGCAGTCGTCTGCTGACAGAAGCGGGCTACCGGCTCGGCCGTCTTTATCCCACACATGTTGAATTCAAAGACTATGGCTATGAAGACGATCACTATCGGATGGGCAACATGATTGCTGTGCGCGACGACAGGTTGCTTAATATGTTTGCACCGCGATAATCGGGCATCTCAAAAAGGCCCGCGAAAGCGTAATCAGTCCTCGCTATCGCGTCGCTCTGCTTCACCGGGGTCTGCCAATCGTTGGGCAGGACGCGCGGGGCCAATATCAGCAGGTTCGTCATTCATAACCTTGCCTTTACTGTCAAAGCGCGCCTCTCCGTGATCGATTGTCTTGGATAGGTACATCACAACCCCAGCGATCACCGCAAAGGCGACGAGGAATATGGTCGCAAAGACAACGGTGAAAACCATCTACCACCACTTCTCCGGCGCATGATCGAAACCGCTGCGCTGCTGGATCGCGAGACCTGCATCGAGCACGGTCTGTTCGTCGAACGGTTTGCCGACCAATTGCAGACCCAGCGGCAGGCCATCGGGATTGAGGCCAGCGGGTACGCTCATCGCGGGCAATCCGGCGAGCGAAGCGGGCACGGCGAACACATCGTTCAGATACATCGTCAGCGGATCATCGTTCAGGCTGCCGAGCGGGAATGACGCGGTCGGTGTGGTCGGCGCGAGGATGATGTCGCACTGGTCCCACGCCTGCTCAAAATCGCGCGCGACCAGCGTCCGCACCTTCTGCGCCTGATTGTAATAGGCATCGTAAAAGCCCGCGCTCAGCACATATGTGCCGATCAGCACGCGGCGCTTTACCTCGTCACCGAAACCGGCGGCGCGGGTTTCGGCATACATGTCCTGCAAGCCGGCGCCTTCGGGCAGATCGCGCAGGCCGTATCGCACCCCGTCATAGCGCGCGAGGTTGGAAGACGCCTCTGCCGGAGCGATGATGTAATAGGCGGGCAGCGCGTATTTCGTATGCGGGAGCGAGATATCGACGATCTGCGCGCCTGCATCTTTCAGCCACGCCTTGCCCTGTTCCCAGCTATCGAGGATCGCCTGATCGGTGCCCTCCATCCGGTATTCTTTGGGAATGCCGACCTTTTTGCCTTTCAGGTCCGCGTTCAGCGCGCTTTCCCAATCGGGCACGTCCATTTTGAGGCTGGTCGCATCCTTCGGGTCAAAGCCCGCCATCGCGCCCAGCATGATTGCGCAATCCTCAACCGAACGCGCCATCGGGCCAGCCTGATCGAGCGAGGAGGCAAATGCCACCACGCCCCAGCGCGAACAGCGGCCATAGGTCGGCTTGATCCCGCAAATGCCGGTAAAGGCGGCGGGCTGGCGGATCGAACCGCCGGTATCGGTTCCGGTCGCAGCAGGCGCTATGCGCGCGGCGACGGCGCTGGATGAACCACCCGATGAACCGCCCGGTGACATGGCGGCATTTGAACCGGCCTTCTGCCACGGAGAAGAGACGTTGCCGAAATAGCTCGTCTCGTTCGAGCTTCCCATCGCGAACTGATCAAGGTTCAGCTTGCCCAGCATCCCCGCCCCTGCATCCCACAGGTTTTGCGAGACGGTGCTTTCGTATTGCGGAATGAAGCCTTCGAGGATGTGGGATGCGGCGGTAGTCTGCACGCCGTGCGTGGCGAACAGGTCCTTCATACCAATCGGCACACCGGCCATCGGCCCCATATCTTTGCCATCGGCGCGCGCTTTATCGGCAGCGTCGGCCGCAGCCAGCGCATGATCCGGTGTGGTCACGATAAACGCGTTGAGGTCAGCCGCCGCGGCCACGGCTTCGTTAAAGCTGGTGGCGACTTCGCGGGCAGTAAAATCGCCGCCGCGCACACCGTCACGAATGGCTTTCACGCCGTGCTGTGTAAGGTCGGTCATATTATTCGATCACCTTCGGAACGCCGAAAAACCCGTGTTCGGCGGCGGGCGCATTGGCGAGCACATCCTCGCGGCGGCCGCCTGCTGTTTTCGGATCGGCATCGATCACATCATCGCGCAGGCGCAAAGTGTTCGGGATCACCGCGCTCATCGGCTCGATACCGTCAACGTTGACCTCGCCCAGCTGCTCCACCCATTCGAGGATGTTGTTAAGCTCTGGCACCATCGTTTCGAGTTCATCGTCGCCCATCTTGATCCGGGCGAGCCCGGCAATCTTGGCGACGGTCTGTTTGTCTACGGACATATATGCTTCCGATAATCGAGATTAATTGCCGGGCGCTGCGCCGGGCGCATCCTGCGCAGGCGGCGGCGCGCCCATGCCCTGCTGCATCTGCTGCTGGAGGATTTGCAGGTTCCGGTCGAACGTGTCCTTGCTCATGAAATCGACCACTTCGATTTCAAAGATCAGGTCTGCATCCGGCGGGATCGGCGCACCGGGGGGCGGCTCCGATCCGTATGCCTGATCGGACGGGATATACAGCTCGTACTCGCCGCCCTTTTGCATTTGCTGCAGGCCGTTGAAAAACCCGTCGATCGTGGCGCCTTCGTCCACGGGGAACGGCGTGCCTTCTGGGAAAAGACCCTGCACGGGCAGCGGGATGTCGCGCGATTCGTCGAACACTTCGCCGGTGTCTGCGATTTTGCCTTTATACCGGACGAATGCCACATCGCCGACCTGGACCATCGGCCCCTCACCCTCAACCAGGGTTTCAACCTCCAGCCCGCGCGGGCCGGATGGCATCGCCGCCCAGGCAAGGCCAGCGCCCAGCAGGATGGCAATCGCAATGCCAAGCCACAGCTTGGTCAGCGAGCCTTCCGAGACAGGCTTGATAGGAACGCGGGTAATTTCGGTCATTTTGTTTCCCTGAACGGATGCGCGGCGTTTCGCGGAACGTGCTTAGAAATTCGGCGCGGAATTCGCATAGCAAAAGGGCGCGGAACTTGTGCCGCGCCCTGATGGCTTATCAATGGTGTGTGTTCAAGCGTATTTGCGCCTGAAAAGCATCATTTACTTGATGCCGTCACGCTCCATACGCTTACGCTCAAGCTTGCGGGCGCGGCGTACGGCTGCTGCCTTTTCACGGGCGCGCTTTTCGCTGGGCTTTTCATAGTGACGACGCAGCTTCATTTCGCGATACACACCTTCGCGCTGCAGCTTCTTCTTGAGCGCGCGGAGTGCCTGATCGACGTTGTTATCGCGAACCATGATTTGCATAAACGACTACTACCTCATTCCAAAAGCGCGGCGGCCCGCTGTCGAATCGCGGGGCCTACGCGTAAATCTGACGCTGAAAACGACGCGATTCTGCGCCTTTTCAGGCAAAGAATGCGTTCAAACTGAGGCCCGCTTAACCCTATCGGCGCGAAATGGCAAGGTCATAGCGGGCCGAAAGAGCCAAATTCACGCCATGAGCGCCCCAGATGCACCCAGATACGCCCAGATACGCTATGCAGAGGCGGCCTCGCTCGTTAAAGGGCTGCGAATGACAACTGCCACCCTCTCTCCCTTGGCTGCAACCGCGCTTGTCGCTGTTGGCGGCGCGGCAGGCTCTGCCATGCGATACCAAATCGGCGGGGCGCTGGCATCCCTCGGCAGCGCGGAGCGCGGGTTTCCGTGGGCGATCCTTTCGGTAAACGTGATCGGCAGCCTTGCCATGGGCATCCTGTTCGGTTGGCTCGCACGGCAAGGCGGCGGGACCGAAACCATGCGCCTGCTGCTGGGCGTTGGATTGCTGGGCGGGTTCACGACCTTCAGCGCATTCAGTCTGGAGATCGTTCTGCTGATCCAGCGCGGCGATGTTGCGCTGGCGTGCGTTTATGCCGGGGCATCGGTTATCGCCGGGATTATCGCGCTGTATCTGGGCCTGATCCTTATGGGAGATGCCGCATGACCGATAAACCCGCACCGCCATCGGCGCCCGCCGCGCAGGTTCGCCAGTTTACCGTCACGCAGGACGATGACGGCATCCGGCTGGACCGCTGGTTCAAACGCAATCTGCCGCAGATCGGCTTTGCCACGGTGTCGCGCTGGGCGCGCACGGGGCAGGTCCGCGTCGATGGCAAACGCGCCAAACCCGAAGACCGGCTGGAGGCGGGGCAGACCCTGCGTGTCCCGCCCGGCGGAGAGGCCAAGCACAAGGGGCCAAAGCCCAAGCGCGAACTGACCGAGGAAGACATCGCCGAAGCGCGCGCGATGGTGATCCGCGAAACGCCCAGCGCCATCGTGCTCAACAAACCGCCCGGCCTCGCCACACAGGGCGGCAGCAAGACGACGAAACATGTCGACGGGCTGCTCGATGCGTTTGTCGAAGATGAAGACACACCCCGCCCGCGCCTTGTCCACCGGCTGGACAAGGATACGTCGGGCGTGCTGCTGATCGCGCGCACTCCGGGCAGCGCGGCATCGTATTCGCGCCGGTTTTCAGGGCGCAGCGCGCGCAAGGTTTACTGGGCGCTGATCGTCGGCATTCCCGATGTGCGCGAAGGGACCATCGACGCGCCGCTCGCCAAACAGCCGGGCACCGGCGGCGAGAAAATGCACGTGGATGAGGAAAACGGCCAGATCGCAAAAACGCGCTACCGCGTGATCGAACGCGCAGGCACGCGCGCCGCATGGGTGGAGCTGGAACCGCTGACGGGCCGCACCCACCAGCTGCGCGTCCACATGGCGGCGATCGGCCACCCGATTGTGGGCGACGGCAAATATGGCGGGCAGGACGCGTTTCTAACCGGCGCGATCAGCCGCAAGATGCACCTGCACGCGCGCCGCCTGATCATCTCCCAGCCCAACAATGATGCGCCGGGCGCGGCGACCGGCGGCGGAAAGCTGGACGTGACTGCCGACTTGCCGGACCATTTCGCCGCCAGCATGGAGGCGCTGGGCTTTGACGAGAACCTGTCCGACGCCTCCCCCATCCGCGACGAAGCGCCAGAGCGCACTCCGGCAGAGAAAAAGCAGGCCGCGCGCCGCCATGCAAAACAATACCGCAAGGACCGCCGCGGAGAACGCAAGACCCGCACAATCTCGGCGGAAACCACAAAGAAGAAAGCCAAAGCGAAAGCCGCCGCCCGCAACAAGACCAAGGGCAAGGGTAAGCCTCGCCCTGACCGCCGAAAGAAGTGATCGTGAGCAGCACGCGCCTTGCCGTTTTCGACTGCGACGGGACGCTGGTCGACGGGCAGGCCGATGTGTGCTGGGCGATGGAGCAGGCCTTTACCCGCGCAGGCCACACACCGCCCGATGAAAACGAGGTCCGCCGCGCCGTTGGATTGAGCCTGGGGGTTGCCATACGCGGCCTCGCCCCGCAGCTTTCCGATGAGGAAGCGGGCGAGGTCACCGAGTTTTACAAATCCAGCTTTCGCGCACGCCGCGACGAAGGTCTGCTTGATGAACCGTTATACGATGGCATCGCCGACCTGCTTCGCGCCCTGCACGCAGATGGCTGGGCGTTGGCAGTCGCCACGGGCAAATCGGATCGCGGACTGACCGCGTGCCTAGCTGGGCACGGGCTGACCGACCTGTTCGTATCCCTGCAGACGGCAGACCGCCACCCGTCGAAACCGCATCCCGCCATGCTGGAAGCCGCCCTGTTCGAGGCAGGCGCGCAGCCAGCGCAGGCAGTTATGATCGGAGACACCAGTTTCGACATGCAGATGGGCCGCGCTGCGAACGTGCGCACGCTCGGCGTGGCATGGGGCTATCACCCGCCCGAAGAACTGATCGCAACCGGCGCGGCGCAGGTCGCCGATACGGTCGCAGACCTGAGAGCGATGCTGGAGACGCCCGAATGAGCAAGCAACCCGGCGCCGCCGAAACGCTTGCGGCGAAACGGTACTGGATCATGAACGGCGTGCGCATCGGCTCAATTGCTGCGGTAATTATCGGAATTGCCATCGCCCGCGCGGTCATTGATGCACCATATGCCGTAGGTGTAGTTTTGGCCGTCGCCGGTTTGCTGGCGTTTTACTTTGGCCCGACGCTGCTGGCACGCAAATGGAAATCGCAAGGTGGGGGCGATACGAATTGAAGCGTTTTTATGATGCGGTGGATCTCTGTCAGGTTGACGGGGGCTGGCAAGTCACGCTGGATGGGCGCGGGCTGAAATCGGTGAAAGGATCACCGCAAATCGTGCCGACACGGCCGCTTGCCCGGATGCTCGCGCAGGAATGGGATATTCAGGGCGAGGAACTGGACCCGCAGCTGTTCCCCTTGCGCGATATGACCGATTACGCAATCGACATCGTTGGCAAGGATATCGCTGCACTGGCCGGCAGACTGGTTGCGTACGGAGACACTGACACGCTGCTGTACCGCGCCGATCCCGACGAACATCTCTACGCCCGCCAGGTCGAGGTGTGGGAGCCGATTGTCACCGCATTCGAAGCCCGCGAAGAGATCGCGCTGACCCGCATCAGCGGCGTCATGCATCGCCCGCAAAGCGAAACCGCGCTGGAAAAACTGCGCGGCACGCTGAGTTCGGCCAGCGCATTCGAGCTTGCCGGGATCGAAGCCATGACATCGCTCGCCGCATCGCTGACCATTGCGCTGTCCGCCGCCCGCGTCTCCGACGCCGAAGAAGCCACGCAGCTATGGCGCGCGGCCAGTCTCGAGGAAGAATGGCAGGCCGATCTATGGGGCCGCGACGGAGAGGCCGAGGAGCACAGGGCGCGGCGACAGGCGGATTTTCTGGGGGCGTGGAGATTCGTGCGCGCAGCGGCTGATGGGCTGACGGATTAAATCACGATCCGGCGGAAACCCAGTCGGCAACTTCGCCTGCGACGGTGTTCGCCGCATTGTTCAGCGCCGGGCCGACAGAGCCAACCTCTGGCAAAATCCCGGTTTCGCGCGCTTCGAACCGGCGCGACATGACCGTGCCGTCTGCCTGCGTGCGGATCGCGTCGAACCGTACGATGACCGAAGAACTGTCCGCATCATATCCCATTTCCATCAGGGTGCCGCGCACGCTTTGCGCTGCCAAAAGCGGCGTATCATCATTGTCGAGCACCAGAGTGTTGCCGCGCGCTCGCAGTGTCTCGCCCAGCAGGCGGCGGAACAGCCGCGCAGGCTTTTCAACCCAGAACGCTTCCTGAAGATAGGCGATCTCGGTCGCGGAAACGCTGACCGGGACGCGCTGCACATCCAGCTTTGCCGGGGTTTCGAGCGGCAGGATCGCGATTGACTGCGACGAATTCGAAACACTCGCCTGCGCGCCAGAACCGGCCTGCGCGCTGGTTTGCGGGCTTAATGTCAGCAGGCTTTCGGGCGGCTCCGACCCCAGGCTGATACAGCCGGACAGGCCCAGCGCAGCGGCGGCGATCAGGGACGCTTTGACGGCAGACGCTGAAAAGCGGCGCGGTGAATTCATCGGTCCAGTTCCCCTCATGGCTCATAATCCGGTAGCGACTGCCCTTGCAGCAGCGCGCCTGCGCCCTGATTGTCCAGCTTCTCTGTCAGCGACCGCAGGCTGCGGCTGGTTACGCGCAGATCCTGCAACGTCGCCTCTGCCGCGGGCAGCGTGGATTCGCGCAATTGCCGCGCGGCAGGCCGTGTGTCTTCCAGCGTCGCCGCCAAAGCCGCCGCAGCCTGATTGGCGGAGGCCAAAGTGCCGCGCAGTTCCTGCGCCAGTGCCGGACCTTCTTCATTCAGCAGCTGGTCGGTTGTCTCGGTGGCTTTCTCAAACGCATCCAGCGCCTCACCCGCCTCTTTCAGTGCGAATTCCAGTTCGGTGAAAGTGCCTTCCAATCGGGGCGCGGCCTGCGCCAGCTCCTCTGTAAGGCGATTGGAGTTGCGCAGGATGGCGGTGAGCTGTTCCTGATTTTCCGGACCGAGCAGGATATTGAGATTTTCGGTCAGCGTCGCCAATCGCTCAAGCAGCAACGGCGCATTGTTCAGGAGCGCATTGATGCCGCCATCCTTGGGCGGGATGACCGGGCGCCCTTCGGGACAGGCGGTTGTCTCGCAGGTGATCGCGGGCGCATCCTTGCGCGCACCATCCAGCAGAATTGTTGAAACGCCGGTGAAACTTGCCTGAATGGTCGCGGTGGTCCCGACGAGGATCGGAACCTCCTCTTTCACTTTCACGCGCACGCGCACGAATTCCGGGTCTTCATCCGACAGCGCGATCTGTGTCACCTGCCCGACCGGAACCCCGGCATAGGACACCTGACTGCCGCTCGCGAGGCCGGAAACCGACTGCGAATAGAATATGTCGTATTCGTTCTGCTGGCCCTGCCCCAGCCGGGCAATCCAGATGATGAACGCCGCCAGGGCCGCCATCAGCAGCAGCGTGACAGCACCGACCCAAAGATGATTTGCCCGTGTTTCCATTGGCTTCTCCTATGGCCGCACTTGGGAGTGGATGTCCATCGACTTGTCCATCGCCCTACCCCTTTTCGCGCATATGCGCAGAGTGTGCAGCGCGGCCGCGCGGACCGCCAAAATACTCCTCGATCCAAGGATGTTTCGTCTCCCTCAATTCAGGGATCGTTCCCACCGCGATCACCTTGCGATCGGCGATCACGGCAACCCGGTCGCAAATTTCGTAAAGCGTGTCGAGATCGTGGGTGATCAGGAACACCGTGAGGCCCAGTGTTTCCTGCAACTCCTTGGTCAGGCGGTCGAATTTCGATGCACCGATAGGGTCGAGACCGGCAGTGGGTTCATCAAGGAACAGCAGCTTTGGATCGAGCGCCAATGCCCGCGCAAGCCCGGCGCGTTTCTTCATCCCGCCCGACAATTCCGACGGGTATTTGGAAATCGCATCCTCTGGCAGACCCGACAGCTTGACCTTGTAGCGGGCGATATCGCGGCGCAGGCTGGGGTCGATGTCGGGAAAAAACTGCTTGATCGGCACTTCGACATTTTCGCCCACGGTCAGCGTCGAAAACAGCGCCCCGCCCTGAAACAGCACGCCCCACTGACAGCGCACGCCGATATTTTCATCGGGGTCCGCTTCGGTAATGTCGCGGCCCAGCACGTGCACCTTGCCCGCATTTGGTTGCTGAAGGCCGATGATGGATCGCATCAGCACCGATTTGCCGGTGCCCGATCCGCCGACAACGCCCAGGATCTCTCCCGGCTGCACAGTCAGGTCCAGCCCGTCATGCACGGTGAAATCGCCGAACCGGTTGACGATCCCCTCTACCACGATGGGCGGCTGCGCCTGGTCGGATGTATCTCTGTCCAGCATCGCCTATCCCCACCCGATTTCGGTGAAGAACACCGCGAAAAACGCATCGAGCACGATGACGGCAAAAATGGCGGAAACGACGGCCATAGTGGTGCGCCTGCCCACTTCCTCCGAATTCCCCTTGACCTGCATCCCGTGATAACAGCCCGCCAGCGCGACGATCAGGCCGAAAACCGGCGCCTTGATCAGGCCAACCCAAAGATCATAGGTCGGTACGACCTCCTGTATCCGTTCCAGAAATGTGAAAAACGGAATGCCAAGCGCCAATTGCCCCACCACAGCGCCGCCGACGATGGCAACCATCGATGCGTAAAAGCCCAGCAGTACCATCATGAATGTGCAGGCGAGGATGCGCGGGATCACCAGCACCTCTATCGGGGAGATGCCGATGGTGCGCATCGCATCGACTTCCTCGGTCAGTTTCATCGTCCCGATTTGCGCTGCAAACGCGCTGCCGGATCGGCCAGCGACCATGATCGCGGTCATCAGCACGCCCAGTTCGCGCAGGGTCAGCCTGCCGACGAGGTTCACCGTCAGCGCCTCCGCACCGAATTGTTCAAGCTGCACTGCGCCCTGCTGGGCGATGACGACCCCAATCAGAAAACTCATCAGCCCGATGATCGGCAGCGCCGCAACGCCCACCAGCTCCATCTGGTGCACCAGCGCCTTCATCGGGAAACTGCGCGGACGGCGCATCAGGTTTCCCATGCCGAGCATTATGAGGCCAAAGAACCCGACCACGCCGTAAACGCCGGAGCGGGCGGCATACACTTTCTCGCCCATTTCGATGGGCACGCGCTTCCATACCGGCGGGCGGTCGGGCCCGATGTCGACATCATTGCCGGACCGGTCAATCGCATCGAGCACGCGCTGCAACGAATTGCTGGCCCCTGTGATGCGCGCATCGTGATCGGAGGCAAGGCGGACAATCACGTACGCGCCGGTCGTGTCGATATCGTCGATACCCGACACTTCGATTTCGCGGATCGGCCCGCTGATGCGAAACAGTTCGTGGTCAACCGCGCCGACGGACGAGATCAGAAACGGCCCGGAAAGCGCCAGCTGCGCGCCTCCATCGGCGGTTTCATCCAGCGTATATTGCGCGGCCCCATTCATCGCGCCGATCTATGAGAGCAATTCGTGCGCATCACAAGCGCGTATTGCCAGTTACCGCGCGAGAATTGTTGCACGGCACAATCGCGGCTGGCATTGGGCTTTTCACACGGGCGGGCCGAGCTGCCCGCGCCCAAAGCAATCAGAAACGGCACCAGATCATGACCCTCGACACCACATTCAACCCCGCCGATATCGAGGCGCGCTGGTACAAACATTGGGAAGAAACCGGCGGTTTTCGCCCCGAACGCCAGGATGCGGAACCCTTCACCATCGTGAACCCGCCGCCCAACGTCACCGGCAGCCTGCATATCGGCCACGCGCTCGACAACACGTTGCAGGACATCGTGATCCGGTATGAACGCATGCGCGGCAAGGATGCGCTGTGGGTCGTCGGCACCGACCACGCGGGCATCGCGACGCAGATGGTGGTCGAACGCCAGATGGAGGCAAAACAGGACAAACGGACGAACTACACGCGTGAGGAATTTGTCGAGAAAGTCTGGGATTGGAAAGCGGAGAGCGGCGGGACGATCACCAACCAGCTGCGCCGTCTTGGCTGTTCGATGGACTGGTCCCGTGAACAGTTTACGATGGACCCGCACTTTACCAAGGCAGTGCTGAAGACGTTCGTCGACCTGTATAATAACAAAGATGAGGAAGGGAATCCCGCACCTTTGATCTACCGCGACAAGCGGCTGGTAAACTGGGATCCGAAGCTGAAGACCGCAATTTCGGACCTTGAAGTCGAACAGCAGACGATTGCGGGCAATTTCTGGCACTTCAAATACCCGCTCGAAGACGGCGTGACGCTTGCATCCGGGCAGGATTACATCGAGGTCGCGACGACCCGGCCCGAAACGATGCTCGCCGATATGGCGGTCGCCGTGCACCCCAGTGATGAACGCTATGCCAGCGTCGTCGGTAAACATGTCGTGCTGCCGATCACGGGCCGCCGCATCCCTATCGTCGCCGATGAACACGCCGACCCGGAACTGGGCAGCGGCGCTGTTAAGATCACGCCGGGGCACGATTTCAACGATTTCGAGGTGGGTAAGCGCGCTGGCTTTGCGCCCGCCGCGATGCTCAACATGTTCGATGGCGACGCGAATGTTTGCCAGGTCGCAGACGAGCTGATCCCGGATGAATTTATCGGCCTGCACCGTTTCAAGCGGGACGGGGTAGACGGCGCGCGCGAGGCAGTCGTCGCGCGCTTGAAAGCCGATTGCTACCTCATCCCGCACATCGCCAAGACGAAAAAGGGCGAGGAAGTCGAACACGACGCGGAACCACGCCAGATCGCAACGCCGTTCGGCGACCGCGGCGGCGTGGTGATCGAGCCGTGGCTGACCGATCAATGGTATGTCGACGCCGAAAAACTCGCCGCCAAACCAATCAAGCAGGTGAAAGACGGCACCATTGAAATCGTCCCCAAGACGTGGGAAAAAACGTTCTTCAACTGGATGGAGAACATCCAGCCATGGTGCGTCTCCCGCCAGTTGTGGTGGGGGCACCGCATTCCTGCGTGGTTCGCAGATGACGGCAGTGTCTTTGTGGCGGAAAGCCTCGAAGCGGCGCAGCAGCAGGCCGGTGCAGGCGTTGCCCTGACGCAAGATCCCGACGTCCTCGACACGTGGTTCTCCTCCGCACTGTGGCCGTTCGCCACGCTCGGCTGGCCGGACGACACCGATCTCGTCAAGAAACACTTCCCCAACAACCTGCTTATTAGCGGCTTTGACATCCTGTTTTTCTGGGATGCGCGGATGATGATGATGGGGCAGTACAATATGGGCGAGGCTCCGTGGCCAAAGCTCTATCTGCACGGCCTCGTGCGCGCAGCCGACGGCGCGAAAATGTCCAAGTCGAAGGGCAATGTCGTCGATCCGCTGGGCCTGATCGACCAGTACGGCGCGGATGCGCTGCGGTTCTTCATGGCGGCGATGGAAAGCCAGGGCCGCGACATCAAGATGGATGAAAAGCGGGTCGAGGGATACCGCAACTTTGCCACGAAACTCTGGAACGCGACCCGTTTCTGCCAGTCAAACGGCATCGGCGCATCCACCACGCTAAAGGCTCCGACCGCGCGCCTCGCAGCGAACCAGTGGATCATTGGCGAGGTCCAGCAGGTCCGCGATGAACTGGACGCAGCAATGGCCGATCTGCGCTTCGATGCGGCGGCAAACGCCATCTACCAGTTTACGTGGAGCAAGTTTTGCGACTGGTATCTTGAGCTGATCAAGCCGCTGTTTGCGGCCGATGCGGACAGCCCGCCTGCGGTCGAAACACGCGAAGTGGCCGGATGGGCGCTCGACCAGATCCTCGTCATGCTGCACCCGTTCATGCCGTTTATCACCGAAGAGCTGTGGCATTCGCAGGGTAAACGCCCCTACGATCTCATCACCGCAAAATGGCCCGATCCGCGCGCCGAGGTTTCCAAGGATGCGACCGACGCGATTGACTGGGTGATCGACCTCACCACCAATGTCCGCAGCGCCAAAAACGAGCTTGGCATTCCGCCCGGCGCCAAACTGGCAGCGTTCCTGCCCGATGCCTCCCCGCTGGCGGCCAGCACGGTAGAGCGCAGCAGCGCCGCGATCGAGCGCTTGGCGCGCCTGACGCCTGTGACGCTGTCCGAAGCGCCCTCCGGCCCCGCCATGCAAGTCACCGCGCAGGCTGGCGGCGGCAGCGACGTGTTCATCATCCCGCTGGAAGGGATCATCGACATCGCCGAGGAAAAAGCGCGGCTGGAAAAAGCTCTCACCGCCTCGCAGAAAGAGGCAAAGAGCCTCGAAGGCCGGCTGGGTAACGCCAATTTCGTCGACCGCGCAAAACCCGAAGCGGTGGAGAAAGCCAAAGCCGACTTCGCCCACCATTCAGCAGAAGTGGAACGGCTGGAAGGCGCGCTGGCACGGCTTGGGTAGGTCGCAACCTCCACACCTGAATGTCATGCGCTGTTGTGCAGGATGGTGTTGCGTGTAAGCTGCCGATGGGGCGCGGCAGTATCAGGTTTTTGGGGGGCTGATGGATTTTCGCGCATGGCAGCGGGCTGCGGCTCCTGGACTCATTTTTTCAGGTTCCGCAATCGGCGTATCGCATCTGGTCCAATCGACCCGCGCAGGCGCCATGTTCGGGCTGGCTCTGGTCGTGGTCATTATCCTGATCAACGTACTCAAATATCCAGCCTTCCGGTTTGGCATGGATTACGCTCACGCTACCCGAAAGACGATCATCGGCGGTTACCGCGAACTGGGTTCTTGGGCTGTGCCGCTTTATGCAGCCACATCGCTGACGATTGCACCAATAGGGCTGGCGGCAGTGACCGTGACTACGGCGGCAATACTGGCCGCAATCACGGGCGTTGATCTTCCGATCCTTGTCCTGGCTGCGTTGGCGGTAGGGGCAACTTTGATGCTCTTGCTGCTGGGCGGTTTCAGTTGGCTGGATGGCCTCAACAAAATCCTGATCGCGTTCCTGACGGTCGCAACCATCACGGCTGCGGCGTTGGCGCTACCGCGGGTGGAATGGCAAAGCGCGGCAAGTTTCGATTGGAGCTTTGATCCGGTGGCCCTGCTGTTCGTCATCGCCTTGGCCGGGTTCATGCCCAGCCCTGTTGGCCAATCGGTTCAGATTTCACTCTGGACGCTCAAAGCGCAGGAGAATGAAATCGAAGGCGAGCGGCTGTCCATGACTGACATGCGCAAAGGCTTTCTCGCCGCCTACATGCTAACCGGCTTCCTCGCGCTGTGCTTTTGCGTGATGGGGGCAGGGGTAATGCACGCAGGAGGGGTCGCTCCGCAAAGCGGCGCCGCCGATCTCGCATCACAGATAATCGGCCTTTACCGCGAAACGCTTGGCACGATCCCTGCCTATCTTGCAGCGATTGCGGCCCTATGCGTCATGGCGACAACTATGATCGCCTCATTCGATGGTGCGGCGCGCGGATTTGGCGCGGTTTACGAAGAATATCGCGGCAATATTGGCGGCCGCGCGAGCCAGAGCGGATATGCATTTTTTCTGGTGCTGCTGGCCGCCCTAAGCCTGACCATCCTTGCGCTGATGATGGAAAGCTTCAGCGCGTTTATCGATTTGGTCACTTCGATTTATTTCGTGGTCGGGCCGGTCATCGCCCTACTCAATCATCTCGTTATTACCCGTTGCGCCATGTCCGAAGAGCACCGCCCAAGCACCGGCGTCAGGATGCTCAGCCTGACAGGGATCGTCGTAATGTTTGCAATGGCGGCAATGTTCTTTACGCTAAAAGCAGGATAGAAACGGATCGGTCAGGCTTTGGAGCGCGTCCGCTATTGGGTCGCAAACCGGCGATCCGTTATCGGTTGAAAGCCTAGTGAAGCGGTCCGACAGCTTTCAGGATACGGCGGGCGTGTTTTTATGACCGGAACTGGGGGTGGGAGCGGAACGTCCGCTCACGAGTACGAGGGACATTCGTTAATCACCTTTTGCTATCGAAGACTTATGAACTGTAAGCCGCTCGTTAGCATTGTCCTGATGACACTCGCAGCATGCGGTGGACAACCTGCCTCACCGGAACCTCCAAGTGATCCGACTGATTTCTTCTACCGCGAAGCTTGGCAGGAAAACATAACGATCCCACCAATCCGCTGGCACGAACAGGCACCGGGTCGATATTTCGAGACTACGCTTAGGCCGACTGAAATGAACGCCTCACTGCCCACCTCGTACCTTTCAAGGATAACGAGAAACTATCAGCCCTGGGCTAAGGAAATCTATGACGTTGCCTATCTTGGTTTTGATCTCGACCGTTTGACTGCATTGCCTCCGGACAGAAGTTTTGGTTGGGGAACTCGAGAGGAGGCGAAACCCGACGAAGTTCTTATCCAGCTCGGAGGATATGAGCCATCTTCATATTTCACACCAGAGCGCATCACTAACATTTGGGATGGAGAGATCACCGAGACAGATGACCATGTGATTATCACAAGTGAGAGGTTTCCTGGAGGGCGCAGCACCATGCAGTACTTCTTCAATCAACCTTCCAAAGGTGATCTTGACGGAAACCCCGTAATTGTCGATTGCGCCTCCGATTGGAAATGTACCGCAGACTTGGTTGTACCACAGGAATTTGCAGGTCATTCGCCGCTGTACCTTGGGAAAAACAAACCATACCGAGGTACGACTGGAGCACGACTAAGGGTAACTTTTCATCCAGACCGGATTGACGATTGGGAAGAGGTTCGCAGGAAAGCTGCTTGCTTTGCGGCGCTTTCAATCGAGGATTTGGAGCTCGCTTCTATTGCTCCAGTTGACAACACTGAATGTAACGATGTTCGAAGCGCCATTGAAAGGTCAATTGCAAGTTAGATTTGGCGTCAATCTATTCTCAGTTCGGCTAGCGCCGCTTTCTGACCGCTTTCGAGCACTTCTTTCCGGAAATGAAATGCCCACTTCTGGGTCGTGAGCGGACAGTCCGCTATACACCCGCCGATCCGCCGTCATCACTCCGCCCCCACCTTTCCTACGCGGGCCAATCGCTGTAACGCGGGTGGATGATTTACGCCGCTGAAATGTCGCCGAAGTTGGAGAGTTGTCATCCGTGTCCTACAGGTGCGGAATGGCTGATTGCTGCGGGTTTGAGTGTGTATGACACGGGTGACATGTTGGACAATGTGTCATGTGTTTCGGGCAATAGGAATTCGCGATGGCTCTAATCCTCGCCGCCGATGACACTGGCGGGCCGGAAATATTCGCCTCTTTACAGGGCGAAGGGCCAAGCGCGGGCGTGCCGGTGGCTTTCGTGCGGCTGTCGCGCTGCAACCTTGCCTGCACGTGGTGCGACACGGCCTATACGTGGCATTTCGAGGGTGATGAGCGCGAGCATCGCGGCGGCGTGACCTTCGACCGCAAGGCCAATCAGGTCTCGCTCGATCCAAAAGATGCCGCTGATCGGATTGCGGCTTTGGGGCAAAAGCGGCTGGTCATAACCGGCGGCGAGCCGCTGATGCAGGGCGGAGCGCTGGCGGATATGCTGGCGCATCTGCCCGACATGGAAATCGAGATTGAAACCAACGGCACCACCAAAGCGCCAAGTCACGTCGATATTCGCGTCGATCAATACAATGTCAGCCCGAAACTCAGCCATAGCGGCAATGCCGCCGATCTTGCGCTGATCCCGGAGCGGCTGGATTTTTACGCCAGCGACCCGCGCGCATTTTTCAAGTTCGTGATCGCCGCACCGGAAGACGTCGACGAAGTGCTAGGATTGCAGCGCAAATACCGGTTCAAACCGGGTCATGTTTTCCTCATGCCTGAAGGCACCGATAGCGAGACGTTAAGACAGCGCGAGCAATGGCTCGCCCCGCTTTGCCTGAAGCACGGATTTCGCATGAGCGACCGGATGCACATCCACCTATACGGCGATACGCGCGGCACGTGACGCGATGCTTACCCCTGCGAGCGCCAGCGCAGGACGACGCGTTCGACAATCTCTTCCTCGCCGCCGCCGGTGCTCCACAGATCGACGAAGCTGGGGTCTTCGGAGGCGGGGCGTTTGTGTTCCTCAAGCGTGTCGAAACTGACGCGGATGGGGATAGCGACACCCTCGCCGCAAATGATGCATTCGCGGTTGCGCAGCGCGGGAATGGAATCGAGGAAACCGCGCGCACCTTCGGGCATGGCAGCCTTCACAAACGCCTGGTCGCGGTCATTGTTGAGACGCATCGAGATAATGGTGCCGCACTGTGACAGCACGCCTTCGGCAAGATCGGATGGACGCTGCGTGATGAGGCCAAGCGAGATACCGTATTTACGGCCCTCTTTGGCGATCCGGCTGAGGATTTTCGCGACCGAGGAACCGTCCGAGTTTTTCTCGTTCGGAACATAGCGGTGCGCTTCCTCGCAAACGAGCAGGATCGGACGCTGGCGTTCCTCGCGGCCCCAGATCGCAAAGTCGAAGACAAGGCGGCTAAGCACCGCGACCACGGTGGAGGTGATGTCGGAAGGAACGCCGGAAACGTCGATGATGGAGATAGGCTTACCATTGCCAGGCATCCGGAAAACCTTGCCGATAAAGTCGGCCATCGTGTCGCCCACCAGCATACCGGAGAACATAAACTGGTAGCGCGGATCGGCTTTCAGCTCATCCAGCTTACCCTTGATCCGCATATACGGCGCGGAAGAGGTTGCCTTGTCGAGCTTGCCCATCTCATCCTGAATGATGTTGGAAAGATCGGACAGCAGGTATGGAATCGGCGAATCCACCGTGATCTTGCCCATCGTTTCCGCCAGCCGGTTCTTGGATCGCGCGGCGAGCAGGCACTTGGCCAGAATGTCCATGTCGGTCTGCAATTCGTTGCCGTCGCTGGTGAGGAGCACCTCGCAATGCTCTTCGAAATTCATCAGCCAGTACGGCATTTGCAGGTTCGACACGTCGAGTATCTGGCCGCTCTGGCGGAACGCCGCAGAATATTCGCCGTGCGGATCGATCATGACGATGTGGCCGTTGGGCGCGGCCTCGCAAATCTTGTGGAGGATCAGCGCGGCGCTGGTGGATTTACCTGTACCGGTCGATCCGAGCAGCGCAAAGTGTTTGCCCAGCATCGCGTCGATATACAATCCGGCGCGAATATCGCGGGTCGGAAAAACGCGGCCGATCGTGATGTTGGCGCGGCCATCGCTGGCGTAGATTTGTTCGAGATCTTCGGTGCTGGCGGGATAGACCATCGCGCCGGGCACGGGATAGCGGGTAACACCGCGTTTGAACCCGTTGATACGGCCGGTGAGCTTTTCCTCGCCGCCTTCGCCAAGAAAGTCGATATGCGCGATGATGCCGCTTTCGCTGCGGCGATCCTTGCGCTGGTCACGGACGCTGGCGAGCAGCCAGGCATCACCGACGCGAATTTTGATCTGGCTGCCGACCTGTCCGGCAAGCATGATCGAGGGATCGTCATCATCCATACATTCATTCAGGCGCTGCAGGTCGAGAGCAATCTGCGAACCGGCACCGGAAATTTCGAGCACAATGCCAATCGGAGTGCGCGAATTATCGCCTTCCTGCACAGGCGCATGTGCCTGTTCGCCGGAGGTTTCAGCGAAATTCTGGTTGGACATGTCGTTCATTTCCGGTCCCTTACCCAATCGGTAATGTGGTTCAGGCACCGCCCGGCAGCGCCCGTATGAGACGCCATCCTTGGAGGATTTCGGTTAAAATCGCGTCAACGATAATGCCGGAAAGCGTGCGCGCCAGCCGCTCGCTGCCCGCCGCATTCTTCCACCTGACGCACTATCAGGTCCGGCTGAAGAACCTGCCAGCGATCCAGCCCATCGAAAGGGACAGAAATATCGCGCCAAGCCCGTATAGCAGCGAAGACCGCTCCGCCGCGTTGACAACCCGGCCTTCCAGCCCGACTTTCTCGACCGCGATTTCCGCCGTCGCACTGGCGAGAACGCGGCCATCGGCGATGGCGAATGTCTCCGCCGTATATGGCCCCGTTGTAACGTTGGAAGGCAAGGCGATGCGCGCCTGGTACAGCACCCCCTGGCTGATGCGCACTCCGCCGGGGTCTTCCTTGTACAATCCGCCGCGCTGGCGCAGATCAACCAGGCCCGCTGCGAATCGCGCCTGTTCCTCCGGTTCGATCAATCCGCTGGGGCTAAGCTGGATGAAGTCGGTGCCAAGCTCGTATATGGAGGCCGTGCGTTCATCCACGATCTCGCCAACGGGACGGGACGATGCGACCGCGAAGAACGAGGGTGCAGAGCGGAAATCGCTGGAATCCGCGTTCATCCAGATACCCGCGACCCGCTCTTTTTCGCGGAGGCGGATCGGCTCGGTCGGGCCTTTCAGCACCACCACGATATCGTATTCGGTTGTGCGCCGGCCGCCGTTTGGATCGATCACCGCGCCGTATAAAAGGAGGTTTGCGCCAGTAAATCCCTGCCGCACCTCGACCCGTGACTGGCTGACCTCGGGGACAAGGATCGGCTCACTTTGCGCGCTGAGAAACACCGCCGCAATGCACAGAGCCGCCGCTTTCGATGTCCGCCCCCACACGCCACAGATCATAGCGGGCTTACCGTGTAAATCTCGTCAGGCTGAACGCCGAGGCCATAAAGCATCCGCAGCGCGACAAGAATGACGATACCGGCCAGAACCAGCCGCAGCACTTCGGGCCGCGCCTTCATCGCTATCTGGGTACCAAACTGCGCGCCCATGACAGAGCCAAGCAGCAGCAATCCGGCCAGCACGATATCCACCGCCTTGGTTGTGAGGGCGTGTGTCATCGTCGTCACCATCGTCACAAACAGGATCTGAAACAAAGATGTCCCGACAACCACATTGCCGCTCATCCCCAGCAAATATAGCATGGCAGGGACCAGCAGGAACCCGCCGCCCACGCCCATCAGCATGGTGAGGATGCCGACCAGCACACCCAAAATCAGCGGCGCGAGAGGAGAGATATAAAGGCCGGAGCGATAGAACCTCCAGCGAAACGGCAGCCCCGCGACAAGCGGGTGGTGGCGGCGTTTTCTGGGCTGGCTGGCCTTGCCGCTTTTCGCAGGCCGCAGCGCGTCGATGGATTCGCGCATCATGAGCGATCCGATCGTCCCCAGCATCAAGACATACAGCACGTTGATGACGACATCGATCTGGCCAAGCGCCTGCAGCGCACTGAACAGCAGCGCACCGATCAACGCGCCGACAATGCCGCCGCCGACCATGACCGCGCCCATGCGGTAATCGACGCCGCGCTGTTTCGAATGGGCAAGCACGCCGGACACGCTGGCGCCGGTCACCTGAGTCGCCGCCGACGCAGCGGCAACGGTTGGTGGAATTCCGTAGAAAATCAGCAGCGGCGTGGTCAGAAACCCTCCGCCGACGCCGAACAATCCCGACAAGATGCCCGTCAGCCCGCCAAGCAACACGATGAACAATCCGTTCACCGAGAGATTCGCTATGGGAAGGTAAACATCCATGGGCTGAGCACTAACGCAGCGCGCGCCGCGATGATAGCCGCTATACCGCCGCGATCCCCGTCATTTCGAGTGTTCCGCCGCGATCAGAACCGCGTCGATAAAGTCGCCGCGACGCCTGATCCGGGGGCAGCATCGCCGGTAATCTGTTCGCGCCAGTCGAGGGCGAGGCGCGCCGGCACTTTCCCGATGGTCATGTCGACGCGCATGGTCGGGCCTACGTCCACCCGGCTGGCGTCTTTCTGCGCTCCGCCCCATGCACCCGCGCCGATGCTTACTTGCGCACGCGTATCGACCGGTCCGGCAATGTCGGCAAGTTCGCGGGTCACAGCGATTTGACCGTCGGCAAACGGCGTAGCGCCCTTGCCGCCGACATAGCCAGCGCCGCCATATGCCTCCAATCGGAAGCTGGCGGGCAGGCGCGCGGCGGGCAATTCAGTGGTCGCGATGACAGCGGGACGGATCGTCTGGCCAAATCGGTTTTCAGCCGCGCGCACTTCGGCAGAAACGCGCAGCGGGATGCTGGCGAACGGGCGCGCAGATGCACCGGCAGCAATTTCGGTTTCGCCGCCGGAAACGAGCGCGCGGTAACCCCTCATATAGACCCGCGGATCAAACCGCGATGCAGGATCAACCCGGTATTGCAGGTTCGCGCCCGCCTGGCTTGCTCCGTATATAGGAACGCGGCCCTGCGAAATCGGCGCGGCATTGGATCCCTGACGCCAGAATGCCCAGGCATCCAGCGACCAGCGATCCGCTGCTGGCCGACCTTCGAATGCAGGCGCAAGGGGCGTGACGCCGGCAACGGATTGCGGGGTTTCCAGACCGTGGAGCCGGGGGCCATGCGGCGATCCGACCGGCAGCTTTGCGCCCATTGCCCTCAGCCACAGCAATTCGTGCCCCAGCGCATCGGCGGCTGCCGGCGCTGCTCCCCTGTCCTGCACGCCGAGCACCGCAAATCGGTGATCGCCAGTGGAGACGGCGCGCGCATGCAGGAAAGCGCTGCTACCTACAGTCTCTTTCGCTTCGCCTTTTACGGTGACGTCACCCGGCAGAGCGCCGGTTTCGTCCCTTGCAAGGAAAGGCACCTCGGCCGCGATATCCTTTATCGCCTGCGCAAACGGATCTTCCCATGTCATCGCCCGCCCGCCGGCCCACACGGCCAACACCGCCACCAGCATGGCCAGCGGACTGCCGCGGCGCGAAAGGGTTTTCTGCACGCTCATGCCGCCCCTGCCCTGTCCGTCATCGTTCGCGCCGGATGGGCCGAGTGCGGCGTCTTGTCCCAGACAATCGCCCGCCCGCGCAGGGTCATGGCATAGGCGGCAATCGCGCGCCAGCCAGCCATGATCGAAATGATATTGGTGACCGGGATGCGCAGCACCGCCCTAACCCCCTCAATTGCGCCGTGTTCACGGGCCGTGAAGCCAAATCGCATCAGCGCGCGCCACACAAACGCGGCGAAATTCGCGATCAACAACCATTCGAGCAGTGGGGAAAGCGCAGCTGGCTCCCCATAGCCCAGCCCGATGGCCGTCCAACTGATCGCGGTGATGCCCAGCAGAGCGTATCCGAACAGCAGGACCAGCGCAGTCAGCGGGCCTCGCCGGTCGCGGGCGCGCATCCACAGCTCGGCCAGACCGCTGCTCCAGCCTGTCCGGTCCCATCCCTGTAATGCAATGCCGTGGACCCAGCGCGTTTTCTGGCGGACCACATGGTCAAGGCGCGCAGGAAAATAGGCCCGCGTCGCAATCAGCCGCCCGTCGTCCCCGCGAGCGCGCACAAACCGGCTGGTTCCGCCATTGCGCGTAATCGCCAGCCCGAGCTCGTAATCCTCTGTCAGCGAATCGGATGCGAACGGGTGGCCGCCGGCTCGATTGGCGCTCAATTGCGTAAGCGCGCTGCGCGACACGGCGCAGCCCACGCCGGCTCCGGGCAGAGCTGCGCCCAGCTGATCGCGCACGACCATCCCCTTGGCATGGGCCTCGGCAAATTCTTCGCAGTAATGGCTGCCGAGCCACGGGCTGGCGGCCTGCGGCAGCGGCTCGACCGGCAATTGCGCAAAGTCGGCACCGCCCGCGATTGCGGCGTCCAGCAGGCCCAGTGCAGCGGGATCGACCATGTCTTCGGCATCCTGAAAGACGACCTGGGCAAACTGCTTGCCCCAGCGGCGTTCATCATCGCGCATCGCATCGTAAAGCCGGTTGAGGCAATCGGCCTTTGTGGTCGGTCCGGTCCGGCCATGGATGACGATCCTCAGCCGCGGATCACCGCCAGCTGCGCGGATGGCGGCCTGCATCGTCGCGGGATCATTTCGATAGCAACCGACATACAGCCGCATGGCGCGGTGCGGCCAGCTTTGCAGGGTGTGCGAAATCGTATCCCCGATTACCTCGGCCTCGTTCCATGCCGGGATGAAGATCGCCGCTGCCCCCGAAAGCGAAGTGTGCTGCAATTCTTTGCGATCAAACACCGGCGTCCTGGCCCGGCCTGTCAGCTTTAGCCACAGCCACGTAAGATCGACCGCGAAATCATCTATCGCCCCGATAAGAAAGAATATTCCTGCAAATAAAAGCAGTTCGTGTTGCAGCAATGCAAACCATTGCCACAGTTCATAGCCCCAAAGTGCCAAGGTGCGACCCCCATCCCCTGTGTGAAAAAGAGACTAACGGGCCGCGATAGCCCTTGCAACCGCTTGAAGTTTTCTCAAAGAGAGCCCGCAACATGTCTGATGCAAACACTTCCCGCAGGGCCCCGCTGAAAAGAATGTTCGCGCCGGTCCGCGCTCTCTTCGTAAGCGATGCCTCCGCCGGCATTCTGCTGATCATTGTCGCAGCAGCGGCGATGCTGGCAGCAAATTCCCCGTTCGCAGCCGAATACAAACAGCTGTTCTACGGCGAGCTGGCCTGGACCCCGATCCCCAAGCTGGATGACCTGCACCTGTGGATCAATGACGGCCTGATGGCGATCTTCTTTTTCGTCGTCGGTCTTGAGGTGAAACGGGAGCTGGTGTCCGGCTCACTCGCCGATCCGGCTGCGCGCCGCCTGCCCATGGTGGCGGCGGCTGCGGGTATGCTTGCCCCGGCGGCGGTCTTCATCGCCGTATCGGGCGGCGGACAATATTCAAACGGTTGGGCCATCCCGGCCGCGACCGACATTGCGTTTGCGATGGGTGTTCTCGGCCTGCTTGGAAATCGTGTGCCCGCCTCATTGCGTCTGTTCCTGCTGACCGTCGCGATTGTCGACGATATCGGTGCGGTGCTGGTGATCGCGGTGTTCTATACGCCCACGATCAAGCTTGTCTGGCTGCTGATTTCCGCAGTAGTTTTCGGCATTATGCTGGCCATGAACCGGGCCAAGGTCGGATCGCTATGGCCGTATGTGCTGATGTCCGTGGTGCTATGGTATTGTGTGCTGAACACCGGTGTTCACGCAACAATTGCAGGTGTCTTGGCGGCTCTGACAATTCCGATGCAGCGCCCAGACGGCAATTCGATGCTAGAAAAACTGGAGCACAGGCTCGCCCCTTGGAGCGCCTATCTGGTCGTACCAGTCTTCGGTTTTGCCAATGCCGGCGTCTCTCTGGGCGGCATGGGTATCGAGGCATTCACCGATCCGCTGCCCATCGCCATCGCCGCAGGGCTGGTTTTGGGCAAACAGGTCGGCATCTTCTCGATCGTGTGGCTGGCGGACAAGGTCGGTTTTGCCCCCCGCCCCGCCAATGCAAGCTGGCCGGAGATCTGGGGCATTTCGATCCTGTGCGGCATCGGCTTTACGATGAGCCTGTTTATCGGCGGCCTTGCATTCCCGCAGCAGCCGATGTTCGTGGAAGAGGCAAAGATTGGCATCCTCACCGGATCGGCCATCTCTGCCGTGCTTGGCTACATCGTGCTGAGGCTGACAACGACGCACACCGATGCTGAATGCGATGATCAGGTGAACCAGCCGAGCGAAGCGTAAGCGTTCGCCCGGCGGCTCATCTACCGATCAGGCCTTACCAGCTGCCGGTGTTTTCCATGCTTGCCCACGGCTCGCGCGGCTCAAGATTGCCTTCCTGAAGCAGCTCGACCGAAATGCCGTCGGGTGATTTGACGAACGCCATGTGCCCGTCGCGCGGCGGGCGGTGGATGGTGTGTCCTGCATCGGCCAGCTTTTGACACGTCGCGTAGATGTCATCGACGCGGTATGCGAGGTGGCCGAAATTGCGCCCCCCGTCATATTGCTCGCCTTCGCTACCGTCTTCGGCGGGCCAGTTATAGGTCAGTTCAACCTCGGCGACGCCCTCCTGACCGGGGGCGGCGAGGAAGATGAGCGTGAAACGCCCGGCCTCAACGTCGAAACGGCGCACTTCCTCCAGCCCGATCAGCTTGAAAAAATCCACCGTTGCGTCGGGATCGGTGACCCGGATCATAGAGTGGAGGTATTTGACCATGTTCATCTCCCGGCAATTCAAAAACGGTTCATCGACAACCATGCACACTTCATCGCAGGAAAAGGAGGATGCGATGACAGATAACACGGACACTACAGAGGCAGACATGGTGGAGGGTAAACCTAGGCGCAAGGCAAACGTTGGATCGGCGACGCTGCGGTGGTTCGGCACAGCGGCCATAGCTTCCATGGGAATTGTCCTTGGCGGATACCTGCTCGGCGATGGATTGCTGCGCGCAAAAGAGGCTGAACGATCCGTCACAGTAAGGGGGCTGGCAGAACGGGATGTCACCGCCGACCTTGCCACATGGACGATATCGTATTCGGCCAGTTCAGCGAGCCTTGCCGAAGCGCAGGCAAAGGTGCGGCGCGACACCGCCAGTATCGAGGCATTCTTTGACGACCTTGGCTTTCCGCAAAAGGCGTTGCAGCCGACCGGTGCCAATGTTTCCAGCTACACCAATCGCGGCGTCACGACCTACACCGTCCGCCAAAGGCTGGCGCTGCGCACCGACGATATCGAACGCGCCCAGCGCGCCGTCGCCCGGCAGTTCGATCTGGTCGGACGCGGCGTATTTCTGGAGGAAGGGTCCGGCATGAGTTACACCTTCACCCGGCTCAACGATATCAAACCTGAAATGGTGGCGCAGGCGACCCGCGATGCGCGCGCATCGGCGCAGCAGTTTGCCGAGGATTCCGGCGCGGGTGTGGGCGCGATCAAAAATGCGACGCAGGGGTATTTCTCAATCGAGGCGCGCGACGGTGACAGCGGCGGCTGGGGCAAATCGGACAGTCCGTATAAAAAGGTCCGCGTCGTTACGACGGTCAATTTCTCGCTCGACTAAAAAAGGCGCGGGATCCTGGCTGATCCCGCGCCTCTTTAGAGGTCCCGCTATTCCGCTTATACGCGGATAGGGCGTTCGCTCCTGCGACTGAGCAGAATGATTAGAAGCTTGCGCTGATTGTTACGACAAAGCCGTCATCGGTGAACGTGCCAGCCGGATCAATCAGGGTATCGCCCTCAACCCCGACATAGGCCACATTCAGCGTTGCCGGACCCAGTGCCACGTCAGCACCGATCGACCAGTCGATCGCTTCGCTGTCATTGGTAAAGGTCAGGAAACCATCGGTGTAGCCGAGGTGACCGGTGATCGAAACCGGCGTGTCCGGGATGGAAAAGCCGACATCGGTATAAAGATACAGGTTGTCCGTTCCGCCGAGCGAATCCTGCTCCGGTGCATAGGCGACGCCGCCTGTGACCGAAGCCGGGCCAATCGCGAAGGACAGCGAGCCGTAGACTTCGAGGTAATCGAAATCACCGGCGCCTGCATCGGGATAGGTGTAGGCGATGAGGCCGACATCCGCCGACACACCATCGCTGAGATCGCCGCTCCAGCCGCCATAAAGGTCAAGCTCGGTCGAACCATAACCGACGGTCTGTTCATCCAGATTGGATGCCCATGTTCCAACATAAAAACCGGAGGAGTGGCTGAGGTCGAATCCGCCCTGAATGGCCAGTTCGCCATCAGTCAGTTTGACGCCGCGGAAACGGTATTCAGAGGCAAGAGCCACGTTTGCGGAAAAGGTTATCCCGCTCTCACCGCCAGCATTGCTGGCCGTGTCCGCCTCTACAGGTGCGTTTGCACGCTCTGTTGCCGGGGTCAGTGAGAGGACTGGCGCATCGGCGTCGGTTTCTTCCAGCACGGCGGCAGCGGCGATCATTTCATCGCTGAATTGCACATCGCTGGTTTTGGTATTTGTTTTCGCTTCTTCTGAAACCGTATCAGAAGCGAATGCGGGCGCAGCAGAGAACAAAAGGCCCGCGGAAAGTGTTGCAGCCGAAAGGCCGCGGATGGACGTGAGCATGACAACTTCCTTATTTATGTTGTTGCTTCGTCCCACCTGCACATCCGTCGGCCGCCATTTTTGTGGGCGATCTCATCCGAATGTGGAACAATCGTGCACACATTGCGTCTCTTACACAAGGGAAATTGCGCACGCTTCCACAAAGTCACACTCTTGTGGGATTTATGCACCACTGAAGGTGGCGGCGGAAAACGCGTACTCATTTGCCGTTCAGGGCGTCGATGCTTATGTGCACGGTCAACGCCGCGCAGTCTCGGTCCCCCAACCGATTCAACCCACTACGCAGACTACAGGGCCGCAAACGACACAGCCATGCTTACCAAGCTCCGCTCTCTCTTCGGATCGAAACCCGACGTGCCGGGTCCATCGGTCCCTGCCGGTAAACGGTATTACCTGCTAGGGGACATCCACGGGCGGCTGGATCTTTATGAAGCCCTGATCGACGCCATCGAACAAGATGATGCGCAAAGCCCGCCTGCTCAGAGCGAAGTTATCCTGCTGGGCGATCTGGTTGATCGCGGCCCGGACAGCGCAGGCGTGATCGCGCGGACCCGGCAATGGCAATCACAGCGCAGCGTCCGCGTCCTCGCTGGCAATCACGAAGACATGTTCCTCCAGTCTTTCGAGAAACCCGACATTTTGCGCCATTTCCTGAAACATGGCGGGCGCGAAACGATCATGAGCTATGGCCTGACGAAAAAACAGTTCAACGCGATGACGCTGGAAGAAATGTTTGCCTTCATCCCCCAGCTCATCCCGCAATCTGAGCGTGATTACATCGACAGTTTCGAGGAAATGATTGTCGCTGGCGATTACGTGTTTGTCCATGCGGGCATCGATCCTGCCATGCCGCTCGACCGGCAGAAACGCAGCGATCTTTTGTGGATTCGCGACCGCTTCCTCGACCACAAGGGGCCTTTGCAAAAAGTGGTCGTCCACGGCCATACGATTTTCGATGAAGTCTTGGACTGCGGCAACCGGATCGGCATTGATACCGGCGCTTTCCGGTCGGGCGTGCTGACCGCGCTCGTGCTGGAAGGTGACACGAAACGGATGCTGCAAACCAGGATGGACGGGGACGAAATCGGCGTGCTCGGCATCGCTGCCTGACAGCCGGGCCGATTGCACCTGCGAAACCGAACGCGCTTGACGGTGTTTGGAAATAGCGGTTTCGCCGCTAATCGCGAAGCCGGGCATAACGCCGATTGCAGGGAGAGGCAGCCGTGACGACATTTATCGAGGCGCTCAGCGACATCTTCGTCTTTATCATCGGGCTGGCTGTGCTTGGCCTGATTGTCCTGTTTTTCATCGACCGTTTCCAGACCGAAGACACCGTGCGCCGCAATTATCCGGTCATCGGCCGGATGCGCTACATCCTGTCAGAACTGGGCGAGTTCTTCCGCCAGTATTTCTTTGCGATGGACCGCGAGGAAATGCCGTTCAACCGCGCACAGCGCGACTGGGTGGATGATGCCTCGAAAGCAAAATCCACCAATGTAGCATTCGGTTCGACGCGCAATCTTGATCCGGTGGGAACGCCAATTTTCGTCAATTGCCCGTGGCCCACGTTGGAACGTGATGCGGAAACATCGGCGCCGCTGCGCATTGGCGATGGGGCTGCGCGCATCCCCTATGACGCGCCATCGGTGTTCAACATATCCGGCATGAGCTACGGCGCGTTGTCTACGCCCGCAATCCGCGCCTTGTCGCACGGCGCAGCAAAGGCGGAATGCTGGCTCAACACCGGCGAAGGCGGTCTTGCCCCGTACCATCTGGAGGGCGGCTGCGACCTCGTTTTCCAGATCGGTACAGCGAAATACGGCGTGCGCGACGAAGACGGCAATTTGTCGGACGAAAAGCTGCGCGAAATCGCGGCGCACGATCAGGTCCGCATGTTTGAAATCAAGCTTTCGCAAGGCGCAAAGCCGGGTAAAGGCGGCATCCTCCCCGCCTCCAAGGTGAACAAGGAAATCGCCGAGATCCGGGGCATCACACAGGGCGAGGCATCGATCTCTCCCAACCGCCATATCGACATTTCTTCAAATGACGAACTGCTCGACCAGATCGCTCATATCCGCGAAGTCACTGGCAAACCTGTCGGGTTCAAGACGGTGATGGGCGCGTATGGCTGGCTTGAGACGCTGTTTGAGGAAATCAACCGGCGCGGCCCGGAAAGCGCCCCCGATTTCATCACGGTTGATGGCGGCGATGGCGGCACGGGCGCCGCGCCGCTGCCGCTGATCGACAATGTTGGCCTAACGCTGAGAGAGGCGCTGCCGATGCTGGTCGATATCCGGGACGAGGCCGGGCTGAAAGATCGCATTCGCGTGGTCGCCAGCGGAAAACTCGTCACGCCCAGCGAAGTGGCCTGGGCTCTTTGTGCAGGGGCGGATTTTGTCATTTCAGCGCGCGGTTTCATGTTCGCGCTCGGCTGCATACAGGCGATGAAGTGCAACAAGAACACTTGCCCCACCGGCATCACAACGCACGACCCAAGTCTGCAGCGCGGGCTGGACCCGGCAAACAAGGCGGTTCGAGTTGCGAATTTCGTCAAGCAGATGCGCAAGGAAGTGGGCGTGATCGCTCACAGTGTCGGCGTGCCCAGCCCGCGCGGGATGAAACGGTATCACGTTCGGCTGGTTTGCGCCGATGGCCGGTCACGCCCTCTAGATGAGCTGTATCCCGCCGTTGGTGTCCAGCCGGGCTAAACGCCGATCCAGTGACGCCGGTTGCTGGCCTTCGACAGCCCAATAATTGCGGCAACCACCGTGATTATTCCGGCGAATATGCAGGCAATGGCGATGGATTGCGCCTCCTGCCCGCCGCGGAAATAGATGGCCGTCAGCGCCCAGCAGAAAACCGCCGCATACCATGGATTGCCACGGCTGCTGAGCACGGCAATGGCCGCGATAACTCCGCCGATTGCGACCATGATCGCCGCTGCCCACGGCACTGTGAAATTGCCGCCAATGCCGTAATAGGCGAGCGTGGCGGAGACATTCACGATGCTCGCTGCGGTCAGCCACGCGGCGAGCGCGCTGAACACCAGTGCGACGAACCACCGCTCACCGGATGAAAGGCTGCGCGCCGCGACGAGCTGGCGCAGCACCAGCAGCAATCCGCCAAGCGACACGAGAATGATGATCGCCGAAATGGCGGTTAGATTGGCGAATTGGGTGTAGGTCGCCCAGACGCCCTGCGCCGAAAGCGCAATGGCCGCTGGCCATGCAATCGCATCGACGAGCGCGTTTTTCCGCTGCGCCGGCAATGCCTGCCAGATCGCAAAAATCGCTGAGCCGAGAAACAGTGGTCCCCAGATCGCGAACGCCCAGCCCGAAGGCGTAATCAAAGTGCGCACGCTATCGGATCGGTCGCCGATAGGCTCCCCGAAACCCAGCTGCGGGAGGAATGTCGCGCCAATCTGGATCACGACTGCCAGAATTATGGCGGCGCGCTGAAACGCGCTGCGATTGGTGGCTGTATCAATTGTCATGCGCGTCCAACTGCCTTTGATTGGCGAAGTTCCGGCGTAAGGCGATCGTTCAGTCGCCCTCAGCCCGTTATAAATGTGTCAGGGGGCGTCATAAGCCGGGTTCTGTATCCGCAAACGGTATCCCGAAGGACCAGCTCTGCGGCAGCAGCCATTCATCTAGGCGGCACATTGCTGCGCGCGCTCAAGCAGCCAACCCGGGTTTCCCAGAGCGAAACGCTCCTGCCTTTCGTCCGAAGACTCTGGGCGCGAAACCCCTATTTGGCCTTGCTCCAGGTGGGGTTTACCATGCGGACGCTGTTACCAGCGCCCCGGTGCGCCTTTACCGCACCCTTTCACCCTTGCCTGTGAGGTCTCCCTCCATCGGCGGTATACTCTCTGTGGCACTTTCCCTAAGCGCCCGCCCTCACGGGCAGACACTCGGCGGGCGTTACCCGCCACCTTTGTTTCGTGGAGCCCGGACTTTCCTCGCGGCCCTAAGGCCCCGCGGCTGCCTCGGCCCCCTGACGTGGCTGCCTGTATACGAGGCGCGCAGCCTAGGGAACCCTTTGCAAAGCCGTGCCTACCGCGAAGCGCCCCTGTCGCGTTCCAGCAGCAGGTGCCACAATATCGCGCCCAGCTGGGCATCGACCTTGCCCTCGATCAATTCGGGCCGCCAACGCCGTTCAAATGCCTCGATAGCCTTGCGCCCCTCGGTGATGTCATAACCGTACCGTTCGAGCGCGAGAATAAACGCGCCTTCGTTATGGAAGGGATCGCCTTTCTCCAGCTTTTCCGGGATCGGCAGGCACAATCCGTATTCGGCCAGCCTCGGCCATGGGAACAGTTCGCCCGGATCGACTTTGCGCATCGGCGCGACATCGGAATGGCCCACCACATTGGCGCGCGGTATGTCGTATTGCTTCACAATCCGCGCGAGCAACGGGATTAGCGCATCAATCTGCGCTGACGCAAATTCGCGGTAACCGCCGCCGCGATGGCCAGGGTGATCAAGCTCGATCCCGATGCTTGCGGAATTCACGTCTTTGACCCCGCGCCAATACGATGCGCCTGCATGCCACGCGCGCTTTTCCTCGGGCACTAGGCGGATCACTTCGCCTTTTTCGGTGATAAGGTAATGCGCGGAAACCTTGGCATCGGCATCGGTCAGCCGGTTCAGCGCGTTTTCGACCGGCTTCATCTCGGTGTAATGCATCACCGCCATAGTGATTGGCATCGACCGCTCGTCGAAATTGGGAGACAGCTGCTCCCGGTGGACCAGCTCGGCATCGTCTTTTTTCGGTTCGAACGGTGTCGCCATATGTTTATCCGATCATCCCTTCCGGCTCGGGAATGACCGCGCCGAGCACCAGCGATCCCTCGCCAAGCGCGTATTGCAGCCCGCCGCCCAGCTCCTCTGCCAGCAGGGCAACCATGTGGGCCGCCGCCGTCCGGCTGGTCACTTCGGCGGCGGAAACTTCGCCTTGCAAGGCATGTCCGATCGTTTCGTCAAAGGCGATCTTCTTGCCCGTGGCACGCGCAACGATTTCCACGTTACCGTCGAGTTTTTCCGCGCCAATATCCAGCGTCCCGCCCCGGACCAGCGCCTCCAACGCGATCTGCGACAGGTTGAGCAGGACTTTAACGGCGGGTTTGGGCAGGCTGTTTTCACCAATGGCCCAGTTCAATTCGATGCGTTTGTTGTCGCCAGCCAGCGCGCCGATCACTTCCTGCGCTTCTTCGACCGGGACATTGTCGCCAAATCCACCTGCCGCACCAAAGGCGAGCCGGAAAAACTTTAGCTTATCCGTGCTGATTTTCGCGCTCTGTTCAAGCAATTCGATACAGCGTTTGCGCATTTCAGGATCTTGCTCATCGGCGAGCAATTCCAATCCGTTGGAAAGCGCCCCGACGGGCGAAAGCATGTCATGGCACAGGCGCGAACACAGCAGCGCGGCGAGATCGGTTTGCGACGTCATGCCGGCACCTCGATTACGTTTTGGAAGAAAGATGGCGACATCGGGACGGATATGTCCAGGATGCCTGGGACGGGGTAAATCATTGTTGTGGCGGTAACTATCTCGATTTCACTCGGTCAAAGTGCTTGTTTTCTAATGCCGGGAATATCCTGCGCGAACGCACCGCCAGAATTGCCCCCTGCTTTCGGAGAGGCACCCTAGCCGCTTACAACCTCGTATGAAAGCGCGCGAAAACCATCTTCGTCGTCTTGCCAGAACATCACGTCGCCGCCTGCAACAATTGCCCATATCCTGCCATCGCGCGAAGCCATCGCCCGGTCGGTGCGAGAGGGGCGCGGATCACCGGCCGGGTGGGAGTGGAAATACCCCATCAGCGCCGGACCGCCACCGCGTTCGGCGCGGTGCGCACCGATCAGCGGCTGCGGATCGATCTCGAAATGCGTTTCGGGCGATGGATGGACATTGCGGGTTTCAATCGCATCGGACAGCTCGCCGCCCCGGCCCACCAGCAATCCGCAGCATTCGCGCACACCGGCAGCATTGGCAGCGCGGACCAGCGTTTCGATCAGCGTCTGCGGAACTGGCAAATCGCCGTTTTTGGTCAGTTTCAATTGCACCCGGCCTGCCTAGGCAAAGCGGTCAAACTTGTCACTTGCGATGCCATCGCGCATGGCAAATGCGATGTCTTCTGGCAAAACCATCACCGGCACGGTTACGGCTACAGCGCGCCTCGATAAAGCGCTTGCCGATGCGACCGACCTGTCACGCGCGCGGGTGCAGGCCCTGATCGCGGCCGGTCATGTCGAGCTTGATGGGGCGGCTGCGACATCTCCTTCCGCGAAAGCTGCACCCGGCGCATTGTTCACCATCTATGTTCCGCCAGCCGCCGATGCCGAGGCTATGCCGCAGAATATCCCGCTGAATATCGCATTCGAGGACGAGCACCTTGTGGTAGTAAACAAGCCTGCGGGCATGGTGGTGCACCCGGCAGCGGGCAATCCCAACGGCACGCTGGTCAATGCCCTGCTGCATCACTGCCGCGGTCAGCTTTCCGGGATTGGCGGCGTCGCGCGCCCGGGCATCGTGCACCGGATCGACAAGGACACATCCGGCCTATTGGTGGTGGCAAAATCCGATGCTGCGCATGAGGGGCTGGCTGCGCAATTCGCCGACCATTCGATCCATCGGCGCTATCTCGCCCTGTGCGGAGGCCACCCCATCCCCGCCGCCGGGACGATTGATGAACGAATCGGCCGGAGCGATGCGAATCGCAAGAAAATGGCTGTGCTCGAAAAGAATTCCTCGCGCGGCAAACACGCAATCACCCATTATAAGGTTCTAAAGCGCCTTGATGATAGCGCCCTGATTGAATGCCGCCTTGAAACAGGCCGCACGCATCAGGTCCGCGTTCATTGTGCGTCAATTGGTCATGCGTTATTAGGAGATCCACTGTATGGGAAAACTCCCAAATCGTTGAAAAGCCTGCTTTCCGAACGGAAATTCGCCCGTCAGGCCCTGCACGCCGCCGAATTGGGTTTCGTGCATCCAATCTCTGGTGAGACCGTATCTTTCACAGCGGCCACGCCAGCAGATATGCAGGAACTTATCGACGAACTTGGGCGTTTTAATCGATGAAAGTCGCGGCAAAAGCCACGAAATCTGTTTATATGTAACCGTGTGGCCCGAAAAGCCGGATGCCCATCAGGGGTCCAGCACCCGGTGTCGACGCAAGAAAGGTTAGGACTAAAGTGAGTAAAGCAAAGACCTCCACGGTCCCGTCACTGAGCGGTGAGCAAGGCCTCAATCGCTACCTGTCGGAAATCAAGAAATACCCGGTGCTGACGGCTGAGAATGAATACATGCTCGCCAAACGGTACGCTGAACACGAAGATCCCGATGCCGCCGCGCAGCTGGTATCGAGCCACCTGAGGCTCGTCGCCAAGATCGCGATGGGTTATCGCGGATATGGCCTGCCGGTTTCCGACCTCATTTCCGAAGGGAATGTCGGGCTGATGCAGGGCGTCAAGAAATTCGAACCCGATCGCGGATTCCGCCTCGCGACCTATGCGATGTGGTGGATCAAGGCTTCGATCCAGGAATACATCCTGCGCAGCTGGTCGCTCGTCAAAATGGGCACGACCGCCGCACAGAAGAAACTGTTCTTCAACCTTCGCCGGATGAAAAAACAGCTGGAAGCATACGAAGACACCGACCTGTCGCCAGCCGACGTCAACAAGATCGCAACCGATCTGGGCGTGCCGGAACAGGAAGTCGTCAACATGAACCGCCGGATGATGATGGGCGGCGATGGTTCGCTCAACACGCCGATGCGCAATGGCGAAGACGGCAGCGGTGAATGGCAGGACTGGCTGACGGACGATGGCCCGCTACAGGATGAACTCGTCGCCGACGCTCAGGAATCCGAAGTGCGTCATGATATGCTCGTCGAGGCGATGGACAGCCTGAATGACCGCGAGAAACACATTCTTGCCGAACGCCGCCTGACGGAAAAACCGCAGACTCTCGAAGAGCTGTCGCAGGTCTATGACGTGTCGCGTGAGCGAATTCGCCAGATCGAAGTGCGCGCTTTTGAAAAGCTGCAAAAAGCCATGCAGCGCATCGCAGGAGATCGGCTGCTGCCGGGAATGGCGTAATCAGCTTTTCATGACGCTCCGACGGGGCGCCTCATTACCAAACATTGAAACGCCGGGGGGAACTTCCTCCGGCGTTTCTGTTTACAGCACCGTGCGCATTGCCCTCGTCACAACAGCACGTTTGCGCGCAGGGTCATCCGGCCCTAAATGACTGGCATGGCTCTCACCCTTGTGCGCATCCTTGCAAAAACAATCCTGTGGTTCGTCGGCATCAGCCTGATTTTGGTGGTCGCATTCAAATGGCTTCCCGTGCCTGTCACCGCGACCATGCTGATGGATGAAAACGGGATTACAAAAGACTGGGAAAGCCTCGACAATATCGACCCCAATCTGGTCGCGGCAGTCATCGCTTCCGAGGACGCCAAGTTCTGCGAGCATTGGGGTTTCGACACTGAAGCGATCGAGACAGCCATGAAAGAAAACGCGCAAGGCGGTCGGATCAGGGGCGGCTCCACAATCAGTCAGCAGACCGCGAAAAACGTGTTCCTGTGGCAAGGCGGAGGCTATTTCCGCAAAGGGCTGGAGGCGTGGTTCACGCCCCTGATTGAAACCATCTGGGGCAAGCGGCGCATTATGGAAGTCTACCTTAATGTCGCGGAAACCGGCATCGGCACCTACGGCGCGGAAGCGGGCGCACAGCGATATTTCGGAAAGTCGGCAGCCCAGCTTTCACAGCGAGAGGCCGCCCGGATGGCGGTGGCCCTGCCCAGCCCGAAGACGCGGTCTGTCACAAATCCGGGCGGATGGCTTGCGCGGTATGGCGGCACTGTCGCCTCGCGTATGAACACGGTTAAAGGTGACGGGCTCGATTCCTGCGTCTATGAGTGATCTCAATGGGTTCGGGTCACAATCATAGCCATCCCGGAAACGGGCAATCGGTCGATCAAACGCACGCCGGCGAAGCGGGCGGCGATGATTGCCACGGACTGCACAACCACCATGGTCATCATCACGCACCCGCTGATTTCGGCAATGCATTTATTATCGGCATCGCCCTGAATTCGGTGTTTGTGGTGGTCGAGGCGGCTTTCGGCTTTCTTTATGGATCAATGGCGCTGGTCGCCGATGCGGGACACAACCTTTCCGATGTTCTTGCTCTCGTGCTGGCGTGGGTTGCGAGCATAGCGGCGAAAAAACCGCCATCCGAACGCTTTACCTACGGCTATAAGAGCTCAACCATTCTGGCCGCGCTGGCAAACGCATTGCTGCTGGCGGTGGCCATTGGCGCGATCCTTTATGAAACCGCGCACCGGTTTTTTGAACCGCAAGAGCCTCAAGGTATGGTCATGGTTATTGTCGCCGGGATCGGCATTGCGATCAATGCAGGGACCGCGATGCTGTTCATGCGTGGACAGGAAGATCTCAATATTCGCGGCGCATATCTTCACATGGCGGCGGACGCGCTTGTCTCTGTCGGTGTAGTAATCGCCGGTCTTGCAATCCTGTTGAGCGGTTTTTGGTGGATAGATCCGCTGGTCAGCGTTGGAATTGTTGCGATGATTGCATGGGGCACATGGGGACTGGCGAAAGACAGCCTCAAGCTGGGCTTGCTTGCAGTTCCTGCAAGGATTGACGTGGGCAAAGTGCGCGGCCATTTGGCTGGACTTAAAGGGGTGGAAGCCGTGCACGATTTGCATATCTGGCCAATGTCGACGACCGAAACGGCGCTTACCGCGCATCTGGTGATGCCAGGTGCCCCGTGTAACGACGCGTTTCTGCATGACATCGCGCATTCACTCGAAGACAATTTCGGGATCAATCACGCGACAATCCAGGTCGAACGCGGCGATGGCACCGATTGTGAGGCCGATTGCTGATGGCCGACAGCCCTACCCCAGCCAGCAACGAAGCCCGCGAAGCGCTGCGCGCGGCAATGGTTCGCCTTGGTGAAGGGGACAGTGCAGCGCTGGAACAGATTTACTCCGCAACCCGCGTGAAACTGTTTGGAATATGCCTTCGTATCTTGGGAGATAGGAAGGAGGCGGAAGACGCCTTGCAAGACGTCTATGTGAACCTGTGGCAAAAGGCCGATCGCTACGATCCGGAACGCGCAAGCCCGATTTCGTGGCTGGCGACGTTTGCGCGCAACCGCGCAATCGACCGGCTGCGCACGGGTAAAGTGCGCGGCGGAGCTGTGCCGGTCGAAGAGGCCGCACCGCTCCCCGATGCCGCACCGCTCGCCGATCAAATAATGATCGACGGGGAACGTGCAGCGCGTGTTCACACCTGTCTTGAGACACTCGAAGACCCGGCCCGCGGCAATATCCGCGCGGCATTTTTTGATGGAAAGACTTACGCACAACTGGCCGATGCGGCGGATGTGCCACTTGGAACGATGAAAAGCTGGATACGGCGCGGCATGATGAAGCTGCGCACCTGCCTGGAGGCAGGGGAATGACTGTTGAGACCGAAATGAAGCGTGACGATGCCATGATCGCCGCGGAGTATGCGCTTGGCCTGCTTGAAGGTGAAGAGCTGCTGACCGCGCGCGGGCGTCTGGTTACGGATGACGCATTCGCGGCAGAGGTTGCCCAGTGGGAAGACCGGCTTGCGCCGCTGCTCGATGAAGTCGCCCCGATGGTGCCCAGCGCTGAACTTTGGGCGCGAATCGAAGCCCGTGTGAAAGCGCAGCAATCGGCGCAGGCTGTTGGCGGCACCGCTGTTGACGGGTTGGCCAGTCCCAACGTCATTGCCCTCAATGCCAAAGTGCGGCGCTGGCAGTGGACCGCAGGCCTTACATCTGCAGCGGCGGCTCTCGCGCTGGCCCTGCTCGCCTTTGCACCTTCAGAGACTTCTGTAGTCGCCCCGGCTGGCACCGAAACGCCTCGCCTCGCCAGTGCTGATCCGCTGGTCGCGCAGGTTCCCATTGGGGAAACCGGATTGCGGCTCGACGTGACCTATATTCCCGAGACCGAGGAAATGCTGGTTGGCGCGATTGGCCTCACGGCCGACGGCGTGCACGATCACGAACTGTGGCTGGTGCCCGCTGATGGCAGCGATTTGCAATCGCTGGGCGTCGTAACTCCGGGCGAAGTGCGCGCGATGGATTTGCCGGATGAGGTTGCCCGCAACCTTGGCGATGGTGTGCAATTGCTGCTTACCCGTGAACCGATTGGCGGAAAGCCAGAAGGTGTCGGCGCAGGCCCGGTTGTGGCCGAAGGTGCCTTCTCTCAGGTTTGACATAACCGGATGCGCCGTGCTGTCTCAGGCGTTAATACGCTATTTCATAACGATATTTTTGGAAATCGGAATCTTTTTCGCATCCGATTTTGAAAGGGCCGCGTAGCTCCACATGCAAGATCCGGGAGGGGCTTGCAGACAAAGGAGATACCAATGCCTGTGACCCCGAAGACTATCAAAGCCGCTGCGTTTGCAGCTCTCGCCGCGACTGCCGGACTTTCTGCAATTGGCGCCGCGCCAGTATCAGCCCACCACCACAACACGCCTGCGGCATCCGCGCCGAACATCGTCGAAACCGCGCAGAGCACCGGCGTGCACACCACACTCGTGGCCGCAGTTCAGGCCGCCGGCCTTGTCGATACACTCGCCAGCCCCGGTCCATTCACCGTGTTCGCGCCGACCGACACAGCTTTCGCCAAGCTGCCAGAAGGCACCGTCGCCACGCTGGTGAAGCCGGAAAACCGCGGCACCCTGACAGGTATTCTCACCTATCACGCTGTTGCGGGTAACGTAACGAGCAGCGATCTCGTCGCGCTCATCAACAAGCACGGCGGCAGCGCCACGATTGACACTGTCGCTGGCGGTAAGCTCACCGCGCGCCTCGCCGGTGATACAATCATCATCACTGATGCAAAGGGCCGCCCCACGGCCGTCACGCAGGCAGATGTATCGACCTCAAACGGCACGATCCACGTGACCGATGGAGTGTTCCTGCCAGCCTGATCCCGCTGCAATAGAATTTTTCGCGTCGTTCCAAGTCCCCTACCCCTCCCATCCGGAGCGACGCAAAAACCACCCCGTCCGGCCACTTTCCTCCAGGCCGGGCGGGGTTTTTTCTGCAATTCAGCGAGGAAGCCAGCGAGCCATCTTTGCCCGCAGGATCGCGGTGAGTTCTGGGTCCATATATGCGTAATCGTCCGGGATGCCCAACACGGCGATGTGCGTGTCTTTTAACGCCCCGGCATGCGCTGCCTGCAATTTGCGGCGGTGCTCTCGCTCCATCACAAAAATGATGTCAGCCCATTCGATCAGCTCATCGGACACCCGCTCGTCTGCGTCACGGTTCACCCCGGCGGACAGCACGGCAATGCCGGACGTATCCGCGAAAATCGCCTCAGCCGTTGGACTTCGCAGGCGGTTCTTTCCGCAGACGAATAGAAAATTGCGCCGCCGTGAGCGGTCCGCCTCACTCCTGCCCACGCGCCCAGCGGGTCGTCAGCCAAAGGATGAACGCCTGCGCGCCGATAATGATGGTGCTCATCAGGACGACAGCATCGTCAGGGTCACCGTTGATCTGATTTTCAGGCAAGGTCGCAAGCAGGCTAATTACAAGCGTGATCAACGCGATAAAAATCACCGGGGTCAGCCATATCATCAGCCGACGCGATGCAAAACGGGTTGGTTTTCCCGCACCATTGAAATGCGCGGGCAGTCTGTCGAAGCTGGCAAAACGCTTTTCAGCCCAAAGCCCTGATAAGATCAGCAGCAAAGAAGCAGCGGCGGCGACCAGTAAGGCGCCGCCGGATACCATTTAGGCCGCTTCTTCTTTTTCGCCGTCATCGTCGTTCGCCACGACGCGGATCGGGTCTTTCTTACCCGCCACGACTTCATCGTCGATCACGATTTCACTGACATCATTCATGTCGGGCAGATCGAACATCGTATCGAGCAAAATGCCTTCGACGATAGACCGCAGGCCGCGTGCGCCGGTTTTACGAAGGATTGCACGCTCAGCGATGGCTTTCAGGGCTTCATCGGTGAAAGTAAGCTCGACGTCTTCAAGTTCAAACAGCTTGCGATACTGCTTCACCAAGGCGTTCTTCGGCTCTTGCAGGATCGTGACCAGCGCATCGACATCGAGGTCGTGCAGGGTCGCGATGACCGGCAGACGGCCCACAAATTCCGGGATCAGGCCAAACTTCAGCAGATCTTCCGGCTCGCTCTTTTCGAGCAGTTCGCCAACTTTGCGCTTGTCAGGATCGGCCACATGCGCGCCAAACCCGATGGAGCGTTTTTGCAGACGGTCCGCGATAATCTTGTCGAGACCGGCAAACGCGCCGCCACAAATAAACAGGATGTTCGTTGTATCGACCTGCAAAAATTCCTGTTGCGGGTGTTTGCGTCCGCCCTGCGGCGGTACAGAGGCGGTGGTGCCTTCCATCAGTTTCAGCAGAGCCTGCTGCACGCCCTCACCCGACACGTCGCGCGTGATCGAAGGATTTTCGGCCTTGCGGGTAATCTTGTCGATTTCGTCGATGTACACGATGCCGTGCTGCGCTTTTTCTACGTTGTAATCGCTCGATTGCAGCAGTTTGAGAATGATGTTTTCGACATCTTCACCGACGTAACCCGCCTCTGTCAGCGTGGTCGCATCGGCCATCGTGAAGGGCACGTCAAATGTGCGCGCCAGGGTCTGCGCCAACAGGGTCTTACCCGTACCGGTCGGCCCGACGAGAAGGATGTTGGATTTCGCCAGCTCAACGTCGCCGCCCGATTTGCCAGAATGTTTCAGGCGCTTGTAATGGTTGTGAACTGCGACGGACAAGTTCCGTTTCGCGCTGTTCTGGCCGATTACATAATCATTCAGCGTTTCGAAGATCTCACGCGGGCTGGGGACTTCGCCCTCTTTCTTGCCTGCAATGCCCGCTTTCGTCTCTTCGCGGATTATGTCGTTACACAGCTCAACGCATTCATCGCAGATGAAGACGGTGGGGCCTGCAATAAGCTTGCGCACCTCGTGTTGCGACTTCCCACAGAAGCTGCAGTAGAGAGTGCTTTTGCTGTCAGATCCGCTCAATTTGGTCATCCTGTTATCCTCGAATCCCCTTGCCGAAAGGACGCAAAGCGCCTTGGGGGATTCGCCGAGTGTAGTTTCGACTCCAGATGAATCAACTCATGGAGGCGTATTTTGGCCCGCGAGGGCAATAGTTTTCTAACCTTTTTCGCGGGCCAATGCTGTTCTTGTTCACCCATGGGATGGGCCGCAAGGCGCAGTCGCCCGTTATTCGGGCGCGCCGCCGGAGCCTTTTTCATCGTCAGATTCTTCATTTTCCGGCCGGGTTTCAAAAACCTTATCGACCAGACCAAACTTTTTCGCTTCCTCCGCTTCGAGGAAGGTATCGCGGTCCATCGCTTTCTCGATTTCCTCAAGGCTGCGACCAGTGTATTTGACATAGAGATCGTTCATGCGGGTGCGAATGCGAAGGATCTCGCGCGCTTGGATCTCGATATCGGATGCCATACCGCGCGCACCGCCTGATGGCTGGTGAACCATGATGCGGGCATTCGGCAGGGCCACGCGCATACCCGGCTCACCTGCGGCGAGCAGGAAGCTCCCCATCGATGCAGCCTGACCCATGCAGACGGTCGAAACGCGCGGTTTGATGTATTGCATCGTGTCATGGATCGCCATGCCGGCCGTTACCACGCCGCCGGGCGAGTTGATGTACATCGAAATCGGCTTTGATGGATTTTCGCTTTCAAGGAACAGCAGCTGCGCCGTGATCAGCGAAGCCATGCCGTCCTCGACCTGGCCGGTTACAAACACGATGCGTTCGCGCAGCAGGCGGCTGAAAATATCGAAACTGCGTTCGCCCCGGCTGGTCTGCTCCACCACCATCGGCACCAGTGCACCGGTGAGCGGGTCAGTCGTGAATTGGCCTTGCGTGCCGTGGGTTTCGCCGGAATTGCCGAACAGGTCGATCATATGGGATTGTTCCTCTTGAATATCGGATACGCAATGTCGGGGCAGGCAATGCCGGATTCAAGGGCTTTAACCTTTCCAGCATCAATCATCTGGGGGAAAGCTGCCCGCCAGAACCCAGTGCGCCCGCCTGCTGTCCTTTCGGTGGGCTATGCGGTGAGCCGAAGAAGGCGGCGATAACGCCCGGCTGGCGGCGGACCGCCTCGACATCGGTTTTGCCGTTGAACAGCAGCCTCAGCAGCCCGAAACGGCGGATCAGCAATTCGTGGATAGCGATCACCGTCACAGCTGCACCGATGGTGACCAGGCCGAATTCAATCCAGATCGGCCAATCCGCCGCCGTGAATGCTTGTCCGTAAATATAAACGAAGCAGTGGTGGAACAGATACATCGACAAGGCGCAGTCGGCCAGCCAGCGCGTGCGCGGACCGCCTTCGCTGAAGAATCGGTGAAAGAACTGGAGGATGAACAGCACCAGCGTCCAGATCGCCAGCTGGTTCAAAAACAACATGCCCAGCCCCACGGCAAAGCTTTGCTGTGTGTCGGGATAAGGCTGGATGATCAGTGCCGCAGCGGCAGCGAAAGGCATCCATGCGCGCCATTTGAACAGCGCGGCGAGCAGACGGGGCGATAATGCCGCCATGACGCCAACCACGAAAAACGGGAATTCCGAGGTCAGTTTGTAAAGGCTCTGAAAGCCGGGAAAGATCAGATCGTATCCACCCGGAACCATCGCCGCAGCAGAATAATTGGCGGTATTCCCTGCCGCCAACACTAGCAGCGCAAATCCAAAAGCGAGACTGCCGGAAATCCACACTGCAAACCTGTCAGCCAGTGTTGCGGCCAAGGAGCGGATACGCGCGTCCTTTGGCAAAATCACTTGAACCAGCGCCGCGAGCAGGAACATGGGCAGCAAGCTGACCAAAAACCAGAGGTGCAATTGCCAGGTGCCATCTGCCCAAATGCTCACGAAAGCGGGGCTGGAAACCCAATCCAGCACAGAGCCCTCGCCGCCTGCATCCCCCCAGCGCAGATAATGCTCCAACATGTTGAAAGTAAGCGCAACTGCGATCAGCGGCACGGCGCTGCGCAGGAACCGGTTCCAGAGGAAATCACCCGGCGTGCGGCGCGTGAGGAGCAGAACCGCGAAGAAACCGCCGACGAAAAAGAACGTCGGGGTGACAAACAAATGGAAGCCGAAGATAAGCCAGTCAAAGAAATCTGCGCGGGCTGTATTGGCCGTGATCCAGGGCCGCGCAGGCGCATAAACCGTGCCCGCATGAAGAGCGACCGACAGGAACATCAGCACAGAACGCGCACCATCAATATCGTGATAGTGCTTTCGCGCCTCGGGCTGTGTGGCTGTTTCGGCAGCTTGCATCGTCATCCAATAAAAATCGGCCGGTTCGGAGCATGCGCGTCTAACCACCGCCCCGTCATCCTCAATGACAGCAAATCATGCGTCCATTATTGAGACGTAGCCCTTCCAAAAGGTTACCCGCCTTTCGCGCGACGGCCTCTTGCAGAGCGAAGAAATTCGCGCAATCACTCCGGCATGAGCGCAAAAATCACCGCATCGCAGGATGGCCACCGGACGCTGGCCTTCATTCTTTCCGCTTCGATCGCCGCCAGTGCTGGCGCGGCTATGGCAAAACAAAGCGCGTCAGACGAGCAAGGCGATACGGTTGCAGTCGACACCAGTTCCTTTGCCGAGGCGCATGCGGTCGAGGAATACATACTTAGAATTCAGGCACTGGATGATGCCGGTCCGCAGCTGAATGCGGTGATCGATTACAATCCCGATGCGCCGATGGAGGCGCGCACGCTCGTCACGACAGGATTGCTGCGCGGACGCAGTGTGCTGGTCAAGGACAACATCGAAACGCGCGAATTTGCGACCACAGCCGGCAGTTATGCCCTTGCAAACAACCGTACCGGCCGTGACGCGCCGCTCATCGCCAATCTTCGCGCAGCGGGCGGCGTGGTTCTGGGCAAAACCAACCTTTCCGAATGGGCTAACATCCGGTCCAACGATTCCACCAGCGGGTGGAGCGCAATTGGCGGACTTACGCGCAACCCCTACGCAATTGATCGCAACACCTGCGGCTCGTCATCCGGCAGCGGTGCGGCAATTGCGGCAGGGTTTGCGTGGGGCGCGATTGGTACGGAAACCAATGGCTCGATTACATGCCCGGCCTCGATCAACGGGGTCGTCGGTTTCAAGCCGAGCGTCGGATTGGTCAGCCGCACCCATGTCGTGCCGATTTCCAGCACGCAGGACACCGCCGGTCCGATGACCCAGACAGTGTACGACGCGGCGTTATTGCTTAGCGCGATTGCTGGCGAAGACCCCGCCGATGCTTCCACCATCGGCGCGCCGCGCTTGGCGAATTACACAGCCGGCCTCGAAGCTGCTTCGTTAGAAGGGGTGCGGATCGGCGTGATGCGTAGCCAGATTGGCAGCCGTGAAGATGTGGCGCAGGTGTTTGACGGCGCGCTCGCCGATATGCAGCGGGCAGGCGCTGTACTGGTCGATATCGAATTTGAACCCAACGGCGAGATGTTCCGCGACAGCTACACCGTGCTGCTGTTCGAGCTGCGCGAAGAGATGGGCAAATACCTCTCGTCCATTCCGGCGATGGAGGGCCAGCCGACGCCGCGCAGTCTTGCAGACCTTATCGCTTTCAATGAGGCCAATGCTGCGGTCGAAATGCGTTGGTTCGATCAGGGAATTTTCGAAACCGCCGAAAGCACGACTGACCGCGAAGCCTATGAGAAAGCGCGCGAAAACGCAGTCAGGATCGCAGGGGCGGAAACGCTCGACACGCTGCTGGCCGAAAACAACGTGCAATTCCTCGTTGCCCCCACACGCGGTCCGGCATGGGTGAGCGATTTGGTGGTTGGCGACAATTTCAACGGCTCCATCGGCTTCGGCTCACCAGCCGCAATTGCCGGTTATCCGCATCTGACCGTGCCGATGGGCGCGGTCGAGGGACTGCCCGTTGGCATCAGTTTCTTCGGAGCGAAATGGGAAGACCACGCGGTGCTGAAAGCGGGCGCTGCATATGAAAAGGCGCGGACAGCCACCCTGCCCGCGCCTTCATTCAAACGCTGGAAACCGGCGAAGGAGTAAGCCCGCGCCGTTTTCCGGTTGATCAGTCAGCCTTCTTGTCCGGGGCCTTTCCGGCGGGCTTCTTTGGAGCTGGCTTTGCCGCGGCTTTATTTGCTGGAGCCTTCTTTGCGGGCGCCTTCTTGGCAGCTGGCTTTTCTTCAGCGTCGGCTTTTTTTGCGGGCGCCTTCTTGGTCGCTGGCTTCTTGGCCGGAGCTTTCTTCGCAGGAGCCTTTTTGGCCGCTGCCTTTTTCTTTGGAGCGGCCTTCGCCTTTTCGGCTTCGGTTTCGTCGTCTGCTTCGATTGCTGCCTGCAGCTCTTCCTGCGTGACTTCGCGCTCGGTCACGTCAGCCTTGTCGAACAGGAAGTCGACGACCTTGTCTTCGTAAAGCGGCGCGCGCAGCTGGGCTGCGGCCATCGGCTCCTGCTGCACATACTGCATGAAGCGCTCGCGATCCTCTTCGCGGTATTGCTGCGCAGCTTGCTGGATCAGCATCGACATTTCCTGCGAACTGACCTCGACACCGTTTGCCTGACCGATTTCGGACAGCAGCAGGCCAAGACGCACGCGGCGCTCCGCGATAGCCTTGTAATCGTCTTTTTCGTCTTCGATCTGCTTGAGAGCGTCTTCTGGATTTTCGTCCTGAGCCGCTTCCTGCTTAAGCTGCGCCCAAATCTGCTCAAACTCTGCCTCAACCATGGTTTCAGGCACGGCAAAATCATGTCCAGCGGCAAGCTGATCTAGCAGCGCGCGCTTCATCTGAGTGCGCGTCAGACCGGCGGTCTGCTGTTCCAGCTGACCTTTCATGATCTCTTTCAGCTTGTCGATGCTGTCGAGGCCGAGCTGCTTGGCGAACTCATCGTCAATCTTGGTGTCGGTTTCGACCTTAACAGCCTTCACCGTTACATCGAAAGTAGCTTCCTTACCGGCGAGGTGATCGGCCTGGTAATCTTCCGGGAAGGTGACGGTGATGGTTTTTTCATCGCCGGTCTTCACGCCGACGAGCTGCTCTTCAAAACCGGGAATGAAGGTGTTTGAACCCAGCACCAGCGCCGCATCTTCGGCTTTGCCGCCTTCGAATTCCTCATCACCCAGCTTGCCGACGAAATCGATGATCAGTTGGTTTCCGTCAGCAGCCTTCTTGGTCTTGGCCGCATCCTTGTAACTCTTGTTCTGGCCAGCGATGTTCTGGATTGCTTCGTCGATCTGGTCGTCCTTCACCGGGACAACCAGCTTTTCCAGCTTGATGCCATCAATGTCGGGCGCGTCGATTTCTGGGAGCACTTCCAGCTCGACCGTGACTTCCGCGTCCTTGCCTTCTTCGTATCCTTCGCCGAGCGAAATCGACGGCTGCATGGCGGGACGCAGCTTTTCTTCCTGAAGGACAGAATCGACCGATTCGCGGATCGTATCGTTCAGCGTCTGTGCGTGCAGCTGTTCGCCGTGCATTTTCTTGACGAGATTGGCCGGAACCTTGCCCGGGCGGAACCCAGGCATTTTCACCTGCGGCGCGATCTTCTTGATCTCGCTATCCACTTTTGCGCTGATCTCGTCAGCGGTGATGGTGATCAGATAGGCGCGCTTGAGGCCTTCATTGGTGGTCTGCTTGGTCTGCATGAGGTGTACTAGAGCCTTCTTGAGCTTGCATTCGTTTGTAACTGTCGACCTTCGTTCGCGCTCGGTCTGGGCGAGGTATTGGTGCGGGCGAAGGGACTCGAACCCCCACATCTTGCGATACCAGAACCTAAATCTGGCGCGTCTACCAATTTCGCCACGCCCGCTTGCCCAGACGAAGCCGCGCGGGAAACTCGAAAGCCCCCGCGCGCATCTGCGCTGGCCCTCTATCCTTGCTTGCGCAAAAGGGCAAGCGCAGCGGTGATATTGACTGCGGGTGCGTGTGGAACATCTGGGCGCTGTCGTCCGTTAAATGTCCATAAGGACACGCGCGGCGGCGGCAATTACCCTATGCAAACAGCCGCCAGCACAGCGCGCAGTCCAGCCGGCAATCGTCCCTCGATAAAGGAAACCCTGACCATGGCCACCCAGCCCGAACCATCTCCGGACACGATCGAACCTGTCGCTCCGCCAGAATCGCCTCCCGGTCGCACCACCGATCCTTTGCCGGACAGCGCGCCGGATGAAACGCCCGCGCCGATGCCCGACCGCGACAATCCAAGCCAAAATCCGCCCGAGACGCCGGTTCTGCCCGATTGAGCTTGCCCGGAATGAAAGAGGCCAGTATTCGGCGCGCCTTATGACAGACGAAGCAAAAACAGACACTCCGCCCGATCACCTCTCGGTCAATCCGCGCAGCCCTGCCTTCAATGCAGAGGCTTTGCAGCGCGGCGTCGGCATCCGGTTCAAGGACCGCGTCCGCACCGATATTGAGGAATACTCGATCACAGATGGCTGGGTCCGCGTTCAAGCTGGCAAAACCGTTGACCGCAAAGGGCAGCCGCTGACAATCAAGCTGACAGGCCCGGTGGAGGCGTGGTACGAAGACCTCGGCGATAATCCGCCGGTTGCCAAGAAGGACTAAAAGCGGCCCTCGCTTGCCAAGTGGCGGGTAAGGGGCCACTTGCATGGGCGAAATGAAACCTCAGGTCATCATCATCGGACGCCCGAATGTGGGTAAATCGACGCTGTTCAACCGGCTCGTCGGCAAAAAGCTTGCGCTGGTCGATGATCAGCCGGGCGTCACGCGCGACCGCCGTATGGGCGATGCCGACATTGCCGGTCTGGAATTCACGGTGGTCGATACCGCTGGCTGGGAAGACGAGGACGATTACACCCTCCCCGGACGGATGCGTAAACAAACCGAAGCCAGCCTTGAAGGCGCAGATGCGGCGATGTTCGTCGTGGATGCGCGCGCCGGACTGACCCCGCTCGACAATGAAATCGCGCGTTATCTTCGCGAATATGACGTGCCCATCGTGCTCGTCGCGAACAAGGCGGAAGGCTCGTCCGGGGAAAGCGGCGTGTTGGAGGCGTATTCGCTGGGCCTCGGCGAACCTGTGCCGCTCTCTGCCGAACACGGCGAAGGCGTGGCTGACCTGTTTGGCGAACTATGGCCCATTATCGGTGACAAGGCAGACGCCGCCGTGGCCGCAGACGAGGCCGCCGCGCTCGCCGCACTGGAAGACGATGAGGACGCACCGCTCGGCCCGCTGAAACTAGCGATTGTTGGACGGCCGAATGCGGGTAAATCCACACTTATCAACCGTATGCTGGGTGAAGACCGCCTTCTGACCGGACCAGAGGCTGGGATCACCCGCGATTCCATCGCGATCGACTGGACGTGGGATGATCCGAAATCGGGCGAACAACGCGAGATTCGCCTGATCGACACGGCCGGAATGCGCAAAAAGCGCAATGTGACCGAAAAGCTGGAAAAACTTTCCGTCGCCGATGCGCGGCGCGCAGTCGATTTTGCCGAAGTCGTGGTCCTGCTGCTCGATGCGACGCAAGGGCTTGAGCATCAGGATCTGAAAATCGCCAGCCACGTCCTTGAAGAGGGTCGCGCGCTGATGATCGCGATCAACAAGTGGGACATTGCAGGCTCGGTCGGCGAAGAAAGCCCCAGCGGCATTTTCAACGGCATTCGAGGCGCACTTAACGAAGGGCTCGCGCAGGTTCGCGGGCTGCCATTGTTTGCCGTCAGCGCCAAGACGGGCAAAGGTCTGAATGAAATGCTTAGCGCTGCATTCGAAATTCGCGAAAGCTGGTCAAAGCGCGTGCCAACCGCCGCGCTGAACCGGTGGTTCGACGATGCGCTGGAGGCCAATCCGCCGCCCGCACCCGGTGGCCGCCGGATCAAGCTGAGATATATCACACAGGCGAGCACACGCCCGCCGCGCTTTGTCGTGTTCGGCACGCGGCTGGATGATCTTCCCAAAAGCTACGAACGCTATTTGGTGAACGGTATCCGGGCCAAGCTGGGCTTTGACGCTGTTCCCGTGCGCGTAACGCTTAAAAGTCCCAAGAACCCGTACAACGCCAACAAAGGTGGCGGGGGCAATTACAGCGGAGAGCGGTGATGATCGACTTGCTGAGTGCGGCAAACATCGCCAACGAAATTATCGAGCGCACATCGAGCACGCCTGATACCTTGCAGGCGGTGCAATTGAGCCTCGCGCCCGCATTCCTGCTGGTGGGTATTGGCAGCGTCATGAACGTCATGGTTACGCGCCTGAACTGGATTGCAGGCCGAATTGAGCGTCTTTCCGAGCAGGAGGAAAGCGCGAGATCAGCAAAAATCAATCGGGAAATGAGCTGGCTGATCCTGCGACGAAAACTTTCGCGCCGCGCAATCATGCTCGCAACAGCCGCGGCTGTGACGATCAGCATCGTCATCGCGGTTCTGTTTTGCTCGGTCTACATAAAGGCCAAGATCGGGACGCTGGTCGCGTTCTTGTGGGTCATCACAATGAGCCTGCTGATCAGTGCCCTGTTCCACTTCCTGCTCGAAACCCGCCAGGCATCGCGCGGGCCGGACACGAAAAGGCATCGCCGAACGTGAGGTAACAAAAGGGCGGAGCCATCGCTGGCCCCGCCCCCTGTTTTTGTCATTGAAGGTCGATGCCTTATTCGGAAATCTCAACTCCGCGCAGCAGGTAGGTGCCCTGGATTTTGCGGATGTTGTTGTAAAGCTCCAGGACAGTCGTGTTGCTCTGGTCGATGTTGGCTTTTCCGTAAGCTTCGAGGAATGCCATGTAGCGTTCCTTGCTCGGGCCGATCATGGCCGTGTTCGGGAATGTCACGCGCAGAACCATGTTGAAATCGTTCTCGCCATACGGGACACCGTAAATGCCGTAGCTTGAAACGTAGCCGAGTTCTTTCTGGATCTCGTTGGCAGCAACCCACGTGCTTTTCAGCCCTTCGAGATAGGTTTCAAACTGGCCTTCATCGACTTTGACGAATGTCAGTTCGATGACTTCCTCGGACGGTTCGTAATCTTCGTAAACTTCCATCTGTGCCATCGCTGGTGAGGCAACAGTCAGGGATGCTGCGGCGATTGAGCCGAGTATCGTTTTCGTGAAAGCTTTCATAAGTGTGCTCCAAATTTCGAGTGGATTTGCGACCCAATCGAATTGGAAGGTGTACGACCTCTCTGATGAGGCGCGACCCGGCTGTGGTTTCCCCCGTATCACTCTCCCTGAACACATTGCTGACCATAGTGCATGGCGCTGTCAAACACGAAATTTTAACCACTTGTATAAATGCGCCAAAACCCCAGCATCTTGGTGAATAGAGACAAAAAAACGGCCCGCGCTTTTTACGCGAGCCGCCCTTTTTGAGTCGGTTTGAGCGCTTATTCCTCGCCCGCAGCCTTGCTTTGTAGCTGGACGTAGTTTTCCAGCCCCATATTTTTGATCATGTCGAACTGCGTTTCGAGGAAATCGACGTGCTCTTCCTCATTGGTGAGGATGCCGGAAAACAGGTCGCGGCTAACATAGTCGCGGGCGCTATCGCTGTATTCCACTGCTTCGCGAAGCAGCGGGATGGCATCTTCTTCGAGCGCCATATCCGCTTTCAGAATTTCCTCGACCGTTTCGCCGACGCGCAGATTGTGGATCGCCTGAAAATTTGGAAGGCCATTCAAAAACAGCACACGCGCAGCCAGTTTGTCGGCGTGCTCCATTTCCTCAATGGATTCCTTGCGCTCATACTCGGCAAGCTTCGTCACGCCCCAATCATCCAGCACGCGGTAATGCAGCCAGTACTGGTTGATGGCGGTCAGCTCATTCGTCAGAGCCTTATTTAGGAATTCGATTACTTTCGGATCGCCCTTCATGGCGGTTCGTTCCTTTGCATGGGCCATGTGGATGCACGGCGCAATGAGTGAATGTGTGTGCTCTATATGCGCACATTCTCACCATTCAGCAAGGGGGCGAACGCAAATTTATCCTTATGAATCAGGTATTTGCGATCCGTTCGCAGTAGCGCGTGCGCTGTTTAGATTGCGACGTTTTCGCAAGAAGACAGCGCGCGTTCCTGGGCGATAATTTTCCCAGCCTTTGCAAGACATTGGCCGCAATTGGGCCGCTTACCCAAAGTCGCATAGGTCGCCTCGGCATCGCCGCCATGGCCCAAAGCTGCGACACGAAGGTCGGTTTCACGGATCGCGTTGCAAATGCAGATATACATATGGGTTAAGAATCACTCCTGCGAAGCGTTTGCAAAACCAAGATATGCGAATTATTCGCAATAGCAAGCCTTAGGCGGCAATTTTCTGTGCAGCCTGTGCGCCAGTCAGATACGTCACCGCTTCAGCGGAAACATCTTGCCATAGGTCAGGCACCGCCAGAGCCATTCCAGCGGGCCATAGCGGAACCGATCGAGCCATGGCTTGGACCAGGCAAGCATCGCTATCCACGCCAATAGCGTGACAACATACAACATCGGTCGATTAAGCTCGCCAAACAGGCCCAGCCCCCAACCATGGAACACAGCCACCATCACAATCGACGTTCCAAGGTAATTGGTGAACGCCGCGCGTCCTGCCGCCCGAATCCGCTCGGACAACCAGCCGCTCCACCCGGGCGAATATTCGACCATCAGGGCCGCGAGGCCCAGCACCATCATCAGCTGGGGGATCGGGCTCCACCCGACAAAGGCCGCCAGCATCGCATAATACCCGAAATCGGCGCTTTTCAGAAATAGTCCCAGCCCAAATGTGAGGGCCGCGCCGCCAATCACGCCGATCCAGCCCCAGCGCCGCATCTTCTCAGATGAGAAACCCCCGCTGAAGAACCCAAACCGGTAGAGTGCAACGCCGAGAAACATCAGCGGCAGCGATTCAAGGCTGAAGAAAAATACGTTCCCGATCGGATCCGCCCAGTGTTCGCTGATCCGGTGTTGAATCAGACCGGCAAAGTCACCTGAGATTTTATAGGCAGTCTCGATCTCTCCATCCGCAATCGCCGCGTCTTGCGCCTCGATCATACTGGCCTTTGTCTCTGCCATAGAACTCTGGTCGCCAAAGGATGTTTCAGCAATGGCATAGGGGAAAGTCAGCACCGCTGCGTAAAGGAGCGCGCCGACGATATAGGCGATTAGCCCTGTGATGAATTGCGTCTTCGCGCTCCAGCGCAGGCAGGGAACCACGGCAAAGCCGATCAGCGCGTAATACAGCAGGATATCGCCCATCCAGATGACGAAGAAGTGCAGCAGGCCAAACATCAAGAGAACGGCCAGCCGCCACATCTGACGCCAGCGTGTGCCGCCCCGCGCCCATGTGCGCTCCATAAACAGGTAAATCCCTGCCCCGAACAGCAGCGTGAACAGGCCGCGCATCTTGTTATCGATGATGACGAATTGCGCGATCAGCAGCCAGTCAGACGCAGCCCCGTGCTCGGTCAGAAACGCTTGCGGATACATGTAAGCGGCAAATGGCTGGCCAAACGCGACGATATTTGCCGCCAAGATACCCATGACGGCAATACCGCGAATGAAATCCAGACTGGAAATACGCTCTGCACCGGATACCGGCGCGTGCGCGGACGGCGCGGCTGCTGGTGCTGCTGGCTGAATAACCGCTTCGTTCATTGTTGATCCCCCACACGATCTTTCACGCGATGGTAGCATGAGAGCGATGGGGGGAAAGGATTATATGCGCAGTAGCCGATCACTTGTTCGTGACGAGGCAGGTCTGCCCTTCACGTTTCAGCGCGGCGCATGCTGTTTTCGCAGCATCAAGGCTCTCAAAACCGTACGCTTGAAGCCGGGTTACGCGCCCGGTCGGGATGAGTTTCCGGCTTGTCCCTGCAAGGGCATAATTACCGGAAAGCTTGGCCCACAAACGTTCTGCATTGCCGTCTACCGCAAAAGCGCCGAGCTGGACGCGCCATTCGCTCACGTTTTTACCAGCGGGTTTTGGTGCGGGATTGGGTGCAGGTTTCGAATAGGCGACGGGCGATGCCGCAGCCGGAATGCTGGCGCTAGTCGTTGCGAACATAGAAGGAGCGGCCGGCGCTGCCGGCAGTGCAGCAACCTTAACCCCCAAATCGCTGGTAGGCCGGCTGCGCAGCGCAAGCTCGGCCGCCGCGAGGTCTGCTGCGCGGCGCTGGTTGGCTGAATTTTCGATCTGGCGGGCAAGGGTCTGCGCGGTTTCGCGGGTCTGGGCAGAGATATACTCATCCATCTGCGCGCGCGCAGACGCCGCCTGGGGCAGCCCGGCAGAATGCGCCAGCGTGATAAAGGCATAGGCACGTGTCCAATCCTTTTCGGCATGATCGGCGTTGAAATGCGACAGGCCAAGCACGTATTGCGCGCGCGGATCACCGCGTTCGGCGGCTGACTTGATAAGCGGCATTGCGGCCTCCCGCTCGCCCTGCTGGAACAGCAACAGACCGTAATTGTCTGCCGCCTTTACATGCCCTGCATCTGCTGCCTGCGCATACAATTCGCGCGCCCTGCGAATATCGGCGGTCACGCCCCGGCCCAACCGGTAAGCCTGCGCAAGGTTGAACAGCGCATCGGCATTGCCAGCCTCAGCCGGACCATTCCATTCGCTGACGGCGCGCTGATAATCGCCCGCGCTCCACGCATCCACGCCTTCCTTGACGTCTGCCTGAGCCGGGATGGCAATCACCGCACATAAAGCTGCCGAAGCATAAAGAATTGAACGAGCCATAATCTCGGTTTCCCTCTTGCCCGGCCCGCCAAACCGAGACGGGCCTGATCCCGAAAGCAGCGGGATCGCGTTGAAACTGAGCAGGGGAAATACGCGCTTATGGTTAGCAAATGGTTTAGTGACGCCCTCTTCAGGCGCGCGAGCAATCAATGGCTCACAATACCGACGTCTTTGCGTGAACTGACAGCATCCGCTCTTGCGCAGGCGAAATCGCCTTCAAACCCTTTGGCTTCCTCAACGCGAAGGCAAGGAAAACGCCGCCTCATTAACCCAAAATTAGGGGTATACTGCGATCCCATGGTCATCCAGCCGCGATTGGGCGGCGACATGGTTCAATTCAGGGGGACCCAGGCGTTGCGTGTACTTGCTTTGGCATCGCAGAAAGGCGGATCGGGGAAAACGACCCTTTCCGGACATCTGGCCGTCCAGGCCCAGCGCGCAGGCGCTGGCCCGGTCGTACTTATCGACATTGACCCTCAGGGATCACTAGCCGATTGGTGGAACGAGCGTGAAGCGGAATATCCCGCCTTTGCCCAAACCACCGTTTCGCGTTTGGCAAACGACCTAGCGGTTCTGCGTCAACAGGGTTTCAAGCTGGCCGTGATCGACACGCCGCCAGCCATTACAATGGCCATTCAATCGGTCATTGCCGTTGCCGAACTCATCGTGGTTCCGACCCGCCCCAGCCCGCATGATCTGCGCGCTGTTGGTGCAACAGTCGACCTGTGCGAGCGCGCTGGAAAGCCGCTGGTTTTTGTCGTCAACGCAGCAACTCCTAAAGCAAAGATCACATCTGAAGCAGCCGTTGCGCTGTCGCAGCACGGCACGGTTGCACCTATAACCCTCCACCACCGCACGGACTTTGCAGCATCGATGATCGATGGCCGCACCGTCATGGAAGTGGAGCCGGATGGCCGCAGCGCTGCAGAGATTACCGCGCTTTGGAAGTATATTTCGGATCGTCTCGAGAAAAATTTCCGCCGCACCATCTTTGCCGCTGCACCGGGCGGAGGTCAGCCGCAGGCTGTCAACGCAGGACGTCCCCAAGGCGGCTTCGGTCGCCGGGTCGCTCAGTAAAAGGCGGGTTGCGCGATGTCAGAAGCCAGCTTCGCCTCGCTGAATCCAGCACTGCTTGCCCGCAAGGGCGGAGCAAAACCCGCAATGCGTCCGCAACTGGCGCCCTTGCCGCAGGATCCCGCCGCAATGGCCGCTCTTGCCGACGAACAGCTCGAAGACCTTGGCTGGAATGACATGGGTCAGGATAATGAAATGCCTGCCCTGCCCGACGGTGTCGGCAGTGCCGATATTGTCTCGATTGTCAGCAAAGCTGCTAACGAAAGCATCACAGTTCCCAAGCGCCCGGCAATTCGCCGTCAGCAAAACGAACTGTCAGAGCGTCTTTCCGAACATGCGCCCGCACAGGCCGAGCCGAGCAAGATCGACGAACAGATCGTGAAATCCGCCAAAATAGCGAAACGGGCCCGCCAGGCAGCAAAACCTGCTGTAGCGCCCAGCAAATGCTCAAAACGGGCCGCATTCACATTAAGGTTGGATACCGAACGCCACCTTAAGTTACGTCTTGCCTCGACAATGCGCGGGATCAGCGCGCAGGCACTGGTCACCGAAGCACTCGACACAATGCTCGAGCAATTTGAAGAACTTGACGCGCTTGCAGCACGCATGTCGCTCAACAACGGCGCCGTGCCGCTTAAATAAGCATCACCACACAGGGAAATTTGGACAATGGTCGGTAAAACGGATCGCATCACTAAAGGTCGCATCAGCGCCCCCAAGATTGGCCTGATCATGACAACGGCGCTCGCCAGCGTCGCTTTGTCCGGGTGTTCAACCAACGCTGCGGCTCCGGCTGCAACCTCCTTTGCAAAGGCGCAAAGCGCGCTTGAAAAGGGTCAGGTCAACAAAGCGATCACCTATGCAGAGGCCGCCGTTTTGGCAGAGCCTCGCAATTCCAGTTTCCGCGCCATGCTGGGCGCAGCCTATCTCGAAGCAGGCCGTTTCAATTCGGCAGCAACCAGCTTTGACGACGCGCTTGAGCTGGGCGACGAGGATCCGCGCACAGTATTGAGCTATGCTTTGGCCAAGACGGCGCTGGGCGACCACGGGTCGGCGCTTGCAATGCTGAATGAATGGGAAGGCGCGATCAATCCTGCCGACATGGGCCTAGCAATTGCGCTGGCCGGTCAGCCGGAACGCGGCGTGCACATCCTTACCAATACGCTGCGCGGCGGACAGAACACGGCCAAGGTTCGCCAGAATCTCGCCTACACCTATGCGCTCGCCGGAAACTGGCGCGCCGCGCGGGTGATGGCTGCCGAAGATGTTCCTGCAAACGAGCTTGACGCACGCATTTCGGACTGGGCAGCCAATGCCAAACCCGAAGATTATCAGGTTCGCGTTGCCGGGCTGCTGAACGTCCGCCCGACCAGCGATGGCGGCCAGCCAAGGTATCTTGCGCTGTCGAACTTCCCCAGCCAGCAAATGATGGTGGCCGAAGCCGCAGACCAGGCACCGGTCGAAGTTGCAGCTGCACCTTCCGAAACGGAAGCTCTCGCGTTTGGAGCGACTACCGAACCAGCAGCACCAAGGGTTGCAGTCGCCGAAGTGACTGACGCTCCCGCAGCTGCCAAGCCTGCAGCAAAACCGGCGATGCGCTACATTTCAAAAGCGGTTGTTCAGGACATCCCGGCGAAAGCCGCGTCCAAGCCTGCGCCAAAGCGTGTTGTCAAAGCCGCATCGCAGCGCCGCATGGCGGTTGCCACCGGCAAAGCGGCAACACACCTTGTCCAGCTCGGCAGCTTTGACAGCCGCGCTGTCGCCGAGGCGAAGTGGAACGAATTCAAAGCCCAATTCCCGCAGCTTAAAGGGCGCGACTCGGTCATTACCGAAGCCGTCGTGAACGGGCAGACTTATTTCCGCCTTGCTGCGGCCGGTTTCGGCCAGTCGAGCGCGAACCAGATGTGTTCAGCGGTCAAATCGTCAGTCGCTGGCTGTTTTTCTTACGCAGCGGCAACTCCGCCAGCGGGCGCTGTGAAGCAGGTCGTACGGGTTGCCGCACGCACTCGCTAAAGCGGCCCGAATTTCTTACGCGAAAAGCCCCCGGATCTGACCTCCGGGGGCTTTTTCTTTGCCCGGTGATAGCGGGTGTAGTCAGAGGGCAACGCCGCCTTTAATCAGTGCCGTCACTCTTCCCTGCGTGCCCTGCCGATCAAACGGGGTGTTGTCTGCGCTCGATTCCATCTTGGTCCGGTCCACAAACCACGGGGCCTCAGGATCGATGACGGCAATATCTGCCTCATATCCCTCAGCCAGAGCGCCCGCTTTCACGCCAAGCAACCTTGCCGGATTGCCTGCCAGCAGCTCAAACACGCGGGTTTCGTTAATCACACCGTCGCGCACCAGTCCCAACGCTATCGCAAGTACCGTCTCCGCCCCGGCCATTCCCGGGTCAGCATCGGCAAAGGGCAACCGCTTGCCTTCCGCACCGCACGGGTCGTGCCCGCTCGATATCGCATCGACAGTGCCGTCTGCAATCGCGGCCAAAGCGGCCTGCCGGTCTGCCTCGCAGCGCAGCGGAGGCGAAAGCCGGGTAAAGGTCCGAAAATCGGCGGTTGCGAGGTCTGAAAGCATGAAATGCGCAGGGGTAATTCCGCAGGTGACGCTAACGCCGCGCGCTTTGGCCGCGCGCACCAGATCGAAACCGCGAGCGGTCGTGACTTGGCGGAAATGCACCCGCGCACCGCTCATCTCAGCGAGCGCGATATCGCGCGCAAGTGCCAGCGCTTCCGCTTCGGCAGGTGCACTTGGCAGACCAAGCCGCGTTGCGATCTCACCCGCCGTCGCAGCCGCTCCTGCGCTCAAACCGCAATCCTCCGGGTGCGCGACCACGATCAGGTCAAGCATCGCCGCATATTGCAGCAGTCGCAGCATCACCCCGCTATCGGCGATCCATCCGCGACCGGTTGCAACGCCGCGCGCGCCAGCATCCTTCATCAGTGCGATTTCGGCAAGCTGGCTGCCCTCCAGCCCGCGCGTTGCCGCAGCCAGCGGGTGGACCCACAAATCCGGCTTACCGCTCTTCGCGATGTAATTGACCCGGCTCGGGTAATCGAGCGGCGGGGATTGGTCAGGCATCAAGGCGGCGCGTGTGATCCCGCCAAAGCGAAAGGCAGGTTTGTCGATGGCAAACACGCCGAGATCGACGAGGCCGGGTGCAACCAGTTTACCCTTGGCATCCAGAACTTCATCGCCGTCTTTGGGCGCAGTAGCGGCGCCAATGCTGGTGATAATTCCGTCTTCGAGCCTGATTGCACCGTCGATCAGGCCGCCGGGCGTGACCAACCTGCCGCCGGTGATGGTAAGCGCGCGCATCTGTTTCATGCCCAGCCCTCCACACCGCGCGCGGGCCGGGTCAGGATGTCGAGACACGCCATGCGGATCGCGACGCCCATTTCCACTTGCTGGGTGATGATTGAACGGTCGATCATGTCAGCGACTTCGCTATCGATTTCGACCCCTCGATTCATGGGGCCGGGATGCATGACGATGGCATCCTTGGCTGCATGTTCGAGACGCGCGCGGGTAAGGCCATAGAGATGATGATACTCCCTTTCGGAAGGGATGAACTGGCCCGTCATCCGCTCTGATTGGAGGCGCAGCATCATCACCACATCCGACCCTTCGAGAGCAGAATCAAAATTGTGAAAGGGCGTAACGCCCAGCGCCTCAATCCCGGCAGGCATCAATGCTGGTGGCGCGCAGACGCGGACACTGGCCCCCATCGCCTGTAGACATAGCATGTTGGAGCGCGCCACGCGGCTGTGCAGGATATCGCCGCAGATGGTGATAGTCAGTCCGGTGAAATCGTCGCCGCTGGCACCGCGCTCTTGCAGTTTGTGCCGCAGTGCCAGCGCATCAAGCAGAGCCTGCGTTGGGTGTTCGTGGCTGCCATCGCCTGCGTTAAGCACTGGGCAATCAACCTTGTCCGCGATCAGCTGCGTCGCGCCGCTTGATCCGTGCCGGATAACAATCGCATCGGCGCGCATGGCGTTCAGGGTGATCGCGGTGTCGATCAGGGTTTCCCCCTTTTTCACCGAACTTTGCGCTGCGTGCATATTAACGACGTCTGCGCCAAGCCGCTTGCCAGCGATTTCAAAGCTGAGCAGCGTCCGCGTCGAGTTTTCGAAGAAGGCGTTGATGATCGTCAAACCGCCCAGCAGCCCTGCGTGCTTGGCGCTTTGCCGGTTGAGTTTCACCCATTGCTCGGCCTGATCGAGCAGATAGAGGATTTCATGGCGCTCAAGCTGGCCGATGCCGGTCAGGTTGCGATGCGGAAAGGCAAGCTGGCCCGCCGGAAAGCGGCCGTGCGTTTGCGAAGTTTCTAACCCTGTCATTAAAGCCAAGCCTTTAGGGCGCATGGCACCATCCTGCAATGCCCCAGATGATGCGGCGAGCGACGCAGCGAAGGCCGTACCCCCCGTGATTGGTCGAGCGATATCGGCTGCCCGGCTGATTGCTTGCACTCTTCTCAATGGAAATTGCCGGAATTCCTACCTAGGTAGGGATCAGGGGCTAACCGCGCACCGCCTCGCGCGGCGAAAAGGAACACGCATCACATGAATTTTGTCGGCAAAGTCTGGAAATTGATGGTCGGGATAAAGGACGCCTTGGTCCTTTTGTTCATGCTGCTGTTCTTCCTCGCGCTCTTCAGTCTGCTTTCAGCCGCTCCCAATCCTGGGCAGGTGCGCGACGGTGCACTTTATATGGATCTGTCCGGCTATGTCGTCGAGGAACGCTCTGCGGTCGATCCGTTCGCGGTTCTGCTGGCTGGCGAAGCCCCTGCCGTCGAACATCAGGCCCGCGATCTCGTCCGCGCATTGGATGCTGCCGCCAGCGATGACCGGATCAAGGCAGTCGTGCTCGACCTCACCACATTCATCGGCGGCGGACAGGTCCACCTGCAGGAAGTCGGCGAAGCGATGGACCGTGTGCGAAAGGCCGAAAAGCCGGTTTTCACCTACGCGCTCGCTTACGGCGATGACCATATGCACCTTGCCGCTCATGCGAGCGAGGTTTGGGCTGATCCGCTGGGCGGCGCGCTGATCGCCGGTCCGGGCGGCACCAACCTTTACTATGCCGACCTGCTTGATCGGCTGAACGTCAATGCGCGCATTTATCGCGTGGGCACTTTCAAAGCAGCGGTCGAGCCGTATTCGCGCAATTCCATGTCTGCCGAAGCGCGCGAGAACATTGGCGCGCTTTATGGCGCGCTATGGGAGGAATGGCAGGCCAATGTGAAAAAAGCCCGCCCCGCGATCCAGCTGGACCGCGTAACCAGCGATCCCGTTGCATGGATCGAGGCAAGCTCGGGCGATCTCGCGCAGGCCGCGCTGGAAGCGGGATTGATCGACCGTTTGGGCGACAGCACCGAGTTCGGAAACCGCGTTGCCGAAGTGTCAGGACAAGACAGCTGGGATGAGGCGCCGGGTGCATACGCCAAGAGCGATCTCGCCCCGTATCTCGCCGACACAGCGCCGTCGTCCGGCGGCAAGTCCATCGGTGTGATCACCGTGGCGGGCACCATCGTGGACGGCGAAGCAGGTCCTGGCACAGCAGGCGGGACGCGCATTGCCGATTTGCTGGACGAGGCACTGGATGATGATCTTGCCGCGCTTGTCGTGCGGGTGGATTCGCCCGGCGGTTCGGTAACCGCGTCGGAAGAAATCCGCCGTGCGATCGAACGCTACCGCGCAAGGGACATCCCGGTGGCAATCTCCTTTGCCAATGTCGCTGCCAGCGGCGGATACTGGGTAGCGACCGCAGGCGACCGCATTTTCGCGCAGCCCGAAACGATAACCGGATCAATCGGCGTATTTGCGGTCTTGCCCACATTCGAAGATGCAATCGGCGAGATTGGCGTAACCGCCGACGGTTTCCGCACCACGCCGCTATCCGGGCAGCCCGACATCATTGGCGGCCTCTCGCCAGAAATGGACGCGATCCTGCAGGCATCCGTCACCGATACCTACAGCGATTTCCTTGATCGGGTCAGCGACGCACGCGGCAAACCAGCAGCCCAGATCGATGCTATCGCACAAGGTCGTGTGTGGGACGGCGGATCGGCCCGCCAGCTTGGCCTTGTCGATCAGTTTGGCGGGCTTGATGCCGCGCTGGATTGGGCGGCAAGCGAAGCCGGGTTGGAAGACGATGGCTGGAGCCCGCGCTTCCTCGGCGCGCAGCAGGCCAATTACGATTCGCTCATCAGGCAGATGCTGGGCGGATCGACGGCACAGCCCCAGCAGTCAGGCGCAGCAGATCTGTTCGCAAGAGCCGCCCAGCAGCGCGAGGTCACGCTTTCACGCATCATGAGCGATGCCGAAAGGCTAAGCGGCGCGCGCGGTATTCAGGCCTATTGTCTGGAATGCCCGGTCCATACCCCGCCCACTCGCACGAGGAGCGCAGCAAGTCTGATCGAGGTCTTCAAGGCTCTCGTTGCAAAGTAACGCTGTGACGGCGCTGTCCCCCCTTGCATTGACCTGACCGCCGCAGTAGACGCGCGCCCCTGCCCTTGCAGTATGAGCAAGCGAGCGGGCGCGTAGCTCAGTGGTAGAGCACACCCTTCACACGGGTGGGGTCGCAAGTTCAATCCTTGCCGCGCCCACCATCTTTTCAATGACTTAGAAGAGATGGCCCGCTTTTCCATGAAAAAAACATGAAAAACTTGGGTGGACATCCGCGAACATCAGCGGTGCTTTTCGGATCTTGATCTTGCGGCCCTTGGCTGAGCCGGTTTCATCCGATTCAAGCACCGATCCAACAAGTTACCCCTTTTTCACGTTTCGCTGGCAGGTCTGAGCGCCAAAGAGCGAGAAGAATGATGTCATTTCACCGACCTATCCTACCCGGCAAGGCAATCGAACTTGTCAAAGCCCGCAATTTGGATGCCCCCGAAAAGCTCTTGGCCGATTACGCGGCCGCTGGGCTGATCAAGACTTATGCGCTGATGCGCGAAATACGGCCCGCGGGTGGGCCGACGAAGACAGTCAGGGATGCCCAGATTCCACCAGAGGAATGGGCCCGTATCGTTGCCTCAGATAAAATCATGGCAGCTTTGAACGGTGGCACAGTTCAACTGGAGGGGGCTAAGCTGCCCGGGGGATTACCGACAATCCAGATAACCGGTATAAGCTTCTCCGAAGCTTCGCTGACCAAGATACTAGATCGCTATTGCGCGGATCCGTCCGTTTGCAGGTCAGCTCCCCCGCCTAAGTCAAGTCCGACAACTCAGGAGAAGGCCCATGAACCATCTCCTGAGGATCAGAAACGGACTCAAGACGCAGCGTCTCCAATTAAGGCAGGGGCCCTAACGGCGTCAATTGCACAGACCATGCAAGCCACGGGGTTGGGTCGCACCAAGGTAGATCAATTGATGCGGAAAGGCGACCTCGTCAGAACTAAAGTCGGCTCCCGTTCGCTTATTACAGTTGAAAGCATAGAGCGCTTGGTCGGAGCGAAAGTCGCCAGATAACAATGTGCCGATTGGCGGTCGAAAGCACCCTCCCCGCAGCTGCCATAACAGTCGACTACTATGTCCGCTAAGCGCCCTCATGTCGGTCGTAGCAATCCAGATTCTTAGTTCCTGAAAGCGGACATTCTTCTCGGCCATTCTGGCCAAGGAGAATGAAAATGACTTACTCACAATTTGATCCGGCAGCACAAAGCCGCGTGCCATGGAACTTCGGTGCCAAGATCGGACCAAAGCACCCATTCAATCAAAAGCAGATCTGGGCAATCCGGTTCTTTCTCGATCGCGAGGAGCGCGTTCGGGACCGAGCGCTGTTCGACCTAGCGATCGATAGCAAGTTACGAGGCTGTGATCTCGTCGAGTTGAAGATCGGCGATCTGGTCAGTGGACCAGAAATCAGGACACGTGCGACGATCACGCAGCGCAAGACAGGACGCCCCGTTCAGTTCGAGATTGCGGCAGACGCGCGTGCAAGCATGTTTGCCTGGCTGGAACTCAGAGGTGGTGACGTCGAGGACTTCGTCTTCCCGAGCCGAGTTGATCCCGTTCGTCACTTGAGCACACGCCAATATGCTCGATTGGTTGATGAGTGGGTCGAAGCGATTGGCTTGCGGCCAGAAGAGTATGGGCCCCACTCACTTCGCCGGACCAAAGCCTCGATCATATACAAAGCGACCGGCAACATCAGGGCGATCCAAGTCTTGCTCGGACATTCGAAGATTGAGAACACAGTTCGCTACCTCGGCGTGGACATTGAGGATGCCCTCACCCTTGCAGAGAAGACAGAAATCTGACGTTCAGGCGGTCGCTTGGGCATCCTGAGCGACCGCTATCAGCTTTCTTGTATCTTAAAGGCTGGAGTGAAAGCGGACATTTAGCGCGTAGTCTCAACGTTCTCGATGGACGAGAGTTTTGTTCCACATTGAACGTAGCCACGCCCTAGAACTTGATCCGCACCCCAGCCTGACCGCCATAGCTGGTGTAGCTGCTTGAGATATCACCATGCGCTTCGATAAAGCCGCTGAGCGGCCCAGTGCCAAAAAGGGTCATGCCGGCTTCGATCCGGCCATACGTGCCGATCTTGTTGTTGCTCAGCGCGATTTCATCCGAACCAAAAGAGAAGCGCACTGGCGGCCCATCTTGAAACTCATGCACCGCGCTGGCGCCAAGGTAGTAACCGATGCCCGTGCCATTGCTCCGCTCGCTCTGGCCGCCGATCCGCAGTCCGGCAATCCCGCGCAAGCCATCAATATTGCCAAAGTCAAAGCGCGTATCCTCGATCACTATGTCATCAAGGTTCGTCGCTTGATAATCCAGGTTAAACTGAGGTTCGATGAAGAAGCCATCATCGCCAAAGCGGTATCCAAGCTGTGCGTGCACACCCAGCGCGTCGCCATCAGCGTCGCCATCAAATCCGCCAGCGCGCGGGTCGCTCAGGTTGCCGCTGATTGTATCGTATTTGATCAGGCCATCAGCATAGAAGCCGCCGGAGCTGTAGGACGCTGACAAGCCAATGTTGAACACATCAAACCGCGCGCTGTTGCCGCGCGAGGCGAAGCGAATGTTCGAGCTGAGATAACCGGCTGTGATCCCCGCTGCGAAACCGTCACCGGCTTGAGAGGCCAGGTCATATCCGGCCTGGAAGCCAAAGAAGTCTTGCTCGTAATCAAGATCATTGGCTGCCGGCAGCATCAGGCCAGTGCCCATTGTATCATCCTCGCGGCTCGCGACATTGCCATAGAAAGTCAGCCACAACGGCGATGCGTTCTCATCATCAAAGCGCGTACTTGCCTGGTGCTGTGTCCAGGCGTCGGTGCTGCGATACCAAAGCGATTGCGCGCCCTCGGCCAGCTTAGCGCCCTCAGCGACTGAGGACGTGAACCGGCGTGAGATGAGGAAGTCATTGTTCGCCGCATCGAAAGCGAGATCGAGAGCCACGAACGGCGTAAAATTGAGAGACTGGTTCGCAAGCTCGAACGCGCCCTCTTCGCTGCCACCAGCGGCATCGACCAGAACGATGCCTGATCCAATCCCGGCTGCGCTCGATACATCATTGAGGAAAATTGTAGTGGTGCCGGTCGCTGCGCCGCCAATGATCAGCTTATCAGAGGTTCCAGCAAAATCGATGTCGATCGCAAGTTGCCCGTCATTGCCGATAAAGTCGCCGCTAACCGTAAGGCTTCCCGCTGCGTCTTCGTTCACCAATGTGATGAGGCCAGCATTGCTGAGGGTCTCAACACCGATCAGCGAAGCAATTGCCGGAGCAGCCAGAGTGCCGCCTGCCAAGTTATCGAACATATCCGTGCCCGCGCCAAAATCGCTGGTATCACGAACCTGGAACGTGCCGGAATTGGTGAAGCTGTCATCACCGCTCGCAAACTGGACCGGATCGAGGATCGTTCCAGTGTTAGTGAGTGTGATCGGGCCCGTATTCGCGCCGCTGGCGATAAAGGCGTTGGTTCCGCCTGACAGCAGCCCACTGTTCGCAACAGAGACCGCGCCGCCTTCGGTGGAGACAGCAAACCCGCTGACGCCGCCAAGCGTCATGCCAGTGAGGTCAGCTGTGACAGTGCCTGCGCCGTCCGCGCTTGCGGTGATCCCGGCGAGCGATCCCATGATGTCGCCATTGCCGGTGAGGAGAATGTCGCCGCCCGCGCCGCCGGTGGCATCGGCCAGAATGCCATTGCCGCCAACGCCTGTGATCTCATCCACATCGGTAACGCTGATCGCGCCGCCGCCAGATGCCAGATCAATGCCGTCGCCTGCATTGCCTTGAACGAGGTCAATATTGCCTACCGTCAGTTCGCCGCCCGCCGAAACCAGCATGATGCCATCGGTTGCCCCGGTGACTGTGCCTGAGCTTCCCTGGACCGTGATGTCGCCCGTTGTGCTGAGGCCATAGAGCCCGACCATTGTCGTTCCGGTCACCACTGCCGTGGAGGACAGGGTGATCAGCGTATCACCGGTCGCAGCGGTGGAGATAATGCCCACGCCGCCTTCAACGGCATTCACATCAACCGTGACATCTCCGCCGGTGTTCTGCGCAGCCATGATGCCAACGCTCGATCCGACAACCGCGCCGCCAGTGGTGTCGATCACAATGTCTGCGTCATTCACGCTTTGCTCTGCGATGATGCCTGAACGGCTGTTGCTCGTTACATCCGCCGTTGTGATCGTTAGCGTGCCCGTTCCTTCGTTAAACGCGAGGATGCCTTCATTCTCAGCTGAAACCGCACCTGCGGCGGTGTTGACCGTCAGCTCTGTGAGCAGGTTGAAGATGGAAATGCCGCGGTTGCCGCTACCGGTCACATTGCCGGTCGTGATCGAAAGCGCGCCCGATCCAATGCTGCGAGCATAAATGCCCGAGGCGCTGCCCGTGACTTCACCTGCGGTCGTATCAATCGTCAAATCAGTACCGTAATTGCGGCCATAGATGGCGTAATAACCGCCTGCGTTCACATCGCCTGTGGTGACAGCCACTGCGCCGCTGCCATCATTCGCTGCGCGAATTCCGTTATAGGCCGCATCAACAACGCCGCCGGTTGTATCGATTGTCAGATTGCGAGCTGCAGCATAGTTTCGCCCGCTGACGGCCACGCTGGTTGTGGCATTGACATCAGCAGTGGTGATGGAGAGATCGCCCGTCCCGCCATTGTTTGCATAGATGCCGGCCGTGCCAGTGACTGTTCCGCTGGCCGTAACCGTCAAATCGGTGCCCGCAGGAACGCTGAAACTGCCATTGCGTGCCCTGATCGCAGCGCCATTAGCGCTCGTCACTTCATTGACGTTGACCGTGAGAGCGCCCGTGCCATCGTTTTGAGCGCGAATGCCGCCTGTCTCGCCAGAGACCAAGGCTGCGGTCGTGATCGACAGGCTGGCGCCGCTTCCATTCGCGCGGATTGCATCGCTGCTGGTCGAAATGACATCGCCCGCTGCCATGATGCTCTGCGCGCCTGCACCCGATTGCACGGTAAAGATACCGTAGTTAGAGCCAGTCACCCCATTCGTATTGATCGAGAAGACCCCGCTGCCATCTTGGCGCGCAAGGATACCCCGCCTCGCGCCGCTTACATCCCCGGCGCTGGTGTCGATCGTCAGGTCTGTGCCACTGAAGTTCATCGCCAAAATGCCATCATAGCCGCCCGTCACATCCGCCGTGGTCAACGAAAGCGAGCCCAGTCCGCTATTGATCGCTAAAATGCCATGCGTAGCGCCGCTTACGCTGCCTGCACTGCTATCGATAATTAGGTTGGTACCGATGTTGAGCGCCATGATGCCTTCAGAGCGGGCGCCCGTCACATCCGCTGTGGTGATAGAAAGCGCCCCTGATCCGAAGTTGTCCGCGAAAATGCCTTTGCGGCCGCCGCTGACACTGCCCAAACTGCTGTCAATCGTGATCGAACCCGCGCCATTGGTGTAAGCAAAAATACTATCGTCGCCGGCAGCGATATTGCCGTTGCCGGTGATGGTAATCGCTCCGCCAATACCGCCGCCTGCATATGCAGTGATACCATTAGCACCCGTGCCGCTAATTCCACCAACCAGACCATTGCCTGTGATGGTAATGTCACCGCCGTCGCTATCAGCGACAATACCGCTGTCATCCGTGCCGGTGATCGTATCAACCGCATTGACGGTGATTGCGCCGCCAGCGGACGCCAGGTCGAGGCCATCACCCGCATTGCCCGTCACGCTGTCGAGTGTGTCGACAGTGATATCGCCGCCGCTACTGCGAACATACATGCCATCGGTCGCGCCGACAACGTCACCTGATGATCCCTGAACTGTGATCGAGCCGCCGGTTGAGTATCCATATATGCCTTGGCTGGCCGTGCCGGTAACAACGGCGGTCGACCCGAGTGTGATAGTAGTCGCGCCCGAGGTCGTGTTGCTAAAGATGCCGGTTCCGCCGGTCACTTGGTCGACGATGATGGATGCCACCGATCCACCGCCATAGTCGCGCACATAGATACCCCTGTTGCCGCCGACGACACTGCCCGCACTGCTGTCGATCGTTAGGCTGCCTCCCGCACTGGATTGAACGACGCGGATGCCTTCGTTCGTGGTGCCAGTAACATCGGCAGTTGTGATCGTGAGTGCGCCTGAGCCAGCGTTGGTCGCGTTGATACCTCTGAAGCCGCCGCTGACGCTTCCTGCGCGGCTGTCGACCGTCAGATCGGTACCGCTAAAATTCCTTGCCGAAATGCCCTCGCCGGTGCCCCCGGAAACGTCAGCCGTCGTCACAGAGAGAGCACCGGAGCCTTGGTTGACTGCGTATATCCCCCTCGTGCCACCGCTGACGCTGCCAGCGCTGCTATTGATTGTGAGATTTGTACCGGTAGACGAGTTGCCCGCCGTAATGCCTTCGCGATCGGTGCCCGAAGCGTCCGCTGTAATAACGGAAAGAGCGCCCGATCCCTCGTTGATCGCTCTGATGCCGCGGTTGTCGCCGACAACGCTACCCGCGCTGCTATCGACCGATAGACTGTCGCCAGAGGACGAGTTGCGCGCGTAAATGCCGTTACCGTTGGCACTGGTCACATCCGCCGTCGTGACCGAGGCCGTTCCCAAACCTTGATTGTAGGCATAAATGCCATTAGCCGCGCCGCTGACGCTGCCGCCGCTGGTATCTACCGCGAGGTCCGTGCCCTGGTTGCGTACAGAAATGCCATCGCCGCCGGTGCCCGTCACATCCGCCGTGGTCAGCGAAAGTACGCCCGATCCAAAATTGGTGGCGGTAATGCCACCATTGCCGGCAATCGTGCCTGCACTGCTGTCGACTGAAAGGTCGGTGCCGAAATTGCGAGCAGAGATGCCATCGCGGCCCGTGCCGGTCACGTCCGCAGTCGTGACCGAAAGCCCACCCGTCCCGAAGTTGGTCGCATTAATACCGCTGACTCTGCCGGTGATGCTGCTCGTGCTGGTATCAATCGTGATCGACCCCGCGCCATTAGTAAAAGCATAGATACCGTTATTGCTGCCGTTGATATCGCCATTGCCCATTATGGTGATCGCGCCGCCAGGCCCACCGCTGGCGTCAGCAAGGATGCCATCACTCGCCGTGCCCTCAATTCCGCCCACGAGACCGCTGCCAGTGATGGTGATATCGCCGCCATCACTATCGGCCAGAATACCTCTGCCGCCCATGCCAAGGACCGCGTCGACCGCGTTGACGGTAATTGCGCCGCCAGCGGAGGCGAGGTCCAGACCGTCGCCCGCATTGCCCGTCACACTGTCGAGAGTGTCGACAGTGATATCGCCGCCCATGGATCGCACATACATGCCATCGGTTGCACCAACTACATCGCCGGAGCTGCCCTGAACGGTGATCGCGCCGCCACTTGATTGCGCATCGATCCCGCTTCCCGTCAGGCCCGTAACGAGTGCGGTCGACGTCAAGGTGATCGTCGTTGCACCCGTGGTAGCCTCCGCATCAATGCCTACACCGCCCGTGACCTGATCGACTGTGATGTCGAGCGTGCCGGCACTTTGTTGATCAGCGAGAATGCCCGCAAAAAGCCGACCGGAAAAGTTTGCTCCAGGTTGGCCTGAGACGATACCGGCGCTGGTGTCGATCGACATGTCCGCGCCTGCCGCAGAATTGACCGCATGGATGCCATCAAACGAGGAACCTGTCACATCAGCTGTCGTCAGCGAGAGCCCGCCAGTCCCCTGGCTGTTTGCCAAAATACCCCTGCTTCCGCTTACATTGCCTGCACTGGTATCGATTGTCAGATCGGTGGCCGAGACCCCGTTGGAAGCAAGAATACCCTCAAAGACGGCTCCCGTTGCATCCGCAGTCGTTATCGAAAGCGCGCCTGACCCAAAATTGGTCGCTTCAATTCCTCGCTCGCGGCCGCTGACGCTGCCGGCGCTGCTGTCGATGGTAAGGCCCAAGCCACGGGTGAACGCAAAAATGCCGCCCGGGGCATTGCTAGTCACATCCGCCGTGGTCACGGTGACAGCGCCCGATCCCTGGTTTGAAGCGTTAATGCTACCGGTGACGTTGCCAGTGCTGGTATCAATGGTGATCGAGCCCGCGCCATCGGTTCGCGAATTTATACCGCCATTGCCGATATCACCATTGCCAGAGATGCGGATGTCGCCGCCGGATCCACCACCCGCATCAGCGAATATGCCAGAACCTGTGGCACCTTCGATCCCGCCGACCAGACCATTGCCGGTGATAGTGATGTCCCCGCCGTCGCTGTCAGCCCTGATTCCTACCGCCGTTCCAGCGATGGCATCAACGGCATTGACGGTGATCGCGCCACCAGCGGAGGCGAGGTCCAGACCGTCGCCCGCATTGCCCGTCACGCTATCGAGAGTGTCGACAGTGATATCGCCGCTGATGGATCGCACATACATGCCGTCGGTCGCACCAACCACAACGCCGGAGCTGCCCTGAACGGTGATCGCGCCGCCCGTGGACCGCGCATCGATCCCAGCTTCAACCAGACCGGTGACCACTGCCGTCGAAGCCAGCGTAATCGTCGTCGCGCCCGTGGTCGCATTGGCATCAATGCCTATGCCGCCGCTGATCTGATCGACCGTGATGTTGAGCTCGCCAGCGCTTTGTTGATTGGCGCGGATGCCGTACCTCGCCCCGCTGACACCGCCTGAGCTGGTGTCGATCGTTAGGCCCGTGCCGGAGTTACGAGCATAAATGCCATCAAAACTGATGCCCGTCACATCCGCTGTGGTCAGCGAAAGCGCCCCGGATCCGTTGTTGATTGCAGAAATACCGAAGCTGCCAGAAGAGATGCTGCCCGCACTGCTATCGATCGTCAGGTCCGTGGTTCTCGTGGACACGTTGGCCACATTGATGCCACTAAAACCCGTGACATCCGCCGTGGTCAGCAAAACCGCCCCGGATCCATAGTTGCGCGCAAGGATGCCAGTGCTGCCACCGCTGACGCTGCCCGTGCTGGTATCAATCGTGATCGAACCCGCACCATCGGTGCGCGTATTAATCCCATAGTTGCTGCCAGTGATATTGCCATTGCCGGTGATGGTGATCTCGCCGCCTACGCCGCCTCTGGCATCGGCATTGATGCCATCGCCCGCCGTGCCTTCAACCCCGCCGACCAGGCCATTGCCGGTGATGGTGATATCGCCGCCATCGCTATCGGCCAGAATTCCATTGCCGCCAGTACCGAGCACTGCATCGACCGCATTGACCGTGATCGCGCCGCCAGTGGAGCCAAGGTCCAGACCGTCGCCCGCATTGCCCGTCACACTGTCGAGAGCGTCGACAGTGATATCGCCGCCCGTGGATCGCACATACATGCCGTCGGTCGCACCAACCACAACGCCGGAGCTCCCCTGAACGGTGATCGCGCCTCCGGTTGATTGGGCATCAATCCCAGCCCCTGTCAGGCCGGTAACAACAGCGGTTGAGCCCAGCGTAATCGTCGTCGCGCCACTGGTAGCACGCGCATCGATGCCCAGACCGCCCGAAACCTGATCAACCGTTATGTTGAGCGTGCCAGCGCTCTGTTGAGCAGCGAAAACACCCGAGACCCGACGGCCGGTTGAGAGCACTCTTGTCCCGCCGATGACGCTGCCTGCAGAACTGTCAATCGACACATCAGCGCCTGAGCCAGAGTTGACCGCGACGATACCTTCATTCCTGATGCCTGTAACATCGGCCGTGGTGATTGAAATTCCGCCTGCGCCGAATTGCGACACTTGAATGCCACCGGTGATGCCGCTGACAGCGCCCGCGCTTGTATCAACCGTCACGTCTCCGCCAAGATTGATCAACGAAATTCCATTCTGGAGCGCGCCAGTTACATCCGCCGTGGTCACTGAAAATGTGCCCGATCCGTTGTTGGTCGCTTGAATGCCGATGCGTTCGCCGCGCACACTGCCTTCACTGCTGTCAATCGTCAGGTCCGTGCTTGAACTCAAGTTCAAAGCGAGAATGCCATCCCGTCCAACGCCGGTCGTATCAGCAGTCGTTATCGAAAGCGCGCCCGTTCCGGTGTTGATCGCATAGATGCCATAATCGCCTCCGGTGACACTGCCATTGCTGCTATCGATCGTCAGCGAGCCGGCGTTAGACGCGGCGAAGACGCCCGTGCCCGTAAAGCTCGGATTGTTAACACTAGTGGGAGTGCCAGCGTCGCCGATGACAATTGTCACATCATCTGCGGTGGTCGTGATACCGGCGATTTCCGTCGGCGCGGCGACAACGCATGTGATCGTCTCACCAGCTTCGGCGACGCCATTGCCGCTGGTATCAACACAACCAGCGGGGATCGACTGCGAAAAGGCGGGACTGGCTGCGGCAAAGATCGCGAGCGGCGCAGCGGACCAGCGCAGAGCGGATTTGGCAAGAGCAGCAAGCGAGGCGCGCGAAGGGGCGTTCGCTGCGACAATCTGACTGCCTGCTTCGACCAGACCAAGCTCCGGGGAGTAGCTTGCGGCTTGGCCGCTGACCTTGGTCATGCGCCCACCGCGCACGATGCCAAAACCAAACCAGCTGCGCCGGATCTGCTCCTGCTCACTCAGAATATCAGTGATCACTTCGCCGCCAGCTTCACGCACACAATCAGTCATATTGCCCCATCTGGCCCCGTCGGGCCGCTACTCGAGTCAGTCTGGGAATATGTGCGGAGCGGCTCGTCCTCAAGCTTGCCCCCAAAAAACCCCGTTTTGGCTTTTTCCTTTTCTCGTAAGCTCGGTATTAGTTCGTTTACGCAGCGGAAATATGAGCTTGTGGGCTGGCAGCAGGTAACGTCATGGCCTGCCGAATTGCTTGGGAAGGAAAGCAGCTTGATCTACAGATTTGGCGTGTTCGCCTATGACAGCGATCGGTTTGAATTGAACGACACGAACGGTGAAGAAATCCCCCTGCAACCGATGACGAAGGAGCTGCTGTATCTGTTCCTGCAACAAGGTGTGGGCCGGCTGCTTACCAAGGCCATGATCGTTGAGCGTCTGTGGCAGGGACGCCAAGTGTCCAACGCTGCACTGCTCAGCCAGATCAAGACATTGCGCGCAGCGCTGAATGACACGGCCAAACCCCGGCAAATCATCGCCACCGTCCACGCCAAGGGATGGCGGCTGGTCCCCGAAGTGGAGATGGTGCGTCAGCAAGCGGCGGTTGCCGCGCCCCTTGCCAATATCGAGACTGGTGATGTCAGCCTCGAAATGATGGGCGAGAAGCCATCGATTGCTGTCCTGCCGTTCCGGATTATCGGCGATGCGCGATCCGCCAATGCATCCTTTGCCGAAGCATTACCGGACGACATTATCTCTGCGCTTGCACGGCTCCACATGCTGCGTGTGATCGCGCGCGGCACCAGCTTCCAGTTTGGCAATGGCAATATCGCTCCGTCCAAGCTGCGAGCGGCGCTGAACGTCGACTATTGCGTCAGCGGCGCGATCGAACTGGGCGGAGACAGGCTGGCGGTTGCAATCGAGCTGTCCGACACGCGCGACAACACTGTGGTGTGGTCAGAGCGGCTTGAGTTCGATCCGCGCGCGGTTCACGAAATCAGGGAGCATGCCGTTGGGCGTGTTGTGCATGAGGTTGAGCGGCAAATCCCGCGCAATGAAGCGGAGCGGTTGCGAATTTCTGCGCCGAAGGACCTGACCGCATGGCAGGCCTTTCACATGGGCTCATCGCTGCTTTATCGCAGAGGGATCAGCAATATCGAGCGCGCGCAGGCCTATTTCACCCGCGCAGTATCAATCGATCCCGATTTCGCGCGGGCGCATGCGGGATTGTCGCACACCTATTGGTGGCTTCTGCTCCAGCGGACATTGCATGATCCGGGCGATGCACCGCAATTGATGCGCCAGTCGGCGGAGGCCGCGGTTGACGCCGATCCCGATGACCCCTCGGCCAATCTGGCGATGGGCAAGGCGTTGTCGCTGGGGACGCAGCCCGAACAGGCTCCGGAATGGCTGGAACGCGCCATCGATCTTTCGCCCAGCTATGCCATGGGCCACACGCAAGTGGCGGCGTATCATGCCTTTGCCGGGCCCTATGAAGAAGCGATGGAGCATGGGGCGCTGGCGCTAAAGCTGAGCCCGCGCGATCCGATGCGCTACAGCACCTATGCCGCTCATGCGATTGCCCAATTCAACCTCGGAAACATTCAGGCCGCGGCAGAATGGGGCCGCCGCGCACAGAGCGTGCCGCATGAGGACCTGATGATAATGGTTACCGCCTTGTGTGCGGTTTTCTTGGCCGGAGACAAACAAGAAGCGGCCGAAATCGCAGGTCAGATCCGCAATACCTTTCCGACTGTCACCATCTCCGGGATTGAGCGCTCCAATCCTGCCATGGGCGATCAGGTGCGCCCGGTCGTCCAGGCGATCTTAAGCGCGAACGGTTTCCATTAGATCTGCTTGGAGCGCCGCTGGGTCTCGCCAGCAGGCCAACCTATTGCTCAATCGTAATGAGCGTGCCGGCATCGGGTGAGCTTGGTGAGACGGTCATCGGGCAGCTAAATCCGTGCGCCAGCTCAACATCGTAAAGCTCGCCAATATCGCCATCGATCCGGAACCAGTCCACGCAGGCCCCGGACTTCAGGTCGATCACCTGAACCCCGCACCACGGCTCGCTGTCGGCATCTATCAGGCGCTGATCGAGCTCAAGCCCTTCGAAACGCTGATAACGCGGGCGCGATAGGCCGACGAAGGCGAACCCGCCATGGAACGAAAGCCCACGTAAGAAACCAGGGCAGAAGGCGAGCGGCACGAATTTGCCCATTTTGCCCTCTCCGTCGGGCAGCTCGACATGGCCCAGCTCTCCCGTGCCGGAATTGAGCACCCATAGCTTGCCATCATGCCAGCGCGGCGAGTGCGGCATGGACAGCCCTTCGCAAACGACCGCGTTGTTCTCGACATCGATCACCACGCCGCCATCGCCGCGGCGATCGCGCCAGCCGTCGATTGTGTCCGACTTAGACACAGCGGTGACATATGCCGCCTTGCCATCGCGCATCGCAAGACCGTTTAAATGGCAGCGGTCCTCATCGACAATGTCGCTGATGAAGGGCGGGCGCCAGACCGGCTTGAAAGAATGCCGCTCAGAGATGCTCGCCAAGCAATTGTAGCGCGTGTTGACGAACACCAGCTCGCCGTCTGTCTGCACGCCAACGTCATGGGCATCAAGCTGGCCCGTGGTGTAGACGGTGCGCGGCATAAAGCAGCCGTCATAGACCTTATTGATCCGCTGATCCGCCTCCAGCACATTCTCCAGCCGCATCACCTGCGCGCCCGCTGTCAGCACCAGGCGGCCCGGCCCGTCTGCGCATAGCCCCATGGGCTTAGGCATGCCGGATTGGTGAAGCTGCGGGTTACCCTGCGGCCCGCTGCCCAGCATGTAGAGAAAGCCCGACTGATAGGATGTGAAGGCAAGCGAGGCCTTAAGCCCCGCAAGCCGCGCAATAATTCCGCCGGATAGCGAATAGGAAACCTTGGGCGGGGCCGCGCCAGCCTGGCTCGCCGCAACCTGTTGACCTTGTGAAGTCATCTTCCCTCTGAGCTGCCTTGAATCTTATTTCCAAAGAGTCGCTTATTGTTCAATCTGCTCAGCCAGGTAAAGGAATAACTATCAAGTTCAGCCCATTGAGCAGATGCTGGTGGGCGCATTTATTGATCGGATCTTAGGTCTAAACTTATGCGCGCCATTGTGAACAACGAAGGCAACGGGTCGTAAGCGGAATGTCCAATCTCGGCTTGCTTGGCTTG